>JAYUBO010000065.1:0-11789 GCA_043740815.1 Frankiales bacterium | reverse complement strand
CAGAAGGCGATCCCCGCCTCGGCCACGCACGCGCCCACGACCGGGGCGGGCAGGTCCACGACGACGCCGAGCTCCTCGAGCAGGTCCGCCGAGCCGCAGGCCGACGAGGCCGCCCGGTTGCCGTGCTTGGCAACCGGTACGCCCGCACCGGCGACGACGAGGGCGGCCATCGTGGAGATGTTGACCGTGTTGGAACGGTCTCCACCGGTACCGCAGGTGTCGACGACACGTCCCTCGACGGCGACGGGGGCGGCAAACGACAGCATCGTGTCGACGAAGCCGGTGACCTCCTCGGAGGTCTCGCCCTTGGCCCGCAGGGCGACGACGAAGCCCGCCGTCTGGGCCGGCGTGGCGTTTCCGGACATGATCTCGCGCATCGCCCAACCGGTGTCCGCGGAGGTGAGCGACTGTCCGGCCAGCAGCGTCGACAGCAGCCCTGCCCAGGTCTGGGACACGCGGACCTAGACGGCGGCGGCGCGGCGCACGGGCAAGGCAGCCTCGCGGTGCCGCACCAGCTCCGAGACTGCCGAGGCGAGCGAGAAGGGGTCGACCGGCAGGGGCTGCACGGCGTCGGCCAGCGACCACGAAGCCAGCCAGGCGTCGTCCTTGCGGGCGACGAGGACCAGGGTGGGCGGGCAGTCCTTCAGCTCGTCCTTGACCTGTTTGGCCAGGCCCATCCCGCCGGTCGGGCGGGCTTCGCCGTCCAGGACGGCCACGGCGATGCCGCCCGCGTCCAGGGCGGCGAGGACCTCGTCACCGGAAGCGCACTCGACGTACTCGATCCGGCCCAGGTCTGGTGCGGGTCGGCGACCGATCGCCATCCGGATGGTGTCCCGAAGCTTCGGATCGTCGCTGTAGACCAGGACCGTGTGGGTACGGGGCGTGCCGGCGGCGTGGCTGTCCATGACGCTGAGACTAGCGGGAGACCTCACCGTGAGCAGAGCACTCCTCCGGCCCGGTCGAGGGCGGTCCGCAGGCGTCCCAGCCCGCCACGTCGCCGCCGAGGCGCTGCGCCAGTCCCGCCATCCTGGACCGCTCCTGCGACGCGGACATGGCCGTGAGGACCTGCGTGCGCCAGGCCCGGACATGGATGACGGTGCCGTGCTCGACGACGGTGAGCTGGTAGCCATCCTGGGCCAGCAGCTCCCCGGCGCGCACCACAGCCGCGGCGTCGGGCAGCAGGAGGTGGTGCCGCACGAGGAGCGGCCGCGTCAAGTCCAGCCCACTGTCGGCCAACACCTCGGAGTCGGCCCGCGCCGCGTCCGGCGCGCTGACCAATACGACCAGGTCCCCCCCATCGCGGTATGCCGTAAGGGTCGGTGCCGCGCGCTTGCGCGTGAACAGCCTCATCCTCGGCCCGGAGTCACGGCAACACCGCAGTCACAGCCGGCCCGCGGCCTCGAGCCGATCGAGCCGCCGGTCCTCGCGGGCCGCCTCCCGCTCGCTGGCCCGCATCCACTGGGCGACGGCCACGAAGATGAACAGCAGTCCGACGATGTCACCCGAGGACCAGATCAGACCGCCGCCGACCTGCTGCTGGAACACCGCGTCGGCCCGACCGATCAGCGGCAGATAGTGCCGCGCGGCCAGCAGCCCCTTGCCGTCGTCCCCGACGCTCATGATGGCCACGCCGAGAAAGGCGTGGAACGGCATCGAGGCGAACAGCATGAGGATTCGGAAGGGATGGCTCACCCGGCCGGGCACCGGGTCGATGCCGAGGATGGGCCAGAAGAACAGGGAGCCCACGAGCACGAAGTGCAGGTGCAGCAGGTCGTGCAGGACCGCCGACGACAGCGTCGCGTCGTACCAGCCGGAGAAGTAGAGGGCGAAGGGCGAGGCGATGAACAGCAGCCAGGGAATCGCGGGGAACGTCACGATGCGGGCGAACCGGGAGTGCAGCAGGGCGAGCAGGCGTGAGCGCGGGCGCGAAGGGAGGGTTCGCAGCGCGAGGGTGACCGGGGCGCCGAGGGCCAGGAAGACGGGAGCGACCATCGACAACAGCATGTGCTGCACCATGTGGGCGCCGAACAGCAGCAGGTCGTAGCGGGCCAGCCCGGAGCACAGGGCCACGAACAGGACCGCCAGACCTCCGAAGAAGCCTGCGGTGCGGCCCCACGACCAGGCGTCACCGCGCGACGTGAGCCTTCTCACGCCGTAGAGGTAGAGCACCCCGGTGAGGGTGATCGCGAGTGTCGGAAGCAGCGGAGGGCGGGCCTGGGTCAGCACCGTGAGCGTGCCGAAGGGGGGCAGACCGCCCGGTCCGGTCAGCGCGAAGGACATGGCGCCAGCCTAGGCCCGCCGAACCCTCGCGGCGCGCCGGAACCCCCCGCGTGGAAGACAGCGCCGGACCCTGCCAGAATGTCGCTGTGGTTACTGCCTCCGTGCCTGTGAAGGCCCCAGCTCACGGCTCCCTGACACGCCCCAACATGGTGTCGATAGGGACGATCGTCTGGCTGTCCTCCGAGCTCATGTTCTTCGCGGCGCTGTTCGCGATGTACTTCACGATCCGGTCCACGACCGGTGCCGGCAACTGGCCGCCCAAGAACGTGCACTTGGCCGTCGTCTACGCCGCCGTCTTCACCACGGTCCTGATCCTGAGCTCGGTGACATGCCAGATCGGTGTCTTCAAAGCGGAGGAGGGTGACGTCTACGGTCTGCGCCGATGGTTCTTCGTCACCTTCCTCATGGGCCTGACCTTTGTGCTGGGCCAGGCGAATGAGTTCCGCAGCCAGTACCACGACGGCAACACGATCCACAGCGATGGCTACGGGTCGATGTTCTTTCTCACCGAGGGCTTCCACGGGCTGCACGTCATCGGGGGCTTGTTCGCCTTCATCTTCGTGCTCCTTCGATCCACCGTCGGCCGCTATACGCCTGAGAAGGCCACCAGCGCCATCGTCGTGTCCTACTACTGGCACTTCGTCGATGTCGTGTGGGTCGGGCTGTTCGCGACCATCTACCTGATCAAGTGAGGTCCGCAGCGTGAGCACCCTACGCACCAAGATGTCCGGCTACACGGTCGTCGTCCTGGCGCTCATCCTGGTCGGTGGGCTCTACACGGCGCTGGCCGCCCCCAGGGGCAAGGCCGACGTCGGCACCAACCAGTCGATCGCGGTGAAGGAAGGCCGGCAGCTTTACCTTCAGGGCTGCTCCACCTGCCACGGCCTGAACAACCAGGGTGGCGCAGGTGGTCCCTCGCTGGTCGGCGTCGGCGCTTCCGCGGTCGTGTTCCAGGTCGGGTCCGGGCGGATGCCGCTGGCCAACGGCGCGTCTCAGGCGGCGCGTAAGAAGGTCAAGTACAACCGGGCGCAGATCGACCAACTCGCTGCCTACATCCAGTCGATGGGCGGCGGACCGATGGTCCCGACCGGCTCGTTGACCGACGGCGACCTGGCCCTTGGTGGTGACCTGTTCCGAACCAACTGCTCCAGCTGCCACAACTTCGCCGGTGCTGGTGGTGCGCTGACCCGCTCGAAGTACGCCCCGGCCCTGAAAAAGGCCGACGAGCGAGTCATCTACGCCGCGATGCAGTCCGGCCCCGAGAGCATGCCGCGCTTCAGCGACAACCAGCTGACCCCGGATGAGAAGCGCGCCGTCACCAGGTACGTCCGCTTCATCACCAACGACAACAAGGACCCGGGTGGCGCCTCCCTCGGGCACTTCGGCCCCATTCCTGAGGGCCTGGTGATCTTCCTGGTGGGGATCGGCGCTCTCATCCTCGTCACGCTCTGGATCGGAGCACGCGCATGAGTGACTCCATCAGGGACCGGCTGTCCTCGCCCGAGGACGACGGCAGCTCCGAGACCCTGACCACGGCCGGGTTCGTGCAGTCCGACAGCCGGGCCGGCCACGGCGGGGCCCAGGTCGCCCCGAGCACGCACGCCACGCCACCCGCCGAAGGCAACGTCCCCGGGGGCCGCCTCCGGGACGACCCTCAGCGCGCCAGGGCCGCCGAGCGGGCCGTCGCGACGCTGTTCCTCCTCTCCGTCGTCGGCGTCATCGGCTTCGTCGTGAGCTACATCGCCGCGCCGTTCGACTTCGGCAAGAACGGCTACCAGTACTACACGCCGCTACTAGGCATCTTCATGACGCTCGCGCTCACCGGGGTCGGCGCCGGCGCCGTGCTGTGGGCCAAGACCCTCATGGTCGACGAGGAGACCGTCCAGGAACGCCACGACCTCGCATCCGACCCGGCCGACCGGTCCGCTGCGGCTGAGCTGCTCAAGAGCGGTGCCGAGGACTCCGGGTTGCCGCGTCGGTCCCTGCTTCGCAACAGCTTGCTCCTCGGTGCCGGGTCGCTCGCGATCTTGCCGATCCCGCTGCTCTTCGGCTTCGGAAAGTTCCAGCACAAAGAGCGGATCTTGTCCCACACGGGTTGGAAGGCCGGCGCGCGCCTTCTCGACGAGCTCGGCCGCCCCGTGAAGCTCGGTGACCTCGAGGTCGGTGGCGTCAAGTCCGTCTTTCCCGACGTCCCCGGTGGCCGTCGGATGGCCGACTCAGCTGCCCTGCTGATCCGGATGGAGCCCGACGTCCTGCACACCGTCCCCGATCGCAAGGACTGGGTCCGGGACGGCCACATCGTCTACTCCGTCATCTGCACCCACCTGGGCTGCCCGGTGAAGCTGTACGAAGCGCAGACGCACCACCTGTTCTGCCCGTGCCACCAGTCGACCTTCGACGCCGCCAACGGCGCCAAGGCCCTGTTCGGGCCGGCAGCGCGCAACCTGCCCCAACTGGCGATCTCCGTCGACTCGGACGGATACTTCATAGCGCAGGGAGACTTCAGCGAGCCGGTAGGCCCCAGCTTCTGGGAGCGAAAGCCGTCGTACTCAGACAAGGTGGGTAACTAGATGGCCACACTCGTGGAAAAGGGTGCCACTGGCACTGCCGTCTGGGTGGATGACCGGCTCGGCTCGTCGAACTTCGTCAAGCGCAGCCTCAACAAGGTCTTTCCCGATCACTGGTCGTTCATGTTGGGCGAGATCGCGCTGTACTCCTTCATCGTGCTGCTGCTCACGGGTACCTACCTGACGCTGTTCTACGAGGGCAGCAGCCGCGAGGTCATCTACAACGGGTCCTACATCCCGCTCAGGGGCATCCCGATGTCGGCGGCCTACGCCTCGACGCTGCACATCTCCTTCGATGTGCGCGGTGGCCTCATCATGCGGCAGATCCACCACTGGGCCGCACTGCTGTTCATGGCCTCGATCGTCGTTCACCTGATGCGAGTCTTCTTCACCGGCGCGTTCCGCAAGCCGCGCGAGCTCAACTGGCTCATCGGCGTCGGTCTGCTCATCCTCGGCATCGTCGAGGGCTTCGCGGGGTACTCCTTGCCTGATGACCTGCTGTCCGGCACCGGGCTGCGCATCGCCTACTCCATCGCCCTGTCCATCCCGGTCGTCGGTACCTGGGCTGCCTTCCTCGTGTTCGGCGGCGAGTACCCCGGCGGCGCGATCATCGAGCGCCTCTACCCGATCCACATCCTGCTGGTACCCGGCATCATCCTGGGGCTCATCACCTTCCACATGATGTTGATCTGGTTCCAGAAGCACACCCAGTTCGCTGGTCCCGGTCGCACGGAGACCAACGTCGTGGGCTCCAGAATCTATCCGGCCTACGCTGCAAAGGCTGGCGGATTCTTCTTCCTCGTCTTCGCCGTCATGACTGGCCTGGGTGGGCTGGCCCAGATCAACCCGATCTGGCTGTACGGGCCCTACGACCCCTCCCAGGTCTCGGCCGGCTCGCAGCCCGACTGGTACGTCGGTTTCCTCGACGGCTCGACCCGGCTGATGCCAAACTGGGAGCTCCGAACGCTGGGGCATACATTCTCGCCGAACGTCCTGGTCCCCACGCAGATCCTCCCTGGTGTGCTGTTCGTGCTTCTCTTGCTCTACCCCTTCATCGAGGCCAAGCTCACCGGCGACAAGGGCTACCACAACTTGCTCGACCGGCCCCGCGACAAGCCGGTCCGCACCGGCTTGGGCGCCATGGCGATCAGCTTCTACGTGATCTTGATGATTGCCGGCGGCAACGACATCATCGCCACCATCTTCCACCTGTCCATCAACGAGATCACCTACACGCTGCGCACCGCACTGTTCCTCGTCCCGCCACTGGTCTACGTGCTCACCAAGCGGATCTGTCTGTCGCTCCAGCACGCAGACGACGACCTCCTGCACCACGGCATCGAGTCGGGCACGATCCGGCGCTTGCCTTCGGGCGAGTTCATCGAGGAGACCGTCGCTTTGCCCTCGCAGTACGGCGTGCTGCTGGCCACCACACCCGAGCGACGCGAGTTGCTTGCGCGCAGCGAAGCCGCGCACGCTTCGGCTGCTGCGATCGCCTCGAAGCCGCGTGGATTCTTCCGCCCCAAGGGGGGCGTCGTGGTCGAGGAACCCACCGATCAGCGACAGCTCGAAGGCACTGTCGACTAGCCCAACCCAGGCCCGTTACGCCCCGTTCCCGCTGTGGGAGCGGGGCGTTCGGCGTTGCGGCCGCCGTAGGTCGAGGTGGACGACACGGCGGTCACCGCCCGCAGGTGACACCCTGCGCGTGCCAGGCGAACTATCGTCGTGGCATGTCCTCGAGGGTCCCGCTGGTTGTCCTGTTGTCCTTGTCCCTGACACTGGTCGGGTGCTCCGCCCAGGGCAGGCCCGCTGCGGCGCCCTCACCGTCACCGACGGTATCGACCACACCCTCACCGCCCGCCGTGCTCAAGGCCGTGATCGCCCGCCGCGACCTGCTCAGCGGCACGGTGCAGGTGTCGAAGGGCTCGCTCGTGGCGATCAAGGTCGACAACGCGCCGCTTGCCAGGCCCTACCAGACGGGCTTGGACAAGGCAGCCGTCGTTTACCAGGAAATCGTCGAAGGAGGCCTGACTCGCTTCCTGGCGATCTTTGAGAGTGATCTCGCCGCAAGCACTGAGATCGGCCCGATCCGCAGCGGCCGCGAGTCCGACGTCGACGTCCTTCGGGCATTCGGCAAGATCCCGGTCGGGTTCAGCGGTGCTCAGCCCGGTGTCCTGGCGATCTTCCGCAACGCCGAGAACAGGGGCTGGCTCAGGGTTGCCTCCTACGATGCGGTCCCCGCCGCTTACCGCCTCGGGGCCTTCCGCATCGACGCCCGCAACTTCTTCACGACCGCTGCCAAGTTGGCTGCCGCCAAGCCCGGCAACGGACCGGTCGACATCGGGTTCCGGTTCGGTCCCCTGGTCGGTGGAGTGCCGACACCAACCGCGACGGTGCGGTTCTCGCCGGACACCACCGTGGGGCTGCTCTGGAACGCGCCCCGAGGCGTCTACTCGGTGTCTCAGAACGGGAGCGTCACGAACGGGGCGGCGCCAAAAACCGTGATTATCCAAACCGTCAAGATCTTCGGCAGCGGCTTCAGGGACGTCCACGGTGAGACGACTCCGAGGACCGTCAGCACCGGCTCCGGAAAAGTGGTCATCCTGCGGGACGGCAAACAGATCACCGGCACGTGGCGTCGCAACGGCCTGGGCGCGACCCATTACCTCGATGCCAAGGGCAAGGACATCACCCTGGCTGCTGGGCCGGTCTGGGTTCTGCTGCTCCCGAACACGACCGGATCGGTCACCTTCGGCTAGGACCAGCGGCAATCCTGAGGCCGAGGTTAGTGCTGCTCACCCAGGAACTTGGTGGTGGAGGTGGCGCTCTCCCCCATGGCCTCGATCGTCGACAGCGTGAAGGCCTGGGTGCGGTTGACGCCGACGTAGTATTCGAACAGCAGGCCAGACACAGTGGCGGCGAGGGCGGCGAGCCCAATGAAGATCAGGAACGGACCGAAGACCAACCCGATCGTCGTCAGGGTGAAAGAAGCAGCCATCGCGACCGGCCACCACGAGTGCGGAGCGAAGAAGCCGACCTCACCAGCGGCCTCGGCGATCTCGGCGTCCTCGCGGTCCTCCGGGCGAGCATCAAGACGCCGAGCCGTGAACAGCACGTAGTAACCGATGATCAGTGCCATGCCGCCGGTCAGCAGCAGGCAGGTGAAGCCGGTGGGGTCCCGTGAGACGAGCCAGTAGACCCCGGAGGTGGCCAGGAAAAAGGCCGCCAGAAAGGCGAAGAGAAGGCCTTCGATCTTCACAGGACTACCTCAGCTCCGGAGTGGCGTGCATGTCCACGCGGCCGGCGGCCTCGGGGTAGTGCAGGTCGAACGCCGGGCGCTCAGACCGGATCCGCGGCATGGTGACGAAGTTGTGGCGCGGCGGCGGGCAGGACGTCGCCCACTCCAGGGAGTTGCCGAAGCCCCACGGGTCATCACCGATGGCGCGCTCACCACGGGTGTAGCTGACGTAGACGTTGTAGAGGAACGGCAGCGTCGACAGGGCGAGGATCAGGGCGCCCACCGAGGAGACGGTGTTGAGGGTAGTGAACCCGTCGCTCGCCTTGTAGTCGGCCACGCGACGCGGCATGCCCTCGTCACCGAGCCAGTGCTGGACGAGGAAGGTCGTGTGGAAGCCGACGAACAGGGTCCAGAAGTGCACCTTGCCGAGACGGTCGTTGAGCATTCGTCCGGTCATCTTCGGGAACCAGAAGTACACGCCGGCGAAGAAGCCGAAGATCGCCGTACCGAAGACCACGTAGTGGAAGTGGGCCACGACGAAGTAGGTGTCGGACACGTGGAAGTCGATCGGCGGGCTGGCGAGCAGCACGCCCGTCAGGCCGCCGAGCAGGAAGGTGATCAAGAACCCGATGCAGAACAGCATCGGTGTCTCGAAGCTCAGCTGGCCGCGCCACATGGTGCCGATCCAGTTGAAGAACTTCACCCCGGTCGGGACCGCGATCAGGAACGACAGGAAGCTGAAGAACGGCAGCAGCACCGCACCGGTGGCGAACATGTGGTGGGCCCACACGGTCATCGACAGCGCGCCGATCCCGATGGTCGCGAAAACCAGGCCCTTGTAGCCGAACATCGGCTTGCGGCTGAAGACCGGGATGACCTCGGAGACGACCCCGAAGAACGGCAGCGCCACGATGTAGACCTCGGGGTGGCCGAAGAACCAGAACAGGTGCTGCCACAGGATCGCGCCACCTGTGCCGACGTCGTAGACATGGGCGCCCATGTGCCGGTCCGCCTCGAGGGCCAGGAAGGCAGCGGTGAGGACCGGGAAGGCCATCAAGACCAGGATGGACGTGACGAGCATGTTCCAGGTGAAGATCGGCATCCGGAACATCGTCATGCCGGGCGCGCGCAGCGTGAGGATCGTGGTGATGAAGTTGACGGCGCCCAGGATCGTGCCGAGACCCGACGTGATCAGGCCGACGATCCACAGGTCCGAGCCGACGCTCGGGGAGTGGATGATGTCGTTGAGCGGCGCGTAGGCAAACCAGCCAAAGGCTGCGGCCCCGTCGGGGGTGAGGAAGCCGGCCACGACGGTGAGCCCGCCGAACAGGTACAGCCAGTACGAGAAGGCGTTCAGGCGCGGGAAGCTCATGTCCGGCGCGCCGATCTGCAGCGGCATGATGAAGTTGGTGAAGCCGTACGCCAACGGCGGCGCCACCAGGAACATCATGATCGAGCCGTGCATCGTGAACAACGAGTTGTACTGCATCTGCGAGACGAACTGCAGGCCCGGTCGGGCCAGCTCAGCGCGCATGATCTCGGCAAGGATCCCGGAGAAGATGAAGAAGCCGAAACCGGTGCACAGGTAGAGCAAGCCGATCACCTTGTGATCGGTCGTCGTCAGGATCTTGACGGCCTTACGTCCGACGCCCGGTGACGGTCGGCGGTTCGCAATGGGCGGCGCGGCATCGGAGATCAGGGTCACGTCAGTTGCTCCCAGTCGGAAGAGCCGCGCTCAGCGAGTTGGCGACGGCGTTCGGGTCTGCCTTGAGAGCGGCGATGTAGCTGTCGTACTGCGACTGCGAGACCACCTTCACTGTGAAGTTCATCCGGTCATGCTTCTCGCCGCACAGCTCGGCGCAGCGGCCGGTGTAGGTCCCCTCGACGGTTGGCCTGAGCTCGAAGCTGTTGAGTCGACCCGGGATGACGTCACGCTTGAACAGAAAGTCCGGCACCCAGAAGGAGTGGATGACGTCGGGGGAGGTCTCGATGAAGCGGATCCTCTTGTCGACCGGCAGCACAAGCACGGCCGCACGGCCGGCGGCGGGCTCGCCGGTGACTTGCACCTTGTCGTTCATGTAGTTGAACTGCCAGTTCCACTGGAAGCCCACGACGCCGATCGTCACATCTGGGTTCTTGGTCAACTTGTTGACCTTGTTCTCGGCCACCGCTGTATAGAAGAAGAGCACGGCGATGATCACGAAGGGGACGACCGTATACAGCACCTCGATGGGGAGGTTGTAGCGGATCTGCGGTGGGAGTTCCTCGGTCTTCTTGCGGTCCCTGACGATCGTGACAGCGATGATGAGGTACATCACCACGCCGACGGCAGCAGCTGCGGCCACCGAGCCGAGCCACATGTTGTACATGGTGTGCGCCTGCTCGGTCTTCGGGCTGGGCCAGCCGAGGTTGAAGGTGTTCTCGTAGGCCTCGCGCCCCGAGCATCCGCTGGTCATCAGCGCCGTAGCGCAGGCAGCGACGGCGAGCCGTCGCGCCGACGAGGAGGTGGTTCGCAACCTCTCGGACCCTTCCCCTAGAACGAACGATGGTGTGCTGCTGGAGCACTGGCGAGGTTATCGCAGACCGGGACAGCTCTCCTGCTGAGGGTCGTCGTGTCCTAGCGTTCGTCACGTGACGCCGCGCACCTTCCTCGACGCTGCCTCCGGACTGCCTTTTCACCCGCGCGCCCGCGAGGCCTTCCTGGCCGCGCTCGACGACGGCTGGGCCGATCCCGCGCGCCTCTACTCCAGCGGCCGACGGGCCCGACAGCTGCTCGACGGTGCTCGCGCCTCGGTGGCCTCGGTGTTGGCGTGCCGTCCGGAGGAGCTGGCATTCACGGCCAACGGCACCTCAGCGGTGTACGCCGGGATCCGCGGCGCCGCCGCCGGGCGGGCGCGCGTCGGCACGCACGTCGTACACAGCGCCATCGAGCACTCCGCAGTCCTTCACGCCTGCGCCGAGCTGACGCCCGAGGCTGTCGCGGTCGACTCCACCGGGAGGGTCGCGGTGGACGACTTCGCTGCTCGTGTCCACCCCGGTACGGCGCTAGCGTGCCTGATCGCGGCCTCCCACGAGGTGGGGACCATCCAGCCCGTCGCGGAGCTGGCGCTGATCCTGGAGGCGACCTGCCCCGAGGTCCCACTATTGGTGGACGCCTCTCAGATCCTCGGCCGAGCCGCAGTGCCCTCAGGGTGGTCACTGCTCGTCGGCTCGGCCCGACAGTGGGGCGGTGGACCGATCGGGGTGCTGGCCGTCCGCACCGGCGTGCGCTTCCGCTCGCCGTGGCCCGAGGACGAGCACGAAGGGGGCCGGGCTCCGGGGTTGGTCGACCTGCCGGCCGTACTGGCCGCCGCCGTAGGCCTGGAGGCAGCGGTCGCCGAGAGCGCAGCGCAGGACACCCGGCTGCGGTCGTTGGTGGACCGGATCCGCCAGCAGGTGGCACTGATCCCGGACGTGCAGGTGGTCGGTCACCCGACGCTGAGGCTGCCGCACCTGGTGACGTTCTCGTGCCTGTACCTCGACGGGGAGTCGCTGGTGCGCGAACTCGACGCCCTCGGGTTCGAGGTCTCGAGCGGGTCCTCATGCACGTCCTCGACGCTCGAGCCGTCGCACGTGCTGGTCGCTATGGGAGTCCTCACCCACGGAAACGTGCGGGTCTCCCTGTCGCGGGGGACGTCGGCCGACGACGTCGACCGCTTCCTGTT
>JAYUBO010000064.1:0-4558 GCA_043740815.1 Frankiales bacterium | reverse complement strand
CCGGTCGGGTCGACCTGGGTGGCGTGAGCGATCAGGGCCTGGTCGCGCGTCGCGAAGAACTCCGCGCATTCGACGCTGGTCGTGAGCCGACCCTCGTCCTCGGGCTTGTCGACCCAGTTCTCCAGCCACTCGCCGTAGGGGCTGTCGATGCCGCGCTCGGTCATCATCGTGTGCAGCGCGACCAGCCGGTCCTTGTGGAACGTGTGGTTGTAGTAGAGCTTGAGCGGCTGCCAGGGCTCACCCGCCTCCAGGAACCGCGAGGGGTCTCCGGCCGCCTCGAACGCCGCCATGGTCACCTCGTGGCACTTGATGTGGTCCGGGTGCGGATAGCCGCCGTTCTCGTCATAGGTCGTCACCACATGCGGGCGCTCCTTGCGGAACACCTCGACGAGCGCGGCGGTCTGCTTCTCCAGGTCGCCAAGGGCGAAGCAGCCTTCGGGCAGCGGTGGCAGCGGGTCGCCGTCGGGCAGGCCGCTGTCGACCCAGCCCATGAACACCTGCCGCACCCCGAGGATCTCCCTCGCCTTGTCCATCTCGGCGGCGCGGATCTCGGTGATGTTCGCCACCACCTCGGGGGTGTCCATCGCCGGGTTGAGCACCGACCCGCGAGAGCCGTCGGTGAGCGTGACGACGAGGACGTCGACACCCTCGCGGACGTATTTCACCATCGTCGCCGCACCCTTGCTCGACTCGTCGTCCGGGTGCGCGTGCACGCACACCAGCCTCAGCTGCTCCGCCTCATTTGCCGTCACGGCATCATTGTCACCGATGAGCACCCAGCCGCGCCCCCCGCGCCGCCCACGAGGCCGGTACGACGACCCGCGCGTCCTGCCTCGCAGCGCCGTCTACGCCGGGGCGGTCGTTGGAGCTCTCACCCTGCTGGCCTTCGCGTATTTCGGCTACTCCCGCTACTCCACCGGCCGGACCGGCTTCGGGCTGCTCGGCTACCAGGTCGTGGACGACACCACTGTCGAGATCACCTTCGAGGTCCACAAGCCCCTGAACGACACCGTCAGGTGCGCCGTCGTCGCCCGCGACCGCAGCAACACCACCGTCGGCGCGCGCGATGTGACCGTCGGACCCGCCGACCGGGACCCCGTGCGGGTCACCGAGCGTTTCGTCACGACCGCCCGCGCCGCGACCGTTGACGTGACCTCCTGCTCCGCAGCAGACGCCTCCGGGACCTCCGCGCCGTAGCATCGTCCTTTCCGCACCTCCCGAGGAGATGACGCACCGTGAGCACCGAGAGCAGCATCGCGACGACCTGGCTGACTCCCGAGGCCCACGCCCGCCTTACGGCGAGCCTTGCGGACATGACCGGCCCGGTGCGCGCCGACATCGTCAAGAAGATCGAGGCGGCCCGCGACGAGGGCGACCTCAAGGAGAACGGTGGGTACCACGCTGCCAAGGAGGAGCAGGGCAAGCTCGAGGCCCGCATCAAGCAGCTCACCGCGCTGCTCCGCGACGTGCGCGTCGGTGACGTCCCTGCCGGTGACGTGGTCGAGGAGGGCTGCCTGGTCTCGGTCGACTACGGCGACGACGACGTGGAGAGCTTCCTCTACGCCAACCGCGAGAACGCCACCGATGAGGGCGGGAAGATCGGCACCCTCGACGTCTACTCCCCCGAGTCGCCGATCGGCCAGGCCCTCGCCGGTCATAAGGCTGGCGACGAGGTCACCTTCGGTCCACGCGCCCTCAAGGTCGTCATCAAGACGATCGAGCCCTACCAGGCCTGAGGCTGCCTGAGCTCTCCGGGGAGCAGCATCAGCCCGGCGAGACGCTGTACGACGAGTCGATCAGTGCGGCGACCAGCGCGTCGGAATGTTCGGCGCCTCGGGTCTCGACCTGCAGCAGCACCTCGACCTCATCGACGTGCAGGGTGCGGCCGGTCCGTTGGTGCTCCACGTCGAGGACGTTGGCACCTGAGCCGGCAAGGACGCCCAGCAGACGGGCCAGCTCGCCAGGGCGGTCAGGGATCCGGACGCGCAGTGACAGAAACCGCCCGGCGGCGATCAGCCCGTGCCGGATCACCTTGGACAGCAGCAGCGGGTCGATGTTGCCGCCGGACAGGACCACCACGACCGGCGGGGTGAAGGCCGTCGGGTCTTCCATCACGGCGGCCAGGCCCGCGGCGCCGGCCGGCTCGACGACGAGCTTGGCCCGCTCCAACGACAGCAGCAGGGCCCGTGACAGCGCATCGTCGTCCACCGTCACGACGCGGTGGACGAGGTCCCGGACGTGCCGGAAGGTGACCTCACCTGGCCGCCCGACAGCAATTCCGTCGGCCATCGTCGTCATGCTCGCGAGGGCGATCGGGACCCCCGCTACCAGCGAGGGTGGGAAGGCGGCGGCACCGCTGGCTTGGGCGGCGACGATGTCGACGTCTGACCGCAGGCCACGCACGGCGACAGCGATGCCGGACACGAGGCCGCCCCCACCGGTGCAGACCACGATCGTCTTCACGTCGGGGCACTGCTCGAGGATCTCGAGCCCGACGGTGCCCTGACCGGCGATGACGTCGGCGTGGTCGAAGGGGTGGATCAGGACCGCTCCGGTCTGGGCTGCGAAGCGTCCTGCAGCGTGCAAGGCATCGTCCACGGTGGCGCCCTCGAGATGGACGGAGGCGCCGTACGCCCTGGTGGCGGCGATCTTGGGCAGCGGCGCCGCTTGCGGCATGAAGACCGTCGCCGAGCAGCCCAGCAGGGACGCAGCGAGGGCGACGCCCTGAGCGTGGTTTCCCGCGCTCGCCGCGACGACGCCCCTCGATCGCTCCTGCTCGGTCAGCCGCGCAATCCGCACGTAGGCGCCACGGATCTTGAACGACCCGGTCCGCTGCAGGTTCTCGCACTTGAGCCAGACCGGTCCGCCGACCCGCTCCGACAGCGCCCGGCTCCCCTCCATCGGGGTGGTCCGGGAGATCCCGTCGAGCAGGGCGCGGGCGGCCTGCACGTCGGCGAGGCCGACGAGCGGGATCTCCAGGGCAGTCACGCCGACAAGTGTCCCACTCCGGTTGCCGTCCTACCCCGGCTCAACGCGCTGACCAGTACCGGTCACCCTCGACCACCAGGGCAGCCGCCCCAACCAGGCCAGCGGTCTGGCCGAGCGCGGCGGGCCCGACACGCAGGCCGGCCAGGAAGGACAGCCGTGCGTGCTGCGCGACCGAGGCCCACAGGGCCGGCCACAGCGAAGGCACCTGCGAGATGCCACCACCGACGGTCACGACGCTGGTGTCCAGGACGCTCGCCGCTGCGGCGATGCCGACACCGAGGGCGTGGCCGGCACGAGCGAACGCCTCAAGCGCAAGGCCATCGCCGTTCGCGGCGAGGGCAGCGAGCTCGACACCACTCGCGGCGTCGCAGCCGCGCTCCGCGGCCCAGGCCACCAGGGCCGGGCCACGTGCGATCGCCTCGACACATCCCCGCCCTCCACAGCCGCACTCCGGCCCGGACGGGTCGACGACGATATGGCCCAGGTGCCCGGCGTTGCCTGCGGCGCCATCAAGGAGCCGTCCGCCGCTGACGATCCCGCCGCCGACACCGGTGGACACCACGACGCCCAGCAGGTTGTCGGTGTGCCAACCGCCCTTCCAGTGCTCACCGGCGGCCGCGCAGACCGCGTCGTTGTGCAGGCGGACGGGAACGCCGTAGCGGTCGGCCAAGGCGGACCGCAGGCCGAACCCGCGCCAGGCGGGGATGTTGAGGGGCGACACCTCACCGACCGGCCACGTCATGGGTCCACCGCACCCCACTCCGAAAGCGTCCACCCCGTCAGCCAACGGATCGAGCAACGTACACAGAGCACCCCACGGATCCTGTCCCGTCGCGGCGCGGTGCACCTCACCCAGGCCTCCGTCCCATCTGGATGCGGCCAGCTTGGTGCCACCGATGTCGACCGCGAGGACGGTCACGGAAAGACGAGAACCGACGCGGTAAAGCCGTGCAGGTGCGAGCGTCCGGCCACCGGACCGATCTCGCCGTCGGCGAAGAAGCCGGCGACGGCGTCGGCCGCCAGGCCCTGACGGACGAGCTCTCCGTCGTGCGCGGCGCCGCCGTACGAGGAGCCGAAAAGGTGAGCACCCCTGCCGTTGCAGGAGAACAGCAACGCTCCGGAGCCTGGTTGACCAGGGCAGCGGGCGAGAGCGGCACGAAGGTCGGCGTCGGCCGCATCGGCGTCGCGGACCTGTAGACGGACGGTCTGGCCCACCGAGGTCAGGTCACCGACGACCAGGGAGGCGCCTTCGGAACCGAGCAGGGACCGAACGAGGAACTCGTGGTCCTCGGAGTACTCATCGGCGGCGATGCCCAGGTGCAGGCCGCGGGTGGCGAGCGCCTGGTCGGGAGGCGGCAGCTCCGCGACGACCTGTCGGAGCTTGTCCAGCGCTGGAGTGCCGGCGAGCCCGGACAGCAGGTTGCCTGACGCTGCCGTGACCGTCATCGCAGGACCGACCGGGCGGCAGCCCTGGGACACCAGGGGCCGCGCGGAGGTGCCCTCCAGCAGGACGCCAACGGCGCCCCGGTCGACGACCCGGCCGTCGACCCACAGCCGAGCCGAGCCGGAA
>JAYUBO010000063.1:0-23706 GCA_043740815.1 Frankiales bacterium | reverse complement strand
CAGACCGTGACGGTCCTGTCGGACGACCCTGCGGCCGGGCCGGACCTCGCGGCGTGGTGCCGCATGCGGGGTCAGGCCTTCGAAGGCGGGAGCGGTTCGAGCTGGACCGTGCGTCGGCTGGTCTGACGCCGGGTAGGTCATGACGACAGGTGCGGGGCGACCTCAGCGGCCGCGCTCTCGCCGTACGCGGTCAGGAACCGAGCCAGGAACGACGCGGAGGTGAACGCATACTCCTGGGTGCCGACCGTCTCGACGACGTGGGTGGCGAGCAGCGACCCGACCTGGGCGGCACGCTCGAGGTGCAGGCCCCAGGCGAGGCCGGTCAGGAAGCCGGCCCGGAAGCCGTCGCCGGTACCGGTCGGGTCGGCGACGACTGTTGCCTCGGCGATGCCGACGTGCACGTCCGGCTCGCCCTTGCGGGTGATCACACACCCTTTGGCGCCGTACGTGGTGATCCGGGTGCCGACGACGTCGAGGATCTCCGCGTCGGACAGCCCGGTCTTCGCGGCAACAAGACCCGCCTCGTACTCGTTGGTGAACAGGTAGGCAGCGCCGGTGATCAGGGCAGTGATCGCCTCGCCATCAAGGAAGGTGAGCGTCTGGGACGGGTCGGCGGCAAACGGCAGGGACCGCTCGCGGCACTCGGCGGTGTGCCGCAGCATCGCGCCCGGGTCGTTGGGGCTGACCAGGACGAGGTCGACGTCGACGTCGTCAAGGGAGATCCCGGCAGCCTCCGACATCGCACCCGGGTAGAAGCTGCCGATCTGGTTCTGCGCCTGGTCGGTCGTGACCGTGAACCGCGGGCTGTTCAGGCTCTGGCTGGTACGCACGCCCGCGGTGTCGACCCCATGGTCGGCCAGCCAGCCGACGTACTCGGCGGCGTCCTTGCCGACCGAGCCGATCAGGTACGGCGTCTGCCCCAGCACCCCCATGCCGAAGGCGATGTTGGCGCCGGTACCGCCGCGGCGTACCTCGAGGCCGTCGGCGAGGAACACGACGCTCAGGTTGGCGAGCTGGTCCGGGAGCAGCTGCTCGCTGAACAGCCCCGCAAAGGTCATGAGGTGGTCGGTGGCGATGGACCCGGTGACGGCGATGCGCATCGGGCCACCCTAGTGAATCGGCGCCTCGCCACCCGGGTGAGCGACCTCACCGCCCTGGCGAACACTACTCATGGGTAGGCGTTGGGTACCGGTCGGTAACTGCCTAGCGTGACTTTATGGCCCTCCATACCCCGGTTCCGTCCGAGACCGACCCCAGCTCGATCGTGGACCTCGTGAACGACTGCCGCGAGGTTGCCTCGGTCCTGGGTCACTCGGTGATCGACCTCACCGTCGGGATCACCCAGCGGGTGGCAGCCCTGCCCATCCAGCGCATCCCGCTCGGCAAACTCCCCCTGGACCGGCTGCCGTTCTCCTTCGGCACCCTGCCGATCGAGATCACCGAAGACCTCCTCGGGACCGTCGCGGGCCTCGACGACTACTGATCTGCGCTCGGGGCCTTCCTTCGGCACCCAGAGGGCCGCGTGGAACGCGGGGCCGGTGGGGCGCGTCCAAGCTCCATGACATCGCGCGCGAAGGTCCTCGCCCCGCTCGGCACGTTCGTCGTCGTCGCCGCCGTAGGGGTCACGGCTGCCCTGGTCTCCTCCCCCGGCGGTCACGCCCCAGCAACGCTGCACCTCGCGGCAGGTCGGGCCGCGAACGCCGCCCCCTCGCTGGCGACTGCGGGCACCGGTGGCGGATACAAGCTGGTCGGGACGCTCCCGTCCGGCCGCCCCGCCGACGCTGCGGTGTGGACGCTCACGTCCGGCTCGACCGATGTGGACCTGGTGGCCCGCCTGGCCAAAGCCTTCAAGGCGGGTACGCCGGTGCGCACTGGCTCCGGGTGGCGAGCGGGGGGCCTGTTCGTCTCCGGTGACGCCGGCCAGAGCTGGTGGTTCTCCCAGTGCGCTCCCGCGACCAGCCCCGACACGACCAGCTCCGACACGATGAGCTCGAGCGTGGTGTGCGCGGTCGCGACGCCTGGCGCCGTGGTGAACGGCACTGGCTCGGGAGGCGGCTCGGCAGGCAGTGGTGGGTCCGCGATCGCCCCCCTCCCGCCCGCGGGGCCCGTCGCCGCTCCGGTCGAGCCACCGGCCATCGCGGCCTCCGTCGTGAGAGCCGCTGCCGCCCCGGTGCTGGCGGCCCTGGGTCTGAGTGGCGGCACGGTCACCACCAGCGGGTACGGCGGGTCGGTCGCCGTCACCCGCAGCGTCGGGGGCTTCCAGACAGTCGGGCTCACCACCCGGGTGGACGTCGACCGCAAGGGCGTTGTCCTTTCCGCGAACGGCTGGCTCGGCGAGGCGTCGAAGGGCGACAGCTACCCACTAGTGCGTGCCACAGAGGCGTTCAAGGCGCTCCCTGCGCTGCCTCGGCTGGAGATGTGTCCCGTCGGACCGGACGGCAAGGGGTGCCCGCTGCCCGCTGCGATCGAGGTCACCGGAGCACACCTGGGTCTGTCGCTGCAGGCCCTCACAGGGACCGGACAAGTGCTGGTGCCTTCCTGGCTGTTCGACGTGAAGGGCTCCGCCGAACCGCTCGCCGCCGTAGCGATCCAGCGGCAGTTCCTGGGCGGCGACGCGCCGACCAAGGAGCCGGGTACAGGGTCGGGGTCAACGGAGCCTGGCGGTGGCCCGATCGTAGGCCCGACGCCGGAGCCGCCAGTCGCCGTACCCCCGGCGGAGCCGCTGCCGGACCCTGGGGCGTCTGGTCCGGCCACCACACGGGCCACGTTCGACTTCGACCTCGCGAAGCCCAGCGCCGCTGCCCACGCGCTCGCGCTCGTGCTCGGCTACAGCGACTCCAGCTCGTGCCCGCACACCAACGTGACGCCCCTGGTGAAGGAGAGCGCCGACACGGTCTCTGTGCAGCTCGAGGCCGACGCCCGGCCCACCGGCATCGCCTGCACCAACAACGCCCTCGCCAAGACAGTCGACGTCACGCTGCAGTTCCCGCTCGCCGGCCGCAAGGTCGTCGACCTCACGGACGGCAAGGCCGTACCACTGTCCTGAGGACCGCCCCAGCCCGAGGCTCCGCAACGACGACCTAGTGGAAGGACTCGCCGCAGGCGCAGGAGCCTCCAGCGTTGGGGTTGTCGATCGTGAAGCCCTGCTTCTCGATGGTGTCGACGAAGTCGATGGTGGCGCCCGACAGGTACGGCACGCTCATCCGGTCGGTGACGACCTTCACGCCGGCGCCGTACTCCTGGGTGACATCGCCGTCCAGGGAACGCTCGTCGAAGAACAGTTGGTACCGCAGGCCGCTGCAGCCACCGGGCTGGACGGCGACGCGAAGCGCCAGGTCGTCCCGACCCTCCTGGGCGAGCAGTGACGCCACCTTCTCAGCGGCCGGGTCAGTGAGCACGACACCGGTGGCGGTGGCTTCCACGGCGGGGGCCTCGAGGGTGGGGGCGTCGGTGGTGGTCTCGGTCATGGGTGCCTCTCCTGAGCGTTCACGGTCGTCCCGGACAACGCGCTCGCGCGCGCGTCGATTCCATTGTCACACGCTGGGCAGCCAGCCGCGCCACGGTCAGGCGCCCCATTCCCGGGCGACGACGCCGGCCAGCTCGGCCAGCGCGCCGGCCGGGTCGGCCAGCGCACGCTCCCTCCCGCAGGCCTCCACCAAGCTGTACGCCGCTTCGACGCCGGCGGCAGCCGCCTCGCGCCGGCCGACCGACACCTGGCCGGCGAGCACGACACAGGGCAGGGCCTGCTCGAGCGCGGCGCGGGCGACCCCGGCGACGACCTTTCCCCGGAGGGACTGCCCGTCGAAGGACCCCTCCCCCGTCAGGACCAGGTCGGCCCCGATGATCGCGTCAGCCAGTCCGACCGCCTTGGCCACCACGTCAATACCAGCCACGCGCGTCCCACCGACCGCCAGGATGGCGAACCCGAGGCCACCCGCGGCTCCGGCCCCGGGCTGGTCGCGCACGGCGACGGACAGGTGGCCCTCCAGCAGGTCCGCCCAATGCCCCAGAGCGGAGTCCAGTGCGGCGACGTCCGCGGCAGACGCGCCCTTCTGCGGACCGAACACCGCGGACGCGCCATGGGCGCCGAGCAGGGGCGCGTCCACGTCGGTCGCCGCGACCAGCTCGATGCCGTCCAGGACCGGCCCGCCCACCAACCGTGTTGCGTCGCAGAGCGCCAGCCCACCGGGGCGCAGGCGCTCACCGGCGGCGTCCTCCCGGCCGACACCGAGAGCGGCGAGGAACCCGGAGCCGCCGTCGTTCGTCGCGCTGCCGCCGAGCCCGACCACGACCCGGGAAGCCCCCGCGGCGACCGCCTCCCGCACGAGCTGCCCGACGCCGTACGTCGTCGACGCCCCCACGTCCCGGTCGCCGGCGGCTACCAGGTCCAGTCCGCAGGCCAGCGCCGACTCGACGTACGCGGTGGTCCCGTCGAGCAGGAAGCGGGCCGGTACGGGGCGGGCCAGTGGGTCCTCGACGGTGACCGTCACCGCCGTACCGGGCAGGCACTCGAGGAACCCGGGGCCCCCGTCGGACATCGGGAGGACGACCACCTCGTCCCCCGGCCGCACCGACTGCCAGCCGCCCGCCATCGCCAGGGCCGCGGCGGCAGCCGACAGGGTCCCTGCGAAGCAGTCCGGGGCCACCAGCACGCGCATGCGCCCATCGTCGCCCCCTACGAAGCTCAGGGAAGCACCGGGCGCCCGAGTCGGTTATCGTCGGTACGACGACAAGAGGAGTCCCCCGTGACCGAGCTCATGCCCGGCGTCGAGCACACCCCGCTGGCCCTGCTCATGCTGGGTCGCCAGTCCGACCCGGACTCCGAGCGAGGCGTGGCCTGCCCGGGTGACCTTCCCGCGGCGAGCGACCCGGGCCTGGTCGAGCGCGCCCGCGCGGCCAAGGCCACCCTCGGCAAGGACCTGTTCGTCCTGGGCCACCACTACCAACGCGACGAGGTCATCGAGTTTGCTGACGTCACCGGGGACAGCTTCCGGCTCGCCCAGCAGGCAGCGGCCCGGCCCGAAGCGCCCTACATCGTGTTCGCGGGCGTGCACTTCATGGCCGAGTCGGCGGACATCCTCACGGCAGCCGACCAGGCCGTGATCCTGCCGGACCTCGCGGCGGGCTGTTCGATGGCCGACATGGCCAGCTTCGAGCAGATCGAGCAGTGCTGGGACGACCTGACCGACGCGGGCGTCGCCGACGGCACCGTCCCGGTGAGCTACATGAACTCCACGGCGGCGATCAAGGGCTTCACCGGTCGGCACGGCGGCACGATCTGCACCTCCTCCAACGCCAAGCGGGCCCTCGAGTGGGCGTTCGCCAAGGGCGACAAGGTGCTGTTCACCCCTGACCAGCATCTGGGCCGCAACACCGCCGTCCGCGGGCTCGGGCTGTCGCTCGAGGAGTGCGTCGTCTTCAACCCACGCAAGCCGCTCGGTGGGCTGTCGGTCGAGGAGCTCCGCCGGGCCAAGATGATCCTGTGGAAGGGCCACTGCTCGGTCCACGGCCGCTTCAACGTGCAGAGCGTCCGCGACGTCCGTGTGCGGGTCCCCGGCGTCACCGTCCTGGTGCACCCCGAGTGCCAGTACGACGTGGTTCAGGCCGCCGACCTGGTCGGCTCGACCGACGTGATCATCAAGACCATCGAGGCCGCTCCCGCCGGCTCGGCGTGGGCCATCGGCACCGAGCTGAACCTGGTACGTCGGCTGGCTCGCCAGCACCCGGACAAGACCGTCGTCTTCCTGGACAAGACAGTGTGCTTCTGCTCCACGATGAACCGGATCGACCTGCCGCACCTGGTGTGGTCGATGGAGGAGCTCCTCGCCGGCCGCGTGCCCAACCGGATCACCGTCGACCCCGACACCGCCCACCACGCTCGGCTTGCCCTGGACCAGATGCTCGCCCTGCCCTGAGGCCGCCGCTCCCCGTGCACGCGGCACGGGGAGCCGTAGCCTGGGCGGGTGACCGAGAAGACCGAGCCCAAGGGCCGCCCCACCCCCAAGCGCAACGTGGCCGGAAAGCGCCGCACCGGCCCGGTAGCGCCGCCGCCGACGAACCGGCGCGAAGCGGCCAAGGCGCTGCGGGTCAAGCAGGCCGAGAACCGCCAGCGCATCAAGGACGGCACCGCCCGCGGAGACGACAGCGCGATGCTCGCGCGCGATGCAGGCCCGGTACGACGCCTGGTCCGTGACACCGTCGACGGGCGCCGCACCCTGGGCTGGCTGCTGCTGCCGACGGCCGGGGTCGTGTTCGTCGCCAACTTCATCAGCCTCTCCGCGTCGGCCGTCGCTTTCAACATCTGGGTCATCGCGTTGCTGGTCGTCAGCGTCGACACGGTCCTCACCGGTCGCAAGATCAGCGCGGCCCTGAAACAGAAGTACCCGGCCGAGAAGCGCCGTCCGCTGGTCGTTTACGGCCTGCTGCGGACCACCCAGTTCGCGCGCTTTCGCCGGCCGCCGCCGACGGTCCGCCCAGCCGGCCGTAAGAAGGCCTGACCGGTCGGCGAGCTATCCGAGGGCAGTGGTGGCGTCGGGGGTGTACGCCGCCCCCTGATAGGTCGCCTTCGCGGACCACATGAGCCACCCGGTGATGCCGTTGGCCCGGGTGCCGGCGATCTGTTGCTGCACCTTCGGCACGTCGTACACACCTCGAAAGTTCTCATCCTGGAGCCAGGGCACGACGACGCAGCCAGTGCCGACGACCTGCTTCCTCCAGTCGACCAACGAGCGCTGGACGATCTCGCGGGCCCCGACGTAGGGGTCGGGGACGCCGTACTCACCCTTGTTCCAGTGCGAGGGGTAGTCCATCGGGATGACCACGTCGAGGTGCATCGCCATCTTGCGGATGTTCTGCGCGGTCGACGCGGGGCGGGTCGAGGCCTGCGCGAAGGCCGCGGCACCGAGCGAGCCGCCGAGGGGCCGAATCACGGCCTGCGCCTGGGCTAGGAAGCCGGCGATCGCGTCCTCGGGTTTGCCCGTGATTCCAGGGAAGCGCATCCCGGCGATCGGACCGTCGGGACGCCGGACGTAGTCGTAGACGACGTCGTCGAAGCCGGCCTTCACCGCCTCGGCAGCCAGCGAGATGTTGTAGTCACGCACCTGTTTGTTGGCGAAGTTCGTGAAGCCGGTCTTGTTGTAGCCGTACAGGTACTTGCTGCCGTCAGGGTTCTGGATGACCCAGTCCTTGTGTTTGTGGGCGAACGCCCAGGTCGACAGCTTCGGGTCGTTGAAGGCGACGATCCGGCCGATGACGCGGATGCCGCGCTTGTGCAGGGCGGTGGTCGCCGCCTTCGCGTCGTACAACGACGTCGTGGCACCGATGACGCGCGCGAGGGGGACGGTCGAGGGGAAGTTGACGATGCCGTCCTCGTCCTTGATGTCGAGCTCGATCGCGTTGATACGGTGCTGCGCGGCTAGCGCCAGAACGGGGTTGCGGAGCTTGAGGTAGGCGTAGGCACGGCCCGTCAGGTGAACCGCGCGGATGTTGCTCGGGTAGGTCGTGCGGACCGTCACGTACCGCACGGCCCGATTGCCGGCCGCGTCGGTGGCAACGACGGCGGCTCCGGCCGGAGGCGTCGGGTAGTGCGCGGTGAAGGTCGTCCCTGACTGGGTGACCGTAGCGCCGACAGCGGTGACCTCCGCGCCGCTCTCGACGGTGCCGGTCACGTCGACGGCGTCCTTGATGGTGACCCTCCTGGTCGGGGCGACCACGGCCAGGGCGGGCGGCCTGGTGTCGACGGTCAGCGTCCGGGTGGTCGTCGAGCTTCCACCGGGAAAGCCGCGGTCGACCGTGGCCACCAGCGTGTGCGTGCCCTCGGACAACCCGGACAGCGAGGCGGTCAGCGTCCCGGAGCGCCCGGAGGCCAGAGGCTTGCCGTCGAGCAGCAACCGACTCTCATGGCCGCCGGTGCGCAGCGACACCGACGCGAGCTTGAGGGCCTGCGCGTTGAAGGACGTCGTCGACAGTCCGTCGAGCTGCACCGAACCACCCCGGGGGGCGGCGACCAGCGTCGTGACAGCGCCCGCGACCAGGGCCACGGTGGCTACCGCGACCAGGACGACGGGACGGCGAAGGCGAGGCAAGGGAAGCTCCTAGGAAGGGGTCGGCCAGACTGCACCCGTGACAGCGCGTCCCTACAGGGACGCCACAGTGCGCTCGGAGGTTGCAGTGCGGACAGACTACCGGCGAAAAGCCGCAAGTCTGGCGGTCCTGGCTGCCCTGGCCAGCTGTTCGGGTACCCCGAGCACGCGCGCCTCCTCCCCCAGCCCGACCGGAGCGGCGTCCCCTTCGCCGCAGCCGACGAGCAGCGCCGCACGCGTCAATCCGCGGTCGGTGCGTGCGAACGAACTCGGCGTGGTGCCCGTCCTGATGTACCACCAGCTGCTCGCCACCCCCCAGGGTGACTACGACCAGACGCCTGCCCAGTTTCGCGCCGAGCTCGAGGCGCTTTACCGCTCCGGTTACCGAACTGTCACCGCTTCGGACCTCGCCGCAGGCAGGATCGACCTCCCGGCGGGCGCCAGCCCGATGGTGCTGACCTTCGACGACTCCACCGCCAGCCAGTACGGCGAGCTCCCTGACGGGACCGTCGACCCGGCCACCGCCGTCGGCATCCTGCTCGCCGTCGCGAAGGCCCACGGGGACGGTCACCCGGTCGCGTCGTTCTACGTGAACGCCGCACCGTTCCGGGGGAAGGCCGCCTACCTCGCCAAGCTGCACGCCCTCGGCATGGAGATCGGTGAGCACACCGCGACGCACGCCAACCTCAGGCAGCTCGACGACACCGGTGTCCAACGTGAGCTGGTCCAAGGCCTGGCGGTCATCACCAGTCAGGTCCCAGCGGCGGACGTCACGACCATGGCGTTGCCGTTCGGGGTGGAACCGCGGAACGCAGCGCTGGCCTACCACGGCAGCTGGCGGTCGCATGCGTACACCTTCAGGGCGGTGCTGCTGGTGGGCGCAGGCCCGGCGAAGTCGCCGTACAGCAGGGGGTTTGACGCACGTGCCCTGCCGCGGATCCGCAGTGGACGGCGGACCGGCGACCAGGCGTTCACGTCGACCTACTGGCTGCCCAAGCTGCTGAAGAACCGTTATGTGAGCGACGGTGACCCGGACGTCATCAGCTTCCCGAGGGCCGAAGCGGCCAGGCTCGCCCCCGCGTTCGCCGCGAAGGCTCGCCCTTACTAGGTTTGGCTGCATGGAGTTTCGACGCCTCGGGCGCAGTGGACTAAAGGTCAGCGAGATCAGCTACGGAAACTGGCTGACGCACGGGAGCCAGGTGGAGGCCGACGCGGCCCACGCCTGCGTGAAGGAGGCGCTCGATGTCGGCATCACCACCTTCGACACCGCTGACGTCTACGCCGGCACCAAGGCCGAGACGGTCCTGGGCGAGGCCCTCAAGGGCCACAAGCGCGAGTCCTATGAGCTGTTCACGAAGGTCTACTGGCCGACCGGCGCGGGCGTCAACGAACGAGGACTGTCCCGCAAGCACATCATCGAGTCCTGCAACGCGTCCCTGACGCGCCTCCAGACCGACCACATCGACCTTTACCAAGCCCACCGCTTCGACTACGAGACCCCTCTCGAGGAGACGCTGCGCGCCTTCGAGGACCTGGTCCGCGCCGGTAAAGTCATGTACGTCGGGGTGTCGGAGTGGAAGGCCTCCGAGATCGCCCAGGCGCTCGAGATCGCCGACGCGATGGGCTTCGACCGGATCGTCTCTAGCCAGCCGCAGTACTCCGCGCTGTGGCGGGTCATCGAAGCCGAGGTCGTCCCGCTCTGCGAGAAGGAGGGCATCTCGCAGATCGTCTGGTCACCGATTGCGCAGGGCGTCCTGACCGGCAAGTACCTGCCGGGCGCGGCCCTGCCCGCCGGGACGCGGGCCACCGACCAGACCGGCGGAGCCGACATGATCAAGCACTGGCTGCGCGACGAGGTGCTCACCAAGGTGCAGCAGCTGCTGCCGCTCGCGGCCGACGCGGGCCTGTCGATGGCGCAGCTCGCCGTCGGGTGGGTGTTGACCAACCCCAACGTCGCGTCCGCGATCGTCGGCGCCAGCCGGCCCGAGCAGGTCCGTGACAACGCGGCCGCCACGGCACTGCCGGCCGATCTGAAGCAGGCCGTCGACGACATCCTGGCGGGCACCGCCGAGCTCGACGCGGCTCAGACAGCCTCGCCGGCCAAGCGCCCCTGAGCGCGCCCCTGCACTGCGCCCGGGTCAGGCCGGGTCGAGGCTCATCGGGCCGTAGGTCTTGTGGTCGTCCTCGAAGAGCGTCACCGCGTGGATGCCCGCCTCGCGCAGCTCACGCCAGACCTCGCCGACCCACGACTCCGCGTCGGACTGCGTCGGGAACTCCGGTGGCTCCGGCGCGTCGGCAGGCAGGTCCACCGGCTGGCCCTCGACCCCTTCGTAGTGCCACGTCCACGCCATGCCACGCACCTCTCGTCCTTGCTCGCCGTCGTTGCTGGCAGGCTAGACCGGTGCGGATACAGATGCTGGGCAGCGGGGCGGCCGACGGCTGGCCGAACCCGTGGTGCTCGTGCCCCTCGTGCGCGGCCGCGCTCGCCCAGGGCGTCGTCCGTGGACACACGTCGGTCCTCGTGGACGACCACCTGCTGATCGACCTCGGCCCGGAGGTCGGCCGGGCCGCGCTGCGCCAGGGCGTCTCGCTGTCGGGCGTGGACGCGGTGCTCCTCACCCACGGCCATCTCGACCACCACTTCTCCCAGGCCTGGGTCTGGCGCGGCTGGGCCGCAGGCACCGGGCCTGTCACGGTCGTCGCTCCACCGTCGGTCCTGGCCGCCGCCACGTCGGTGCTGGCGGCACACACCGTGCCCGTCGTCGCGGGCGACCGGCTGTCGGTCGCCGGTTTCGACATCGTGGTGCTCGAGGCCGAGCACGTCGAGGACGCCGTCCTGTACGACGTGACCGCGCCGGACGGCTCCCGCCTGCTCTACGCCACCGACACCGGCGTCCTGCGCACCGGGATGGTCGAGGCCGTCCGTGGCCGGGCTTTCGACGTCGTCCTGCTCGAACTGGCCGGCACGCCGATCCCGTCGCACCTGACCTTGGACACCTGGCCGGCCCAGGTGGAACGGCTCCGCGAGGTCGGCGCCGTCGTTGACGACACGCGGATCCTCGCCATTCACGTCGGTCACCACAACCCACCACCGGACGAGCTCGACCGTCGGTTGGCCCGGCTCGGAGCCAGCGCGGCTCGCGACGGGGACATCCTCGACACTGCCTCGCGAGGACGCCGGGTCCTCGTGCTCGGCGGGCAGAGCTCGGGCAAGTCCGCCTACGCGGAGGGGCTTTTCGCCCCAGGTGCACCCGTGACCTACGTCGCCACCGCCCCGGCCCGGCCCGGTGACCAGGACTGGGGGCGGCGGGTGCTCGTACACACCTCACGCCGCTCGACGCACTGGGTCACGGTCGAGTCCCCGGACATCGCGGCGGCACTCAGCGCTGCGCCCGGCCCGGTTCTGGTCGACGACCTGGGGCTCTGGCTGACCTCGGTGCTCGACGGGCACTGGGACTCCCCGACGGCCCGAGACGTCTTCGACACCGCGCTGGCGGCGTTGCTGGAGCAGTGGGCGTGCGTGCGCGATCTCGTCGTCCTCGTCGCTCCCGAGGTGGGCTCTGGGGTCATCCCCGCCACCGCTTCCGGCCGGCTGTTCGCGGACCTGTTGGGACGCGCCTCGACGGCCCTGGCGGCCGCGAGCGACGAAGTCGTGCAGGTCGTCGCCGGCCAGCCGAGGCGACTGCGATGAGTCGCCTGGCGGCGGAGCTGCGGCGCGTCTTCGGCGACCCGCCGCAGTCACCACAGGCCGTCGTGCGGGTGCAGATCGGCTCCGGGCACGGCTTCGACGCCGGCCGCGAGGAGGCGGACCGGTTGGTCGATGCCGGGGTGGAGCTGGTCGTGATCGACAGCGACGGGCCGTCGACAGCGGCCCTGTGCGCCATCGCCGTCCTGCTCGACCTGGAGCCGGTCGCCGTCATCGGCACCGCCGCGCCCGACGGGCCCGGCCCCTGGCGCGAGCAGGTCGTGGCCGTCCGCGACCTCGTCCGCTCCACCCGGGCTGTCGCCCGGGACGTCCCCCGTCTGGTCGAGCTGCTCGACGACCCGGCATTCGGCCGGCTGGTCGGAGTGCTCGACCGGCTTGCAGCCCGGCGTACGCCCGCCCTGCTCGGCGGGGGCACCGGCACGGCCGCCGCGGCGCTGGTCGTCTCCCGCCTCCAGCCCGGTGCCGACCGATGGTGGCTCGCGGGGTCCGTCCCCGTCGAGGCCTCTGGTGGGTTGGCCCTGACCGCCGCCGGCCTTTCGCCGCTGCTCGACCTGAACCTTGGCCCCGGCAGCGCCGACCTCGCCATCGCGCTGGTGCGGGCTGGCCTGGAGCAGCTAGGTGGATGACGGCTTCCGGCTCGCCCTCACGACCTTGACCGTCGCCCCGGTGCGCGGGCCGACCTCCCTCAACCGGCGTACGGCGGGGCACGCCATGGCCCTGGCTCCACTGGTCGGGCTTGCGCTTTCCCTGCTGGCCGCCACCGTGATGTACGGCATGCGGATCAGCCAGGCCCACCGCGGCTCCGAGCTGCTCCCGGCCGCCCTCGCGCTCGGCACCCTGGCGCTCCTGACCCGTGGCCTGCACCTCGACGGGCTGGTCGACCTGACAGACGGGTTGGCCTCCTACCGCGGGCCGCAACAGACCAGGGACATCATGAAGGCCCCGGGCGTCGGGGCGCTCGGCGTGGCCGCCGTCGTCTTGGTGCTGCTGGTCCAGGCCGCCGCCCTGGGCGCGTGCGTGCACTCCGGCCGCGGCACCGCCGCCCTGCTGTTGGCCGTCGTGACGGGACGGTTGGCGATCACTGCGGCGTGCGTGTCCACCCCTGCCGCCGCCGCCGAAGGGCTGGGTGCCCTGGTGGCCGGCACTGTCAGGCGCGGCGTGACCTCCATCTGGGCTGTATCGGTGGCCGCGGCCTTCGCGGGCTACGCGGTATTCGACCTCGACACGACCGGGTCCGACCCGATCCGGGTCCTTCGCACCGTCGCCGCCGTCGGCCTCGCACTCGCGGCGGCGCGGATCCTGCGCGCCCATGCGGTGCGCCGCCTGGGCGGTCTCACCGGTGACGTTCTCGGCGCGCTGTCGGAGGTCGCCACGACCGTCTGCCTGGTCGTGCTGTCGATGGGCTGACCCTCACGCGAGAGCCCGGGACGCCCGGCGCACTCAGACGCGGACCGGCAGGGCCTCGACGATCAGGTTCGCGACGGCGTTGGCCGACAGCGTGTCGACGTCGATGACCTGGTCCGCCACCGCTGCGTACAAGGCCTGCCGCTCGGCCGCCATCTCGCGCAGCACCGACACGGGATCCGCCCCGAGGAACGGCCGCGAGGAGCCGGTTCCGATCCGGCGGCCCAGGACCGCGGGGGTGGCGCGGAGCCAGACAACGTGGCTCGGCGAGGCGATGATCCGGGCCCGGTCGGAGGCGTCGAGCACGACACCGGCGGGCAGGCCTGCGATGACTGACCCGGGCAGCGCCAGCATGACGGTCAGCACGCGGGACTCGGCCGCGCGCAGCGCCTGCTCCCCGCCGGCGGCCAGCACCTCGGCCGCGGTCGCGCCGGACGTGCGTTCGAGCAGCAGATCGTTGTCGAGGTAAGGCCAGCCCAAGCGGGTCGCGAGGGCCGCGCCCACGGTCGACTTGCCGGCGCCCATCATCCCGATGAGCAGGACCTTGTCGGCTGTCAGCGGTTCGTTCACCGGACGTGGCTCGGCACGAAAGGCGGCCTGACGACCTTCATCACGCTGGTACGGCCCCGCACGTCGACGGTCACCTCGTCGCCCTCCGACGTACCGCGCTCCAGAAGGGCAAGGCCGATGCCGACCCGCAGCGTCGGGGAGAACGTGCCGCTGGTGACCTCGCCGATCTCGCGGCCGTCGCGTTGGACCGCCATGTGGGCGCGCGGGATGCCGCGGTCCTGGGCGAGCAGGCCCCAGAGCGACCTGGCCGGACCGGCGGCCCTTTCGGCCACGAGCGCGTCGCGTCCCCAGAACACTGGCTTGTCCCAGCCGACGGCCCAGCCGGAGGCGGCCTGGAGGGGTGTGATGCTCAGCGACAGATCCTGGCCGTGCAGCGGGTAGCCCATCTCGGTGCGCAGCGTGTCGCGTGCACCGAGCCCGCACGGCAGCACCCCCAGGTCTTCACCCGCCTCGAGCAGGGCGTCCCAGACCGCACCGGCCTCGTCCCAGGAGGGGAGCAGCTCGTAGCCCCGCTCGCCTGTGTATCCCGTTCGACAGACCGTCATGTCGCTAGAACGGGTGAAGCTCATGTAGCCGTGGTCGGTCGGCAGCCCGAGGCGCGCCACCAGCTCCGCAGAACGCGGCCCCTGCACGGCGAGGACTGCGAACCGCATGTGCAGGTCCTCGACCTCGATCGTGTCCGGGGCATCCGCGGCGAGCAGGCCCACGACAGCGGACGTGTTGGCAGCGTTGGGGATGAGGAAGATCTCGTCCTCGCTGCGGACGTAGGCGATCAGGTCATCGACGACGCCGCCGGTTTCGGGGTCACAGCACATCGTGTACTGCGCCTTGCCGACACCGACCCGTCTCAGGTCGTTGGTGAGTCGGGAGTTGACGAACTCCAGCGCCCCGGGACCGCGCACAACTCCCTTGCCGAGGTGGCTCACGTCGAACACGCCCACCGCCTCGCGGACCGCGGCATGCTCCTTCAGGACACCGCCACCGGGGTACTCGATCGGCATCTCCCAGCCGCCGAAGTCGGCCAGCTTGGCGCCGAGGGCGACATGTCGGGAATGCAAGGGCGACGTCTTGAGGGCAGTCACGACTCGCCAGGCTAGCGACTGCAGGTCACGAGGGCCGTAGCCAGGGTCTCAAGATGACCTGGCGTCACCCACGCGGCGGTCGAGACACGCAGCAGCGGTACGTCGAGGTCGTCGGCGCGAACGACCGGTACAGCCCCCACCAGCACCCCCCGTTCCAGCAGCGCAGCCCGCGTGGCGAAGGGGTCCGCAGTGGGGTGACGCAGGGTCGTGATGCCGGTCGGGGCATCGACCGGCTCGCGCACCGACCACCCACCGGCACCCTCGAGCAGTACCCGCGCGGCCGCCCCTGCGGCAGCAGTCACCGGCAGCAGCGCTGGCGACCAGGCCCGGGCGGCGTGGGCCAGGCCGACCCGGCCGGCGATGTGCGCCTCGGGGGTGTCGAAGCGACGGGCTCCTGACGTCACGGCCGGCACGAGAGTCGGAGGATCGGCCAGCCGCGGCTCCCACTCTGGGTCGACGACGGCGAAGCCCACACCCCTCGGACCACACAGCCACTTGCGACTGGTTCCCACATAGGCAGCGCAGCCCACGGGCACCGCGCACTGGCCCATCGACTGCGCCACGTCCAGGAGCAGGGGTACCCCGGTGCCCAGGGCGCCCAGTACGTCGGCCACCGGCTGGTCGACACCCCGCTGGCTGGCGACCTGCGGGAACGTCACCAGGTCCAGGTCGTCCGGCAGGTCGGTCACCCGACCGAGCTCGTCGACCGGCAAGGTCACGAGCAGCCACCCTCGCCTGCGGGCTCGGTCACGCAGGACGCGCGCGTTCCCGCCGTACTCGCCGGCGACCGTGCCGATCCGGGAGCCCGACTCGAGCGGCCAGGCGTCAATGAGGGTCGCGAACGACACCGCCGCACTCTCGCTGAACGCGACGTCTCCCCCGCCAAGCCCGGCCATCGCCCCGAGTGCCGCCCGACCGCTGTCCACCACCGAGGCCGCTGAGCTCTCCGCCTCGTAGCCGCCCACCTCGGCCTCCAGGCGAAGGTGCGCGACCTGCGCGTCAAGTGCCGCTTGCGAGATCCGGCCGCAACCAGCCACGTCGAGGTGCACCCCCCCGGCAGGTATCCGGGCAGTGACCCACGCGTGGACGCTCATGCTCGCCAGTCAAGCGCAGGTAGGCTGCCTGCTCGTGACCAGTATCTCCGTGACCACCGGCCAAGCCGCCACCGTCAAGACCGACGCTCTCGTGATCGGCGTGGCACAGGGCCCCAAGGGTCTCGTGCTCGCCGCCGGCTCCGAGGCCGTGGCTGCAGCCTTCGGAAAGAGCCTGCTGCCCGCGCTGGTCGGCCTGGGCGCCACCGGCAAGGCCGAGGAGGTGACCCGCCTCGCGTCGCTGGGCGCCACCAGGGCCCCCGTCGTGGTCGCCGTAGGCCTCGGACCCGTCAGCAAGCGGTACGACGCCGAGGTGCTGCGCCGCGCTGCTGGCGCCGCCACCCGCGGGCTGGGGGGAACCTCCGCTGCCGCGCTGGCGCTGCCGGCGCAGGACGCCGGGTCGCTGCGCGCCGTCGCGGAGGGCGCGCTGCTGGGGGCCTATGCCTTTACGGCGTACCGCAGCTCTTCCCTCGGGGACCATAAGCAGCCCGTGGCCGCCCTGACCGTCTTCACCGGCCTCGGCCGCGAGGCCAAGGGCGTGCTGCGCAGAGCCGAGGTCGTGTCCTCCGCCGTGAAGCTCGCCCGCGACCTCGTCAACACCCCGCCTTCCCACCTGCACCCCATCGAGCTGGCGGCAGCGGCCGTGTCCCTGGCCGAGCGCGTCGGGCTGACCGTCGAGGTCCTGGACGAGAAGGCCCTGAAGAAGGGCGCCTTCGGCGGCATCCTCGGCGTCGGCCAGGGCTCGGCCAACCCACCACGGCTGGTCCACTACTCGCACCGGCCAGCTGGTGCGACCACCACTGTCGCCCTCGTCGGCAAGGGCATCACCTTCGACTCCGGCGGCATCTCCATCAAGCCGGCCGCCGGCATGGAGGACATGAAGTCCGACATGGGCGGCGCAGCCGCCGTCATCGCGACCATGGGCGCCGTCGCCGAGCTCGGCCTCAAGGTCAATGTCGAGGCGTGGATCCCGATGGCGGAGAACATGCCGTCCGGCACCGCGATCCGCCCGTCGGACGTCCTCACCATGCGTGGCGGAAAGAAGATCGAGGTCAACAACACCGATGCCGAGGGCCGGCTGATCCTGGGCGACGCCATCGCCCGTGCCTGTGAGGACGAGCCCGACTACGTCCTGGATGTCGCGACCCTCACCGGCGCCCAGCTCGTCGCTCTGGGCGCCCGCACCTCCGGTGTCATGGCCAACGACGACACCTTCCGCGAGCAGGTGGTCGCCGCCGCCGGCGTTGCGGGCGAGTCGATGTGGGGCATGCCGTTGCCGGCCGACCTCCGCAAGGGCCTCGACTCCGAGATTGCGGACATGGTCAACACCGGTCCCCGCGACGGCGGGATGCTCACCGCGGGGCTTTTCCTGCAGGAGTTCGTCACCGAGGGCGTGACCTGGTCCCACCTCGACATCGCCGGGCCGGCCTTCAACACCGGCGCTGCCTATGGCTACACGCACACCGGCGGCACCGGCGCGGCCGTCCGCACCTTCGTCCAGCTGCTCGAGGACCTGCAACCCTGACCGTGCACCGCTGAGCCATCGCGGGCCAGGATCACCCTGTTGGGCCTCAAGGCGACCCCGTCCCAGGGACGAAAGGTGAAGGGACCCTCCCCCGACCGACCTGGAGAACTCCGTGCTCGAGCAGGCCCTCACCGTTGCCGCCGCCAAAGCCAAGGTTCTCGGCCTGATCGTGGCCGCCGCCGCGATCGGGGGCACGACCGCCGTCAGCGTCGCGGGCTCTGCGTCCTTCCTGCCTGCCGCGGACTCGACCATCGCCGCGACAGCCAGCCCGGATCCGTCCGCCACCCCGGTTGCCTTGGGTGACCCCCAGGCAAGCCCTGACCCCAGCGAAAGTCCTGACCCCAGCGACAGCCCCGACCCCAGCGCCCTACCCGCCCCGAGCAGCGTCGCCACCCCGACGAGCACCTGCCCGGCCGGGATGAGCCACGGCCAGTACGTCTCCTCGGTCGCCCACGACCGGAGTGCCACGGGCCGCGAGCACGGCAAAGCCGTCTCCGAGGCCGCCCACTCCGACTGCGGCAAAGGCGGTGCCGACAGCGCCGACGGCTCTTCGGCTGGTGTGGACCCCGAGGCTCATGAGTCCTCCGAGGCGCCCAAGACCGCCAACCAGAAGGTCGCCAAGCAGCACGCGAAGCTGGTCAAGAAGACCGGCCGGCACCACCACTAGCCGGACGACCGACCGAGACGGCCGGTCCCTGACGATGGGGCCAGCCGTCTCGGCGTGGCTGCGCCGAGGTGCTGCCGGGCCGGGTCTACTGCGAGCGGGGCTCGCCGGCGGCCTTGCGGGCGGCCGTCCACTCGCGCATCCGCGACGGGTAGCCGATCGCGGCCACGTCGTAGACCGGCAACCCAAGCTTGCGTCCGAGCTCGAAGGCGGCCTTGGCAGACGGCACCCGACGGCGGGTCCACTCGCCGTCCGACGCGACGAGCACCAGCGTGGTGGCCGTCGTGGGCGTCTCCGGCTCGACGAACCCCTCGACCCCTGTCCGGGACGTGGCGAAGGCCTCGAGATGGCCGCTGTCACCGTCGGCGGCGGTACGCACGGTGCCCGGGCGGGCCTTGCGGCTGAACAGACCCACGCGGGCTCCTCGGATGCGCTCGGCAAGCACTGAGACAGGGAATGGGACGGGGGTGCTCGCGACCTGTAGGGGTGAGTGGAAGGATGCCATGCATGGCCGAGCAGAAGGAGCAGCAGTGACCCAGCCCGACACCGTAGACCTCGTGATCCTGGGCGGGGGCAGTGGTGGTTACGCCGCAGCGCTCCGCGCCAGCGAGCTGGGGATGACCGTGGTCATGGTCGAGAAGGACAAGGTCGGCGGTACCTGCCTGCACCGGGGCTGCATCCCGACCAAGGCCTTGCTGCACTCCGCCGAGACCGTCGACGTGATCAAGGAGGCCGCCCAGTTCGGTGTCAACGGCACCTTCGAGTCGGTCGACATGGCCGCCGTCAACGCCTACAAAGGCAAAGTTGTCGAGGGGCTGTTCAAGGGCCTGACCGGACTCGTCGCCTCCCGCAAGATCGAGGTCGTCCAGGGCACCGGCAAGCTCGTTTCCGCCACGGCCGTTGAGGTCGACGGCAGGGTCATCGAGGCCAACCACGTCCTGCTGGCTACCGGCTCGGTGCCGCGCTCGCTGCCGGGGCTCGAGATCGACCACGTCAGCGTCGTCTCCTCCGATGACGCGCTTGCGTTCGACGGCATCCCGGAGTCCGTGGTCATCCTGGGCGCCGGCGCGATCGGCTGCGAGTTCGCCAGCGTCTGGAGCTCCTTCGGGGCAGAGGTCACGATCGTCGAGGCGCTCCCCCACCTCGTGCCCCTCGAGGAGGAGTCCTCCTCCAAGCTGCTCGAGCGAGCATTCCGCAAACGTGGCATCAAGCAGGAGCTCGGGGTCCGTTTCTCCAAGGTCGAGAAGACCGAGGAAGGCATCCGCGTCCACCTCGAGAGCGGCAAGACCATCGATGCCGAGCTGCTTCTCGTCGCCGTCGGTCGCGGACCGGTCTCCGAGGGCCTGGGCTACGAGCAGGTCGGCGTCGAGATCGAACGCGGCTTCGTGAAGGTCGACGCCTACTGCCAGACCTCGGTACCCACCATCTCCGCGGTAGGCGACCTGATCCCCACCCTGCAGCTCGCGCATGTCGGCTTCGCCGAGGGCATCCTCGTGGCCGAGCGCCTTGCCGGTCTGCCCGTGACACCGATCGACTACGACGGGGTACCCCGGGTGACCTACTCCCACCCCGAGGTCGCCTCCGTAGGCATCACTGCCAAGCAGGCGGCCGACCGGGGCTACGACGTCATCGAAGCCACCTACGACCTCGCAGGAAACGGCAAGGCTCGCATCCTGGGTACGGCGGGGGCTGTCAAGGTCATCGCTCAGAAGGACGGTCCCGTCCTGGGCGTCCACATGGTCGGTGAGCGCGTCGGCGAGCTCATCGCGGAGGCCCAGCTCATCACCAACTGGCAGGCACTGCCGGCCGAGGTCGCGCAGCTCATCCACCCGCACCCGACCATGTCCGAGGCCGTCGGTGAAGCGCACCTCGCGCTGGCCGGCAAGCCCCTGCACAGCCACTCCTAACCACTCAGCACCTCTGAACAAGGGAACCCGCAGATCCCATGGCCGTCTCCGTCACCATGCCTCGCCTCGGCGAGAGCGTCACCGAGGGCACCGTCACCCGCTGGCTGAAGAAGGAGGGCGAGCGCGTCGAGGTCGACGAGCCCCTGCTCGAGGTCTCGACGGACAAGGTCGACACCGAGATCCCCTCCCCTGCCGCCGGCATCGTGACCTCCATCAAGGTTCAGGAGGACGAGACCGTCGAGGTCGGCGTGGAGCTGGCCGTCATCGGTGACGACTCCGAGGCGCCGGCTGCGCCGGCTGCCCCCGATGCCGAGGCTGCCCCCGATGCCGAGGCTGCACCAGCGGCGGCCGAGCCGGCCGCAGCCTTAGAACCGCCGGCTGTGCCCGCTGCCAGTGCGCCCGCCGCTGTCGCGGCCCCGGCGCCGGACCCCGCACCGGTGGCTGCGAACGACACTGCTCCTCCGCCGCCACCGGCCCCCTCCCCTTCAGCAGCGGCTCCCGCCCCCCCGGCCCCGGGTGGTGAGGGCGCGTATGTCACTCCGCTCGTCCGCAAGCTCGCGGCTGAGCACGGCGTCGACCTGTCCTCCCTGGAGGGCACCGGGGTCGGTGGCCGCATCCGCAAGCAGGACGTCCTCGACGCCGCCGGCCAGGGTCAGGGCGGCTCCGCCGCTGCACCCGCTGCGCCCGCTCCCGCAGCCCCCGTTCCGGTTCCGCCAGTGGTTCCGGCTCCGCCAGCTGCGGCGGCTGCCGTTCCGGCGGCGCAGGCGCCCCAGCCGCCGACCGCGCCGACTTCGGCGCCCGCACCGGCCCTCACTGACCCACCGGCCGCGGCTGCGGCACACGCCGCCGTCCGTGGGCGGACCGAGCCCCTGACCCGCCTGCGTAAGGTCATCGCGACCCGCATGGTCGAGTCGCTGCAGGTCAGCGCACAGCTCACGACGGTGCTCGAGGCTGACGTCACCGCAATCGCGAGGCTGCGCGACGCGGCCAAGGCAGAGTTCGCTGCCCGCGAGGGCGTCAAGCTCAGCTTCCTGCCGTTCTTCACGCTGGCCGCGATCGAGGCCCTTAAGGCGCACCCGATGGTCAACGCCAGCATCGACCAGGCCGCGGGCACCGTGACCTACCACGAGGACGTCAACCTCGGGATCGCGGTCGACACCGACCGTGGCCTGTTGGTGCCGGTCATCCAGGGCGCGGGCGACCTCAACCTGTCCGGCGTCGCCCGCAAGATCGCTGACCTGGCCGAGCGCACCCGCGGCAACAAGGTGCTCCCGGACGAGCTCGGCGGCGGCACTTTCACGGTGACCAACACCGGCAGCCGAGGTGCCTTGTTCGACACCCCGATCATCAACCAGCCGCAGGTCGGCATCCTGGGCACCGGAGCGGTCGTCAAGCGCCCCGTCGTGGTCAACGACGCGACCCTGGGTGAGGTCGTTGCGGTGCGCTCGATGGTCTACCTGGCTCTGACCTATGACCACCGGATCGTCGACGGCGCCGACGCGGCGCGCTTCCTGGTCTCGGTCAAGGAGCGCCTCGAGGAGGCGGACTTCGCGGGCGAGCTCGGCCTCTAGAACCCCCCGGTGCGTGGTCGTCGACCATGCACCGGGACACGGCTCGGCCGGCAGGACACGACGTTCCTGCCTGGCCTGCATGGGTGTGGCCGGCCTGGGAAGATCAGACCCATGAAGATCGCGATCACCGGGGCTTCGGGCCTCATCGGCACCGCCCTTGCCCCTGCCCTGCGCGGCGCCGGCCACGAGGTGGTCCGCTTCGTGCGGCACCCCGCGAGCGCCGTCGACGAGCGACGTTGGGATGGCTCCCACCTCGAACCAGAGGCGGTCGCGGACCTCGACGCCGTGGTGCACCTGGCCGGTGCGGGCGTCGGCGACAAGCGCTGGACCGCGTCCTACAAGCAGGAGGTGCTCGACAGCCGGGTACGTGGGACGGGAGCGGTCGCTAGGGCAGTAGCCGCCGCCGGCACGCCGGTGCTGCTGTCCGCCAGCGCGGTCGGCTGGTACGGCGACACCGGCGCGACCCTCACCGACGAGACCGCCTCGCAAGGGCGCGGGTTTCTCGCCGACGTGTGCCAGGCCTGGGAGCAGGCGACGGCCCCCGCCGACGCCACCGCGAGGGTCGCCCACCTGCGCACCGGGATCGTGCTGTCCAGCAAGGGGGGAGCGCTCAAAAAGCAGCTGCCACTGTTCAAACTGGGCGCAGGTGCCCCGCTCGGCAGCGGCGAGCAGTGGCTGTCGTGGATCAGCCTGCAGGACGAGGTCGCTGCCATCGTGCACCTGCTGACCGCTGACGTCTCCGGTCCTGTCAACCTCGTCGGAGCGGCGCCGGTGACGAACAAGGACTTCACGAAGGCGCTCGGCAAAGCAGTGCACCGGCCGACGCTTCCCGTTGCCGTACCCGGCTTCGCACTCAAGCTGGCCCTCGGGGAGTTCGCCGAACAGGGCGTGCTCACCGGTCAGCGACTGGCGCCGGCCGTGCTCGACAGGAGCGGCTTCACCTTCAGTCACCCTGACCTGGCCTCAGCCCTCGGCGCCGCTCTGCTGTGATCGGGCTTCGACGCTCACGCTAGGCGGACTTCACCGATCACCCAGCCATGGTGACGACGGACCAGCACCACGGAGTGGGTGACCAACGTCGTCGCCGGTCGGGCCTCCAGCACTGTGCCGGCGGCGTCCCGAACCGTGAAGGCGCCCAGCACCTCCTGCACTCGCAGCTCGACGCGGTCGTCGGCTAGCTGCACCGGCACGACCGTATGCACCTCGTGCTCCACGCCCACCGCTGTACGCCCGGCCTGGGCCAGCACCCGGACCGCTGCCGCGTCCGTGGCGAGCGCCGGGCTCTCGGCGGCGTAGACCTCGCTGAGCAGGCGTGCGTCGGCTTGCGAGAAGGCACGCGCCCGGGTGCTGTCAAGCCGCTGCAGAACCTCGCTCCAGCCCGTCGCACCGACAGCGGTGGCCGCCATGCTGCCGAACGGTCGCGGCACGGACCCGGCAGCGGCAGCCTGCACGGAGGCGGGCCGGTCGGCGATCCGCCGGCCCCAGGACCAGCCCACCCCGATCACCAGCACCAGGGCTGCCAACGCCGCGGTGCCAACGAGCAGACGACGTCCCGGAACGCCGACGCGCAGGGCCGCCAGGCCGGCGGCGACGCCCGCCGACCGCGGGCCGGCCGGACCCGGCTCGGCTGCAGCGACGATGCCCTCCAGCGGCAGCGCCGGACACGAGGCGAGCAGCGCCGCGGCCAGGTCCGTGGCGCTGGGCCGGGTGGTGGCGTCAAACGCCAGGGCTGCTTCCAGGGCCTGCACGAGGGGCAGGGGTGCCCGCGGTGCCAGCCTGCCCAGCGTCCCGACCGGAGCCGACTCCGGCGCCGCGCTGGTCAGCAGCAGGTAGCCGAGCGCACCCAGCGCCCACACGTCGGCCGACGAGCCGAGCCCACCGGTGGGGTCGTGGGTGTCGTCGGCGTCGTACAGGCTGGACAGGCCCAGGCCGTCGAGCAACGGCTTTCCCTCGACGGTGAGCAGCACGGTCATGGCGCTGACCCGGCCGTGCACGAGGTCGTGTGCGTGCGCCTGCCCGAGCGCCTGCGCCAACGGGGCGAGGACCGTCACGACCTCGCCGGGCTGAAGGCTCCCTCGGCGCAGCAGCAGCGAGGCCAGCGACCC
>JAYUBO010000062.1:0-3153 GCA_043740815.1 Frankiales bacterium | reverse complement strand
CCCCACGACGATCGTGCCGTAGTCCCCGCGCAGGACGGCGCCGGGCCAGATCGAGCTGCCAGCCCCGATCCGGACGTCACCGATGACGCTGGCATCGGGGTGGACGTAGGCGTCGGGGTGGATGTCGGGGACACGGTCCCCGAGGGCGTAGACAGCCACTGTCGCTCCTTCATGGTCGACGGGCCCGCATCGTGGCATCCTGCGCGGATGGCCTTCTGGTACTGCCTGGACCACAAGCACGTGGAGGGCTCCGCGAACTCCGACGCCGGCTGCCGCGGCGAGGTGCGGCTGGGCCCGTATCCGAGCGCCGAGGCCGCCGCACAGGCGCTGCAGAGCGTCAAGGAACGCGAGGAGCGGATCACCGCCGAGGACCGCGCCTGGGACGGGGACTCCTAGGCCGAGCGGACGACCTTGCCGGCCTTGATGCACGAGGTGCAGACGTTGAGCTTCTTCGGCGTGCGGCCGACCATCGCGCGGACCGTCTGGATGTTGGGGTTCCAGCGGCGGCGGGTGCGGCGGTGGGAGTGGCTGACCGACATGCCGAAGCCCGGTCCCTTGCCGCAGACGTCGCAGTTGGCAGCCACTGTGGAACTCCTGGGAGGATTGAAGGGCGGGTAAGCAGGGTGAACAGGTGAGGGCGCACCCGGCGCCGCCGAGGACAACCCGCAAACTGTAGCAGCCGGATAACCTGCCTCCTGACGCCCGGAACGGACCCCGGGAGCGAAGGGGACGACGTGTTGCAGGTGCTCGACGCCGCCGCACTGCGGCTGTGGTGCACCTCGGGCCTTGCTGCGCTCACCGACGCGCGCCAGGAGATCGACGACCTCAACGTCTACCCGGTGCCTGACGGGGACACGGGCACCAACCTCCAGCTGACGCTCGAGGCGGTGGTCGAGGCGGTCTCCAAGGCGCCGTCGGACCTGGCGGGCACCGTGCAGGCCATGGTCACCGGATCGCTCATGGGTGCGCGCGGCAACTCGGGCGTGATCATCAGCCAGCTGTTGCGCGGGTTCGGGGACGTCGCTGCTGCGCTGACGGCCCTGGGCCCAGAGGAGCTCAAGGCCGCCTTGAGCAACAGCGCCACCAGCGCGTACGGCGCGGTGGCTGTCCCCGTCGAGGGCACCGTTCTCACGGTGGCTAGGGCGGCCGCCGAGGGCGCCCTCGGTGACACCCTCGAGGCGGTCGTCAGGAGCGCCCGGGCGGCCGCGGACACGGCCCTGGCGCTCACGCCGGAGCAGCTCCCCGCCCTCAAGGCGGCGGGAGTGGTCGATGCCGGGGGTCGCGGCTGGTGCGTCCTGCTCGAGGCTCTCGAGCAGGTCGTCACGGGCGCCGGCGCCGGCGCACCGAACGCGAACCCAAACGCGAACCCGACGCTGATCGTGCCCCGTGACCGCGCCGGGCTGGTGGTGGCGCGGGAGTCGGGCAGCGAGGAGTTCGCCTACGAGGTTCAGTTCCTGCTCCGGGACGCAGCCGACGAGTCGATTGCGGGCCTGAAGCACACCCTCGGCACCCTGGGTGACTCCCTGGTCGTGGTCGGGGGCGAGGGGTTGTTCAACGTGCACGTGCATGTCAACGACGTGGGGGCCGCGATCGAGGCAGGGGTGGCGGCCGGAAGGCCGTTCCGGATCACGGTCACTCACTTCGCCGACCAGGTCAGGGCAGACCAGGACATCCCCGCCCCCGGCGCGGACGGGGAGGTCCGGCGTACCGGCAGGAGGGTGGTGGCGGTCGTTCCGGGCGACGGGATCGCGGCCCTGTTCCGGCGGGCAGGCGCCGCGGTCGTTGCAGGCGGACCCACGGCCAACCCGTCGACCCAGGAGGTGCTCGACGCGATCCTCGCGACAGGGGCCGGGCAGGTCGTGGTGCTTCCCAACGACCCCAACGTGCGTGCGGTCGCGCAGGCCGCCGCCAGCCAGGCCATCGACCGGACGGGCGTCGAGGTCGTGGTCGTGCCTACCCGGTCGGTGCTTCAGGGGCTCGTCGCACTGAGCGTGGCGGACCCCGACGAGCCCCTGGCCGCCGACGTGGTCGCCATGACCTCTGCCGCCGACGGAACCCGCTGGGCGGAGATCACCACGGCCGTGCGCGCGTCCGAGACGGTGGCTGGCCCATGCCAGGTCGGGGACGCGCTGGGCTTGGTTGCCGGAGCGGTCGTCCTGGTCGGAGCTGACGTCGAGCAGGCCGCCAGGGACGTGCTCGCCACGCTGCTTGCGGAGGGCGGTGAGCTCGTCACGGTCGTGCTGGGCGAGCCCGCGGCGGCCGGCGCCGGGGAACGCCTCGCGGCGTATCTCCGGGCGGAGCACCCCACGGTGGAGGTGCAGCTGCTGGACGGGGGACAGCCGCACTACCCCTTCTTGCTGGGGGTCGAGTGAGGCTCGACACGTCTTTGGTGAAGGCCCTGGGCGATAGGACTGCCAAGGTCTTAGAGGACAAGCTCGAACTGCGCACCGTGGGCGACCTGTTGCACCACTACCCCCGGCGCTACATCGTGCGTGGGTCGCTGACGACCCTCCAGGACCTGGACATCGGGGAGCACGTCACCGTGCTGGCCCGGGTCGTGTCCAGCGAGGTCAGGTCGGCCCGCAGCGGTAAGCAGATCGGGAAGGTCGTCGTCACCGACGGGACCGCCACGCTCGACCTGACCTTCTTCGGCAAGAGCGCGAGCTGGCACTGCAGCCGGCTCAAGCCGGGCCAGGAGCACCTGTTCGCCGGTGAGGTGAGCGAGTTCCGCGGGGTCCGTCAGCTGGCCCACCCCGAGGTACTGCTCGCGCGCAACGAGGACGATGTCGCGAGGGCCTTGAAGATCCGGCCGATCTACCCCGCCAAGCCCGGCCTCGACACCGTCGTCCTGCACTCGTGCGTCAAGCTCGTGCTCCCCCAGGTCCAGGTCGAGGATCCGCTGCCCCTGGACCTCCGGCTCGAGAAGGACCTGATGGGCCTGCGAGAGGCGTTGGAGGTCGTGCACGGACCGGACGACCTCGCCGACGTGAAGGCCGCCCACAACCGGCTGCGCTGGGACGAGGCCTACGTGTTCCAGGTGGTCCTGGCCAAGCGCCGGGCCGAGGTGCGCACGCAGGGCGGCACCCCTCGCGGCGGGTGCCTCGGGGGCCTGCTGGACCGCTACGACGCCCAGTCCCACCTTGTCCTGACCGA
>JAYUBO010000061.1:0-2288 GCA_043740815.1 Frankiales bacterium | reverse complement strand
CTCGGTCGCGGCGTCCGCTGACTACGCCAGCGACGTGCTGTCAGACCCGTGGGACTTCTCCAACGCCGCTGACATTCAAGGCCCCGCAACGATCGCCGGCGGGCTTCTCACGTACGTCCTGCCTGCGCAGCAGAGCCTGGTGGGCTCGATCGCGTCGTCGCAGCCTTGGGGCCGTGACGGCAGGCTCAACCCGGCGAACGCCGACCGGTACACCCGGCTCAGTCTGCGTCTGTGGTCAAGTGCGACATCCGCTGGGGGTGTCTCATGGGCCCGGTGCAGTTGGGCGACGGTGACCTGCCGAGGTTTCCAGTCCTTCATGATGCAAACTGGATGGCACACTTACGACCTGACGCTCAAAGGTTCCGGGATTCCCACCGCGCCAGCTCCTTGGGGCGGGCAGGTCGTGGGGCTGCGACTGACTGGGGCGGCTGGTCCGACGGTCAAGGTCGACTGGGCTCGGCTGCACGACACTTCAGTCGCTGAAACGATGGTGCCGTGGACTGACCCTTCGCCCGGCAGGCCTGCCACCGTCTACTGGGACAGCGACGCCAACCCGCTCAACAACACTCCTGACCAGCCCGGCTGGGGCGTTGCTGCGACCATTTCGTCCACTGCTTCGTCGAACAGCACGTCTGTTCCGCTGTCAGCGCTTCCTCCCGGGACCTACCGGTTCTATGTCGTTGCTGGCGCCACAACATCGACGCTTTCGGCTCCTGTGACCGTCCGGGTTCGCCCCCAGCCGGTCATCTTGTCCCCGCGACCGTCCCAGGGAACAGATTATGCGACCAGCGTGCGCAAGGACCCTTGGGACATGGCGCAGCGCACCGACTTCCGGCTGACCGGAGCCACCCTGCTCGGTATCAACGGCCTGTGGTTCGCGGCTCAGAACACCGGCAACGACCCGAACGTGTACCTGCCGATGCCGAAGCCGTTCCTAGGCAGCACCTTCCACCGAGTGCAAGTACATGTTGCGCTGCTCGGCAGTTACGGACTCGGCGGCGAATCCGGTGGCGGCTGCGTCGGCCGGCTGATGTGGACAACCGCCCAAGGAGGCCCGACAAAATGGCAGACCACCGATGACTTGGTGCTTTACCCGGGATGGAACGCTGTCACAGTTGACATGGCGACCAGTCCGTCGACTGCGATCGTTGACCCCGTCCTGGGCGTGAACCGGATCGGCTGGGCTGGGCAGACGATCACCGCGCTGCGTTTCGACCCGAACGAGGATCCTGGTCCTCGGCGCTGGTTCCTCGATGATGTTCGCGTCGAAACCGACCCGGCTTCGAGCGCTGGAACATTCAGTGTTCAGTTTTCTGACCTGGCCGGCCTGCCAGGCACGACGGCGACCGTCGAGGCCGTGGGTACAGGCGGGCAGGTGTTTATCGTTGCGAGCGGCAGGGTCGTGCAGTCGGGTGTCAATACTGTCGCGTGGCATCCGGGGCGGAATGTTCCGGTTGGTACGTACCGGATTCGGGTTGTGCTCAGCAGTTCGGCTGGCAGCACCGCAAGGTGGGCGTCTGTGCCGTTGAGGATGACGCCGGCCTGACCCGGCCTGGCCCCGACCAGCTCTGCATCTCGCTCGGGAACCGGGCGTATCGGGTCTCCGCTAGCTGGCACCACGTCCACCGCCTCGTCGACATGAGTGGCCTGGGGATGTGCGACAAGCCCCAGTCAGACCGTCGTTTCCGTGTGCGGCATGGACTGCACCCGGTCACCCTGGAACATCGGATGCTGGGCGAGGTATCTCGGCCCGATCCGGAAACCTACGAGCGTGACCTTCGGCCGCTACATCCATGAGCTCACCGAGAGCCCCGTCCTTCGATGCACCAAGCGCCGAGAGCTTGCCAAGATCCCGGACCACGTCACCGAGTTGATTTCGGTAGTGCTCATGCGTGCGGCCCGTGTGCCTGAGCTGACGAGCATTTGCTGCGGGTGGCCCCCACGCTCTGGACCCAGGTGACAGTGGGGGGCTGGAGGTTTGGTGGCGATCCCCGGCGTGTCGGGGGGCTTGCTGGGAGCGCCCGAACCTTTGGACGCTGCCCTTGCGCCGAGCTCAGAGGTGCTGGCGGTGGTGGATGCTGTCGTGCGGCTCGAGCGGCGTGAGCTGACCGTCGTTGCGGGTGCGCAGGCCCTCGTCGACGCACAGGCCTTGCTCGACGTCGAGCAGCGCTTGCGGGTCCTTGAACAGGGTCGGGGAGGTGAGGGCACGCGGTCTGGCGGTGCAGGCAGGTTTCACGTCGACGGGCGCCTGGCTGCGGCGGTACTGGCCGGATGGTGACCATGGGGAC
>JAYUBO010000060.1:0-8561 GCA_043740815.1 Frankiales bacterium | reverse complement strand
AACCCTGGGGGACCGCGACCTGCAAGATCGTGTTGAGCAGCGACGTCTTGGCCCGGATGGTGGCGTACGTGTCACCGTCCACAACCATCTGCGAGATCCACTCATGCACCTCATTGGGGCCGGTCGCCCCGATCGACAGGTGGCCGAAGGCGTACAACAGCTGGCTGCGACCGCACGCTCGGCGTAGCGCCCTTTGCGGGTTGGCATGTCAACGGCCAGTAGGAACTGCCCGGAGGCGGTCGTGAGTTCTGCCTGTTGGTGGCCATGAGTACTGCCCGGTGACGGCCACGGGATCTGCCCGGGTGTTGGCCGTCACCGTGCGCGTGGTGCAGGAGCCGGTCGACCGTAGAGGTGGCGAGGGTCTTGGGCATCAGCTCATCGAACGCTGCTGGGTGCAGGTTCGAGCTGACCGCGACACTGCGTTTTTCGTAGGCGGCATCGACGAGCCGGTAGAGACCTTCGGCTGCGTCCTGAGCTACCGGGAGAAGGCCGATGTCATCGACCTACGGGGATGTCCGCATAGTGCGACGAGCTGGGCTACATGGAACTGGACAAGCGTGGCGCCGAGCTGCTCTTTCAAGTCCTCACCGAACGCGAAGAGAAGATCGCCGTCGCGATCGCCAGCAACGACAGCGTCAGCGGCTGGACCAAGACCTTCACCGACCCGCGGCTCTGCGCGGCCATCGTGGACCGTCTCACCTTCGGCGGAAACATCATCGAGACCGGCACCAGCAGCTACCGCCTCGCGCACGCCCGCAACAAGCGAACCGCGAATGCGTGACGCTTTCCCGCTCGGCCCCAACCGCAACGGCTACGAGCTAACCGGGATCCACTGCGAATGCTGCGGACGGCAAATCGTCTTCAGCGTCCAAGACCGCTACAAGCTACCCGCTCGAGGAAGCACCCGCCGCTTCTGCGACCGGGCCTGCAGGCAAGCCGCCTACCGGCGCCGCAGAGCCGACGTCTCGCGTAACACCCCCGCCCAACGACAAGGCGGACGAGGCGACGACTCAACCCCTCCAGCAACCCAGGTGGGGCCAAGTCAACTCCTTAAACGCCTCCGCGTCGGGACCTGAGAACCGGCTGATCGCCCCACAGTCCGGGGCCTGCTGCGCAGTCAAGAACCCGAACGCGACGTCGTCGTGGCAGCGCCGCTCACGCGCCCGCGACGACGTGATCACATGAAAGTAGCCATAGATAACCATCTTCACCATCAACCGCGGGTTATAGGGCGGCCCACCACCAACATCGGTGTCGTCATCATAGATCGGGTTCAATTCCAGACCGTCCTCGACCAGCGCATCAACCCAACGGGCCCGATGACCAGCAGCCAGCCAGTCCCGGATGTCGGGCGCCAGCAACATCGGCTGATCCTGGTCATAAGGGCAGAACGTCATGTCCACCGGCCGTTTCGGCCGCCGCGGGCCCACCAAAGCCTCATCAACGTCCACCAGCACCAAGTGTTCAGCGACCCGCTGCTGCGACCTGACACATCCTCCCGCAACCCCCAGACCATCACGGATTACCGACACGGACTCCTAGGCGCAGTGCCTGCCGCTGCCGTGCTGGGGTTGGAGGGTGCGCCGCTGCCGCCACAGGCCGCGAGCAGCCAACTGCCGATGACGCCTGTGGCGGCCGCGGTGAGACGACTGGGCGTTGACGGGCCTGACGGTCTCCGTGGGTCTCGTGCTCGGACTGAGCGGAGAAGAAGGGGACGAGCGGCTGGTTCAGACGCGGCCGGCGGCGTTGGTGGCTAGGAGGATCGCCTTGGCCTTCGGTGGTTCACCGGTCGGGATGCCTAGAGTGATTTCGACGAATGTCGTGCCCTTATAGAAGTAGATCGACGTCGCCGACCCTCCGCTGGGCGTCTCGAATGCCGCGTCCCCTACTCCCGGCACATCAATGACCAAGGCCGCGCTGCCGGCCGCTGCCGTCGACTTATCGCCGTCGTATATGGCTTTGCCCACCCCCGAGGAGTCGACTGTGATCGCCACTTCAACCGGCGGCGAGCCGTAGATGCAGGTGCCACTACCCGTGGCGCCGGGTGGGGTCTCGTGGCCCGGCCCCGGGTCGGCGCCCAAGGCCGCAGTCGCCTCCTGCTCTGTCACGACCGAGCACGGGTGCGCGTTGGCAGTTGCCGCTGCCGGAGTGTCGGCCGTGGCTCCCGGTGAGGCCTGGCTGGGTACTGCGCTCCCAGCTGGAGGTGACTGGCCCGTACCGGCGGCACCGGACGCCGGCCCGCCCTGGGAGCAGCCGCTGAGCGCGAGCAGGATGCCGGTGGCCACAGCGAGCGGCACAGGCTTTCGTAGGGTCGTCATGCTGAATCCTTTTCTGGGCGGGACGGTGAGGTTGGCAGGACCGCGTCGGTGATGCGGTCGAGGGCTGATCTACTGTCGGTAGGAGTGTCGTCAAACCCAGACACCGAATTAGGACATCTCGAACTCTCAGAGGTGTCCGGTGCGACGATCGTGTTCGCGGCCCACCACGGTTCGAGATCATGGGTTCTGCTCGACCGATGTTTGCAGTGCGAGTCGGGTGACGTCTGCGTCCGGTCTTGTCGCGGATGCGGTCAAGGTGGGAGCGGGCGGTTCGGATGCTCATGAACAGCTGCTGTGCGCTCTGCGCGTCCGTAGAACCTCCAGTTACCAGGGTGATTAGTTTGCGCTCCCAGGCGCTGAGTTGGGACCGGGGGTCCACGGTCTCGGCTGCTAGGACCAATAGGCCGATGTTGTCGCCAAGCCCGACGCTGACTGCCTCGGAACGGGACATGTTGAACCCTGCTTGCCATGCGTGCTCGCCTGGTTCGGGAGAAAGCTCGGTTCGGGCTCCAGCAAGGAGTTCGGGCCTTCGAACAAGACCCATGTTGGCTCCGCCACCAAGGCGGCTTTCGAGTGCCGATGCTGCCGCATTCGGACTGAATGATGGTGTCGGGCATCGGTTTCTGCGGAGTGAGGGGTTCGGGATAGGCACTGAACCGGAACCGGGGGTGCACGACGGCTGTGGGCGTCATGATCGGGAGGAGATCAGCGCGGCAAGGGATTTCTCCATAGCCAGCCCGTGATCGGGCAGCGAGTCCACGTGCGCACCATGGATGGCGAGGGTGAAGCCGTTGCTGCCCTTGCGCACGAGTAGCACGGCTGCGGTTTCGGATGTCGTAGAGATGGAGTACGCCTCGTCGCCGATGCCACTGAGCGGGCTTGAACCTGGGCCCGTGACCTTGTACGACGCGCTGATCTGAGTCCAGCCGGCAACCGACAGGAGGGCGCCCGCGTACGCACCGCTTGATTGGTTGAAGAAGCACCCTCCGGCACCTAAGCTCCCCTCCTCAACACCAGGTCCGATCGGCGCCCCGACCGCAGACGCCACCTCAGCCTGGGTGAGCAGAGCGCACGGATGACCGTATCTGCCAGCCGTTGTCGCTCCGGTCGACGCCGACGTCGGCGTAGCGGCCGACGTCGGGGTGGCGCCCACGGCTACCGCTCGGTGGCCGCTTGAGCCTGTACAGCTAGCCAAGCCGAGGGCGAGCAGGCTGGCGGCGCCGATCACGAACGAGGAGCGCGCCTGACCCGATTCTGCGCGGTCAGTGGTACCCATAGTTGTTCTCCTTCGAAGGTGAATGTGGCGTGGGTGGACCTGCGTGCGAAGGACAACTACCCGTCGGCCGTGGCGAGCGCGGCCCAACGCGCGCGGGCCCTCGTGCACTGGGACGGATGAGACGGTCCGCTGACGCGGCGCGCGAGGCACCAGGGTCTCCGGGGGTCTGCCGGCTCAGCAGATATTTCCTGGGGGAGACCCGGGACCCACGTGGTCAAGCCAGGTGCGCGTCGTGGGAGCCCTGCCTTCATCGTGTTTTGGGCGTGCAGCGCGCACATCAGGTCATCCCCGTTGTCGGCCAGGATCCGGCCGACTCCGCCCTGGTGTGGTGACCAGCCGAACTCGCCGTACCGGGATCTTCGTTTGCGTGAGCAGAACTAGCGGTGTCGAACATGACTTGTCTCATTCGACGGCGGTGCTGCGTTGGTTAGAGGTTGACGGCGGGAAGCACCCGCGCTGTGGTGGTGCCGGCTTGCTTGAGGGTTTCGATGACGCTGGCGGCGTCGTCTCCGTCGACGACGCACAGCCATGTTTGGTCGGCGGGGATGTAGGTGGCAGACAGCACCTGCACGGGTTGGCCTTGGGCTGTCATTGCTAGCGCCGAGGTGCGTAGCGCGGCGGTGTCGTGGCCCAGACCGGCGACGTCGGCGCCACCGACTATCCGCTGGATGACGTAGGTGCTCATGTGCGTGACGTTAGGGAGCGTCACCGACGAGCACACCCGTGAAAACACGGGGGTACTACCTGCTTTTCGCCGTTGTCCGGAGAATTCGGTCGAGGCTTCTATGCGCCTTGGCGGTCAGGTCGTGCGGGCGCGCTGGCCGATATGTCAATGCCGGTAGGAACTGTCCGGACTCATAAGTTCTGCTCTTGATGACAGCGCCCCAGGCCCCGGGGCACACTGGCCGCGCAGTGTTGTGTGATCTCGGGGCACCGGCTTTGGGGTCAGCCGGCTGCCATGGGGCGCGGACGGGTCGTGAGGGTTGTGTTTTGTGGATGATCCGAGCCGCGTGCTGGTGGGCCGGCTGGTGGAGGGAGACCTCATTGCGAGTTTTGTGACCGACTCCGGGCCTGCTGCCGCCTTGGTGATCGAAGGGGAAGCCGGGATCGGCAAGTCCAGCATGTGGGGCGATGGGCTGACGGTGGCACTGCGACATTCGTCCGTGGTTCTCAGCGTGCGGCCGGCGCAGGCCGAGGCGGGGATGTCCTTCGCGGGGCTGGCTGACCTGTTCGATGAGGTGGCCGACGCTTTGCTGCCCGCGCTGCCCGCGCCGCAGCGGGCTGCCTTGGAAGTGGCTTTGCTGCGTCGGTTGCCAGATGGTGGCCCGCCGAACGAGCGGGAAATCGGCGTGGCGCTGTTGGTGGCCTTACGGGTCCTCGCGGTGGATAACAGCGTGCTGATCGCGATCGATGACTTGCAGTGGCTCGACCATGCAAGTGCTGAGGTCCTTGCCTTTGCGCTGCGTCGGTTGCGCGCCGAACGGATCCGCGCTCTCATCACGGTCCGGACCGGTGAGCTTCCCGGCCAGCCCTCGGCATGTCTGCCTAAAGCTGCCCGCACGGTTCTGGATGCTGTCACTGCGCTGGGCTCGCAAACAGTGCAGCTCGGACCGCTGACTGACGATGATGTGACCAGCCTGGTCCGGGCGAGAGTCGGCATCTCACCCTCAACGCAGGCCCAACGGGAGCTGGCGGCTGTGTCTGGCGGCAATCCTTACTGGGCGTTAGAGCTCGGTAAGGCGATCCTTGCGGCCAGGCCCGCTAGCGACGCCGGGCTGCCGCTCCCGTCGTCACTGATGACCCTGCTCAGCAGCAAGCTAGACAGCCAGGTCCAGGAGGCACGAACGGCCCTGCTCGTCGTGGCCGCGGTGTCGCGGCCCACCTGGGGCGCGACCGGCCGCGCCCTGCGCGGGATGGTCGCTGATCCGGACGCCGCGATCGACGCCGCTCTGATCGCCGGACTGATCACTGAAACCGCAGGTCGTTTGCGGCCGGCCCATCCGCTGCTCGGATCCGCAGCGCTGAGCACGCAGTCCCCGGGGCAGTTGCATCGCCTGCACGGCAGCCTGGCCGGTATCGCCGTCGACCCCGAAGAACGCGCCCGCCATCTTGCCCTGGCCAGTGACGGGGAGCCAGACGCTGAGATCGCCCGCGCTTTAGATACCGGTGCCCAAACCGCGCGCTCGCGCGGCGCCACCCACACCGCCGCCGACCTGGCCGAGCTTGCCGTCCGGCTCACCCCGCCCCCTCATCGAGACGAGCTGGCACGGCGATACCTTGCCGCGGCTGGGCTACGTTTCGCGGCAGGTGACCTGACCCGCGCGTGTGAGCTCGCCGAGGATCTCACCCGGATGGACCCGAGCCCGCAGTACTGGGCCCTGGTGCTGCCGATGCTGGTCGAGTCGACCTACTGGGTCCGCGGCCAGCCCGCCGCGCAAACGCTGCTACGCCGAGTGTTAGAAACTCCAGAGACCGATCCACGCTGCCGCGCCGTAGCGCTGGCATGCGCGGCCGACGTCGGCGACGGCCGGGGAACCAATCGTGCCGAGCTGGCCCGGGAGTCGATTGCGCTGTTCGACAGCTGCGGCGACACCGACCCCGGGGCTCTTTCGACCGCGCTCATCTACCTCGCCGAAGACCACCTCGACGCCGCCGACGGCCTCGCATTTGACCTTCTGTTGCGCGCCGAAGCGGCCGAGGCTCGGCAACAACAAGCGCAGCCGCGCTCCGTACCGGTACTTAACAGGGTCCGCAGCATCCGTGGCTACCAGCTCAAGCTCGTCGACGACCTTGACGGTGCGCGCACCGAACTGCGGCACGCGGTAGCCACGGCTCGAAGCGAGGGCGACGACGGATCGCTGCCGGCCGTGCTCGGTCACCTCGCTCTCACCGAGTTCTGGGCCGGTAACTACCCGGCAGCTCTGGCGGCCGCCGAGGAAGGGCTGAGCCACCTCACCGAAACCGGAGGCGTGGCGCCCGCAACGCTCTACGCATCACGGGCCTTGCTGGCGGTGCTCACCGGAGACCCGACATTGGGGCGCGAGCTCATCACCAGCCAACACCTGACCGCACCGGCCAACATCCCGACGAAAAAGACTCTGGTCTACGAGCACGTCCTGGGCTTGGCAGCGCTGCTTGACGGCGACCACTCGCAGGCCCTCGAGCACCTGGAGACGGCCTGGGCAGCCGCCCAAGCCATAGGTATCCACGAGCCCGGACGGCGCCAACGCCTGGAGGGGGACCTTGGACAGCTCCTGGTGGGAACCGGAGAGCTCGACCGCGCCACCGCACTCGCCGCCGAGCAGCGTGCGCTCGGCGAACGCTTCGACCGTCCGACGCTATGGGGAGTCGGCGCCCGGCTCGACGGATTGGTACACGCCGCCCGCGGCGAACTGGATATCGCCGCAGCACTACTCGAGAAGGCGGTCGAGGCACACCGACGCTCGCCGCTTGCCCTAGAGCTACCGCGCAGCGAACTCGCCCTCGGCCAGGTCCACCGGCGCAGACGCGCCAAAAATGCCGCCCGCGCCAACCTTCAGAGCGCCCTGCACAGCTTCTCTGCGATAGGCGCCAAACCATGGGCCGACCTAACCCGCGCCGAGCTGCACCGACTAGACGGTGCACGCACTGGCGACACGCTCACCGCCACTGAAAAGAAAGTAGCGACCCTCGCAGCTCGTGGATGCAACAACCGCGAAATCGCCGCAGATCTCTTCATCAGCCCCCGCACAGTCGAGGGTCACCTCGCCGCGATCTACCGCAAACTCAGCATCCGCGGGCGTGCCGAACTTCCCCGCTAGCCTCGCGACACATTTTGCGCGGACGACTGTGGGAGCAACTGATAACCACGATCAGGCGAGCGTTAGCATCAGCCGCGCGGGGCCTGCGTGAGGTAATCGCGTACGGCCTATTGACGGGAGTCTCGTTCATTACGAGAGTCCGCTCATGTCCAAACACTTTCGGGTGAGTTACGTCACGGCGCTTGTTGGGGTCCTGGTTAGTAGCGCGCTGCTGGTCGGCCCGTTGGCCCCGCCGGCTTCGGCCTCCGGCCCGACGACCAACTGCCTACTGACGGCGAAGAGTAATCCGAGCACGGTCGGCCAGCCCGCTACCTTCGAATTCTTCGCAGCCGCCAGGACCCTCGAGAACTTCCCCCCACCCCCGACGGGGATTGTGACGTTCTTCGACGGTCTCGGCGGCGGGGTCTTGGGGGTGGCATTGTTGTTCCCGACGTTCAAGGACAACAGCTCTGTGGACTTCAGCACGAGCAGTCTCTCGGTCGGCGACCACACCATCTACGCCTTCCTCGTCGGCCCGAGCGGTCCTTGTCCGATAACGCCAAGCGCGAGCCAGCACGTGAACCCGCCGCCGGCCAGTCCGAGTAGCACCGACGTGGGGTCGTCGGCGAATCCCTCGAGCTATGGGCAGAACGTGACGTTCACCGCCACGGTCGCGAGGCAGGGCGGGGGCGCGGTGGCCGGGACGGTCCAGTTCCAGGCCGACGGCACCGATCTGACGGGGCCGCAGAACGTGGACGGAAGCGGCCACGCCTCGGTAAGTAGCTCCACGCTTGCGGTGGGCAACCACCGGGTGACTGCAGCGTTCACGAGCAGTAATACCAACACTCTGGATAGCAGTGGAACGCTCGCTGGCGGCCAGACGGTGCAGCGCCACGACACGCAGACCGGCGTGACTTCGTCGCTCAACCCCTCCGAGCTTGGGCAGGCGCTGACGTTCGCCGCGCAGGTGAGTGCGGTGGCTCCGGGAGTGGGGACTCCGGTCGGAATGGTCCAGTTCAGCGACAACGGCACCGACTTCGGGGCGCCGCAAGGCCTAGACGGCTCCGGCAGCGCGTCGATCCCCACTGCTGAGCTGACGGTCGGCGCGCACACGATCACTGCGACCTACACGCCCTCCGGCGGCAACGACAACGCAAGCTCCGGCAAGGTGGAGCAGACTGTGGAGCG
>JAYUBO010000059.1:0-6491 GCA_043740815.1 Frankiales bacterium | reverse complement strand
GCACACGACGCCCGCCCGCCTTTGGCGCAAATCCACACGGTGGGGGCCGTGTGGATTTGCGCCAAAGAGGTGTGACTAGACCCGCCGGGTACGGCGCCCGGTCAGCAGCAGGAAGACTCCGAGCAGCAGCAGTCCGAGTCCGAGCACGACCTGAGCCAGCAGATGCCCCGACCCGGTGAACGGCAGCGTCCCGCCGCTCCCGTTGCCGGCCGACGCCGGGCTCGGTGCGGGCGAGGGTGTGGCCGACGCTGTCGCGCGCGGCGTGGCGGTCGGTGTGGCGGTCGGTGTGGCGGTCGGCGTAGGCGTCGGCGGCATGAAGCCGACGTTGTGCAAGGCGACCCGGAGCGATGACTCGCTGCCCTGCGGCAGCGTGTACGGCCCCGGCGGGACGAATGTGCCGGTGTAGCTCGGCACCGGCGTCTCCGCCAGCAGGTAGCGGCATGGGGTCTGGGCGACACCGCCGGTGTTCTGGAACAGCCCGTTCACCGGGGGGGCCATCGCATCGTTCGGCACCTGGACAACGATGGGCGAGCCGTCCCCCGGCAGGCGGCAGTTCGTGGACGTCAGCGTGACGGTCCAACCACCCGAGGGCGCGCCGGGCCCGGTGCCGGTGGTGAGCTCGGTGATGACGATCGACCCGGTCGGGCACGCCCCGTCACACTGTGGCACTGAGATGCCGGCACCGGCATCACCCGCGCCCAGCACGCCGCCGGTGATGAGGATGGATCCGAGTAGCAGGCACAGGAGCCCGCCGAATCGCTGCTTCATGACGAGAGGCCTCCGATGGTCCGTGACGGCGACAGCCGAACGGGCGTACCGTACTTGATCATGACCGGCCGCGTCCTCGTTCACCGACATGTGGATGCCTGGCTTGTCGGATGGCTCGCGGTGGCGCTCTGGGCGGTCGGCTCCCTGCTCAGCGGGACAGGATCCGGGTTGTCAGGAAGTGCCCTGAATGGTGTCTTCTGGGTAGGCGCCGTGATCTCCGCCGGCCACTTCGGCCTGTCCTACCACCTCGCGTACCGCACCGGCCGCGCGGCCGTCGCGGCCTCGCCGTTCGTGCTGCTCCTGGCGCCGACCCTGCTGGCAACGGTGCTGCTGGGCCTGGTCGCCCTGTCGCTCACGTCCTCAGGTGTCGGCACCGTCCGGCTGACGAGCGCTCTGCTCACCTCCGTCTACCTGATGACGACGTGGCACTACGTGAAGCAGGTGTACGGCGTGGGTCGGGTAGGGGCGTCCTACGCCGGTATCCGGCTGAGCAGCAGGGATGCCCAGGTCCTGCGCTACGCGCTGTATCCGCTGTGGTTCCTCGGCGCGTCCCGGGTCCTGGTCACGGGGGTGAACTACAGCTTCGGTGGGTTCCCCGTCGGGTGGTCGCTGCTCCCCCACCAGACGCTGACCGTCCTGCAGGTGCTCGCGCTGCTCTGCGCCGCCCCGGTCGCCCAGGTGCTGATCAGGCTGCGCCGACCGCCGGCCATGCTCGTGGCGCCGTACGTCGCGGCGTTCCTGTGGCTCGGGCTTCCGACCAACCCGGCGATGACGTTGCTGGTGCTCGCGCCGCTGCACGCGATCCAGTACCTGGCGGTGGGGCACCGTGCTGAAGTGGCCCTGGCCGGAGGGACCGTCAGCCCTGCCTGGTGGCTGAATATCTTCGCGGGCGCCGCCTGCGGCGGCCTGCTGCTGTCCCGCTGGATTCCCCAGACCCTGGACCGGGTCATTGCCGCACCCGGTCAGCCGGCCCTGTTCTTGAGTGCGTTCTTCGTCTTCCTGAACCTGCACCACTACCTGATCGACGCCTCGATCTGGCGCTCTCGTGGCCCAGTGATCACAGCGATGGTGTCCGGCCCGCCCGCGCGACACGAGCCAGAGCTCCCCCTGCCGTCAGCGGTGCCGGCCCTGCCCTAGGGCTGCTTCGCGTGCGATCAGCCCTTGAGCTGGTAGTCCTTCAGCAGCCCCCGGCTGATGATCGTCTTCTGGATCTCGGACGTGCCCTCGCCGATGAGCAGGAAGGGGGCCTCACGCATCAGGCGCTCAATCTCGTACTCCTTGGAGTAGCCGTAGCCGCCATGAATGCGGAACGACTCCTGGACGACCTCGTTGCAGTACTCGCTGCCGAGCAGCTTGGCCATGCCGGACTCGACGTCGTTGCGCTTGCCGGCGTCCTTCAGACGGGCGGCGTTGACCATGAGGGCATGGGCTGCCTCGACCTTGGTGGCCATCTCGGCCAGCTTGAACTGGATCGCCTGGTGCTGCGCGATCGGCTTACCGAAGGTGGAACGCTGCTGGGCGTACTGAATCGCCAGCTCGAAGGCACGGATCGAGATGCCGCAAGCGCGGGCGGCGACGTTGACGCGCCCCACCTCGACACCATCCATCATCTGGTAGAAGCCCTTGCCGCGACCCTGTTCGCCACCCAGGATCGTGGAGGCGTCGACGCGCGCGCCCTCCATGATCATCTCGGTGGTCTCAACACCCTTGTAGCCCATCTTCTCGATCTTGCCGGGGATCGTGACGCCCTGGGCGGTCTCGCCGAAGCCCGGCTCCTTCTCGATCAGGAAGGTGGTCATGTTCTTGTAGACCGAGTCGCCGCCCTCGTCGGTCTTGACCAGGGTCGCGATGAGGCCGGCCCGCGCTCCGTTGGTCAGCCACATCTTCTGGCCGTCCAGGATGTAGGAGTCCCCGTCACGCACGGCCTTGCTCTTGATCGCCGCGACGTCCGAGCCGCAACCCGGCTCGCTCATCGAGAAGCCGCCACGCAGGTCGCCCGCCGCCATCTTCGGAAGCAGCCGATTCTTCTGCTCCTGCGTGCCGTGGTGCTCGAGCATGTACGCCACGATGAAGTGCGTGTTGATCACGCCGGAGACGCTCATCCAGCCGCGGGCGATCTCCTCGACGACCAGCGCGTAGGTCAGCAGGGACTCGCCGAGCCCGCCGTACTGCTCCGGGATCATCAGCCCGAACAGACCCATCTCCCGCATTCCCCCGACGATCGCCTCGGGGAACTCGTCCTTGTGCTCGAGGTCGGTCGCGTAGGGGATGATCTCCTTGTCCACGAAGGTGCGGACGGTCGACAAGATCTCGGTCTGAATCTCGGTCAGGCCCTCGGTCGAAGCCAGGCGTCCCATGGAGATGCTCCCTCGTGTACGACGTGACGTCGCTGAACCTTTCGACGGAAGTGTCCCACCGGCTACCTGCCGGTAGCCACCCGAGTGGGGTGACCCACCTCACGCCGGCAGCAGTGCGCTCAGCGGCGGGCGGGCTTACGGCGTGAAGGTGGCGGTGCGGGTCAGTCCCGCAGCCCGACCCTTCACGGCCACCGACAGCGCGAGCTTGCGGCTGGCCTCGTCGACCATCTGCTCGCCAAGCATCGCGGCGCCACGACTGCCGCCCTCGGGCGAGCCGTGGAACATCAGGGCGTCCAGGACGAGCTCGGCATGGTCGTAGGCATCCTGTGCGGGAGTGAAGACCTCCTCCGCGACAGCTACCTGGGAAGGGTGGATGACCCAGGTGCCGTCGAGGCCCAGAGCAGCGCTGCGAGCGGCCTTACCGCGTAGGCCGTCGAGGTCGTGGACCTGCTGCCATGGCCCGTCGACGGCCTGCACGCCAGCGGCGGTCGCGGCGAGGCGCAGGGTCTGCAGGGCCACGTCGAAGGCCCCCTCGAACGGCGGGGCTCCGACGAAAGGTGACCGCATGCCGAGGTCGGCGGCATAGTCACCCGGTCCGAAGACGAGGGCCTCGACCCGTGGGCTGGCCTTGGCGATCGCCAGCGCCTGCGACAGCCCGAGGGCGCTCTCGACCATCGCCTCGATCCCGATGCCGCCCTCGGCGAAGCCCATCGTCCGCTCGATCTGGGACAGCAGCAGGTCCAGCCAGGCCACCTGCTCGGGGCACTGCACCTTGGGCAGGACGATCACGTCCACGGCCGGGCCGGCGGTCTCGACGACCTCGATCACGTCGCGGTAGGTGTAGGCCGTCGACAGGTCGTTCACGCGCACCGCGACCGTGGCGGCAGCCCAGCCGCCGGCCGCGACCGCGTCCGCCACCGCGGAACGGGCGGCAACCTTCGACGAGGGGGTCACCGCGTCCTCCAGGTCGAGCAGGACCGCGTCAACCGCCAGGCCCCGGGACTTCTCGATCATCCGCGGGTTGCTGCCGGGGACGGCGAGGACGGAACGGCGCGCACGTACGGAGGGCATACCCGAAGGCTATGCCGGGCCGACCGATCGGCGGGCCTACTCGACCGGGACGGCCGGCGCAGCGTCGCGGCTGCTCGACCGGATGACCAGGGTCAGGCCCAGGATCAGCAGCGCCGCCGCCGGGACGGCGAGCACCGGGATGTGCTGGCCCTTCACGAACACCGCCGCGATCAGGGCCGCCCCAGGAATCTCGAACAGGATCGACAGGCTGACGACGGTCGGGCTCGTGGTCTTCAGCACCACGTTGAACAGTGAGTGCCCGAGCAACTGCGCGCCGGCCGTCAGGGCGATCAGCTTGAGCCAGTCGCGACCGTCGTACCCGGTGAGCGACTGTCGTCCGACCAGGCACACGACCAACAGCAAAAAGGCGGTCGTGGTGTAGCAGAGCGTGGTGTACGTCGTGGTCGAGACGCTCCGGCGGACCTCGCTGCCGGCGGTCATGTAGGCGGCAGCGAACATCCCACCGACGATCGCCAGCCCGTCGCCCAGCAGGGCGCGGCTGGAGACCTGCAGGTCCGCCCCGGTCAGCAGCAGGGCACCGGCGATGGCTACCGCGATCCCGAGCCAGACCTGCCGACTGACCGGCTCGCCGCGCAGCTTGCTGATCAGCGCCGACCACACCGGCTGCGTCGCGACCAGGGCCGTGGCGCTCGCCACCGACGTGTACGACAGGGCCGGGATCCAGGTGGCGAAGTGCAGCGCCAGCAGCAGCCCGGCGGCCAGGGCCAGCAGGCGCTCCCGGCGGTCCAGGCCACGCAGCTCCGCCCGGCGACGCAGCATCACGACCGGCGCCAGGACGACGCTCGCCATGGCGTTGCGCCAGAAGGCGATCGCCAGCGCGGGCGCGACTGTCGCGGCGATCAGCGGCCCTGAGGTCGACACGGCCATCAGGGCGACGAACATCAGGCCCAGGTCCCGGGTCGGCGGCCGCGCCACCCCCGCCCTCACCTCGGTCGCCGACGTCACCACAGCATGATGTCAGGCATGGACATCGGCGACGCCACCCGGAAGTCGGGGGTCGTGTGGGTCACTCTGGACGGCCAGCCGCCCCGGGTGGTGTGGCACGTGTGGCACCAGGACGCCCTGTGGCTGGTCTGCGGAGGCCTCGAGCAGGCCCTCCCGGGAGCCGACGGGGCGACGACGGCAACAGTTGTGGTGCGCAACAGCCAGAACGACCGGGCCGCGACCTGGACCGCGACCGTCGAGCCGGTCCTGCCCGGGTCGCCGGCCTGGGAGGTCGGCGTACCCGTCCTGCACGCGGCCCGGCTCAACGCCCCGGACGGGGAGGACCAGCCGGCCCGCTGGGCACGCGAGTCCCTGGTCCTCACGATGACCCCGGTCGACCGGCCTGCTCGGCTCGGGTGACTTCGGCACCTCGCCACAGCGGCGGGTCCGGTGCACAAGTCACAGACGTCGGCCGCTCTCGGCGGGAGGAACTGGCTCAGGCGCCCGGATCTCACCGCGGGCGATGGGGATGACCTCGCCGCTGACCGTCGCGGTGAACGCCCGCCCGGAGACCACCGACACCGTGCACCTCAGCGTGGAGGGCCGACCCATCTCGTGGCCCTGCTCGACGGTGTAGTCGTGCTCGCCGTCCGACAGCAGCCCGCTCGCCGCCAGGAAGACCCCCAGACCGAGGGCGGCCGAGCCGGTAGCCGGGTCTTCAGGGACGCCGACGCCACCGGGGAACACCCGGCAACGAGCGACGCTGCCGTCCCACGCGACCACCGACACCCCAGTGCCGCCGAGGGCGAGGATCGCCGCCGGCTGCGGTACGGCGGCTGCCACTGCGGCGGCGTCGACGACCAGGTAGGCGAAGTCGATGCCACACCCCGCGAAACGCGGCGGCGCGAGGACAGCCTCCGCAGGCAGGCCCACAGACGACGCCACCGTGGCGGCGTCGAGCACCTCCCCGAACGAGCTGGCACCGCCGGTCAGGGTCGCCCCCGACGACGTGACCTCGACCGGGAGCAGCCCCGCACCGCAGGCCTGGACGTTGGTGCCGGCCTCGATCCGGCCCCGCTGGTGCAACACCCAGGCGGCTCCCACGGACGGGTGCCCGGCGAAAGGCAGCTCGGTCACCGGCGTGAAGATGCGCAGCCCGTACGTGGCGCCGTCGGGTGCCTTCAGGGGGAACGCCGTCTCGGACAGGTTGAACTCCCTGGCCAGGGCCTGCAGCTGGTCGCTCGCCAGCCCGTCGGCGTCCAGGACCACCGCGAGCGGGTTGCCGGCGAAGGCCCGCTCGGTGAACACGTCGACGATCTCGTAGGCCAGCGTGATCGCCGGGGTCACCGG
>JAYUBO010000058.1:0-2343 GCA_043740815.1 Frankiales bacterium | reverse complement strand
TGCCGAGCAGGCCCCCGGGCACGTCGCCGCCGTCCGCAGGGGGTTGTTGGACCCGCTCACCCCCGAGCAGGTCACCCAGCTCGAGCAGATCTGCAACGCCGTCCGGCACGGCCTCGACCCCTCCGGGGACTGCCGCCGCTGACCGCTCGCGTGGTCCACCGCAGTCGTCCGTGACGAGGTTCACCGCAGCCGAAACGCAAGCGCAACGAAATCTCAGAACGCTTCATCTGCGCGAAACAGAGCGGACACCCCTGCGGAACACCGTGTCGCGAGTCTGCTGGAACCACCGCAGAGGCCCGCGACGGCCCCACAGAGGAGAAGCATGAGCCCGCACCTGATCGGCTTGCTCGCCGAGGTCCCCGAACCGATCGGCGACACGGCCCAGACTTACGCGAATACCGCCTGGATCCTCGCCAGCTCGGCCCTGGTCCTGCTGATGACCCCCGGCCTCGCGTTCTTCTACGGCGGCATGACCCGCGCCAAGAGCACGCTGAACATGATCATGATGAGCTTCTCCAGCATCGGGATCGTCAGTGTGCTGTGGGTCATCTACGGCTACTCGGTGGCCTTCGCCCCGGACAAGGCCCACGGCCTGTTCGGGAACCTCTCGATCCGATTCCTGCACAACGAGTCACAGGCCTCGATCACCAACCACTTGTACGACGACGCGTTCATCGCGTTCCAGCTGATGTTTGCCATCATCACGCTGGCCCTGATCAGCGGTGCCGTTGCGGACCGGATGAAGTTCAGCGCGTGGATCGCCTTCAGCGTCATCTGGGTCACCGTCGTCTACTTCCCGGTCGCGCACTGGGTCTTCGCCTTCGGCGTACCGATCAGTGACGCCAAGACCCAGACCGGCGGCGCCGGAGCAGCCGCGTCCTATGTTGCTGGGACCGGGGGCTGGATCGTCAGCAAGCTGGGGGCGCTGGACTTCGCCGGAGGTACGGCGGTGCACATCAACGCCGGGGCCGCCGGCCTCGCTCTGTGCCTGGTGCTCGGGGTCCGCAAGGGCTTCGGCAAGGAGGCGATGCGCCCCCACAACCTGCCGCTCGTGATGATCGGCACCGGCATGCTGTGGTTCGGGTGGTTCGGCTTCAACGCCGGATCCACGCTGCTCGCCAACGGCCTTGCCGGCCTGGCGTTCGTGAACACCCAGGTGGCCGCGGCCGCCGCCCTGTGCGGCTGGCTGCTGGTCGAGTGGCTGCGGGACGGGCACTTCACGACCCTGGGCGCGGCGTCCGGTGCGGTGGCTGGTCTGGTCGGCATCACCCCCGCGTGCGGCACGGTCAGCCCGTCCGGCGCCATCGTGCTCGGTGGCCTGGTCGGCATGCTCTGCGCCGTTGCCATCGGCCTGAAGAACAAGTTCGGCTTCGACGACGCTCTCGACGTCGTGGGTGTGCACCTCGTCGGTGGTCTGTTCGGGACGCTGGCGATTGGCTTCCTCGCCACCAAGACCACCAACGGGATCGGGGTCGACGGCCTGTTCTACGGCGGCGACGCCTCCCAGCTCGGCAAGCAGGCCGTCGCGGCGTTTGCCGTCATGGGCTACTCGTTCGTGCTGACCTTCCTCATCGCGCTGGCCCTGAAGTTCACGATCGGCCTTCGTGTCACCGAGGAGGCCGAGGTCGTTGGTATCGACCAGAGCGAGCACCTCGAGACGGCCTACGAGTGGGCCGGCTTCGCCACCGGCTCGACGCACGCGTCGGCGCTCGCCGGCTCCGCGCCTCAGCGGGTCGGCACATGAGGCTGGTCACCGCGGTCCTGAAGCCCTTCAAGCTCGATGACGTCAAGACCGCCCTGGAGGCCCTCGGGGTGGCCGGGATGACCGTCAGCGAGGTCCAGGGGCACGGTCGTCAGCGCGGGCACACCGAGGTCTACCGTGGCGCCGAGTACACCGTCACGTTCGTCCCGAAGGTAAGGCTGGAGGTCCTCGTCGACGATGCCGACGCCCGTGACGTCATCGACGTCATCGCCAAGGCAGCGCAGACCGGCGCGATCGGTGACGGCAAGGTGTGGAGCACTCGTGTCGACGAGGTGGTCCGCGTCCGCACCGGCGAGCGGGGCGTCGAAGCCCTGTGACGGGCACCGGGCCACGACTGTGAACCCTTACGTCACCATCAGCGTGCCAAGGAAAGGACAGCGATGAGGCTCGTCACGGCAATCGTGAAGCCGTTCAAGCTGGACGACGTCAAGACCGCCCTCGAGGGGATCGGCGTCCAGGGCATGACGGTCAGCGAGGTTCAGGGCTTCGGTCGCCAGCGCGGGCACACCGAGGTGTACCGCGGTGCCGAGTACACCGTCGACTTCGTACCGAAGGTCCGCATCGAGGTCCTGGTCGACGAC
>JAYUBO010000057.1:0-2423 GCA_043740815.1 Frankiales bacterium | reverse complement strand
GGGCTTGGCCTGGCCGCAGCCTGCACCTCCGGCGCTCACCCCACCCCCACCCCCCCGGGCGTCGACCCCGACGACGCCCTGCACACAGCGGCACTGGCTCGTGAAGCAGCGCTGCTGGCCGCCTACGACGAGGTGCTCGCGACGACCCCCTCCCTAGCGGCCCGACTTTCGCCCATCAGGGCCGAGCACGCCGAGCACCTTGCGGCGCTGCAAGCACTGCGCCCGACACCGTCGCCCGCCCGGTCACCGTCGACGCCGGTCGAAGCTTCCCCAGTGCGGCGCACTGCTGACCGCACCGATCCGGCCGCGGCGGTGCGCAGGCTGACCTCGTTGGAGCAGACCTCGGCCGCGGCCCACGCCTCGGCGGCAGTTGCCGCGTCGCGCCGCCTGGCTCCCCTGCTCGCCTCCCTGGCCGCCAGCGAGTCCTCCCACGCGGCCGTCCTGTGAAGCGGACTGCGCGATGAAGCAGTCCGAAGCCCTCGCCGCCGCTCTCTCGACGGAGCATCAAGCGATCTACGCGTACGGCGTGCTCGGCGCGCACCTCGACGAACGCGCCAGATCACCGGCACTGGAGGCGTTCGACGCCCATCGCAGGCGTCGCGACAGCCTGCTGGCTGAGCTCCGAGCCCGTCGGCTCCCCACCCCCGGTCCGGCGGCGTCCTACGACGTCACGGTGACGAGCCGTACCCAGGCGCTGGCGCTGGCGGTGCGGGTCGAGACGGAGGTCGGGGTGCGCTGGCACGACGTCGTAGGCGCGACGGAAGACCCGAGGCTGAGAAAACTGTCGATACCGGCCCTCCAGGACAGCGCCGTCCGCGCGGCCCGCTGGCGCAGAGCTGCCGGGACCGCGCCCGCCACAGTCGCGCTTCCGGGCACGGGCTGACCCAGCTACCAGGTGGGCAGCAGCTCCAGAAGGCCTGACACGGAGGCCATTTCGGCGTCGGGCACGGTTGCGGATGGCAGCACGGGGTGGCGTCCGGTGAGCAGAACCGCGCGCAGTCCGACGCCCTGCGCGCCCTCGATGTCATCGCGCAGGCGGTCACCGACGAACACGGCCCGACCGGGCGGCACGTCGAGGGCATCGAGCAGGGTGTGGAAGGCCTGCGGGTGCGGTTTCATATGCGTGAGCTCACAGGTGTAGACCCGCACGTCGAGAAGCTCGAGCAGGCCGGCCTCGGCAAGCCAGCGCTCGTGCAGCTCGCGTGGCCAGTGGGTGTTGGACAGCAGTCCGGTCTTGAGCCCCCGGTCCTTCAGTGCCTTCAACGTTCCCCGGGCGGCAGGGTCGTGGTCGACCGCGCGGTCCCACGCGCCGTGGTAGGCCGAGATCGCCTGCTGCACAGGCAACTGCGTGGTCTGCGCGACCGACCGCACGATGTCCTCGGTCGTGCCGGAGCCGGTGCCGTCACCGGTGCCGACCCGCTCGTCCCACCAGGCGTGCTCGGCGTCGAGCAGCTGCTGGGCGAGCGGCTCGGGGTCCGCCGGATCGAGCACCTCGGCGGCGGCCCGCCACATCGCGAGCAGGTCGAAGTCGGCGTGGGTCGACAGCGTGCCACCCCAGTCGAACAGGACCGCCTCGACGGTCAAGAACGGACCTCGGCAACGACCTCCGCGACCGCGTCGGCGACCGACACCGTCCGCGAGGAGCCGCTGCGGCGGTCGCGGATCTCGACGGTGCCGTCAGCAGCCAGGGACTTGCCCACCACGACGTACGTGGGCGTGCCGATCAGCTCCGCGTCCTTGAAGGCGACGCCGGGGCTGACCTTCTTGCGGTCGTCGAGGAGCACCCGCAAGCCGGCGGCCTCGAGGCCGGCAGCAAGGCTCTCGCCGCCCTCCTGCTGCTCGCCCTGCCCGGCGATGACGACGTGCACGTCGGCCGGCGAGATGGACCGCGGCCAGATCAGCCCACGTTCGTCGTAGGACTGCTCGGCGATGGCGGCGACAGCGCGCGAGACACCGATGCCGTAGGAGCCCATCGTGACGCGAACCGGCTTGCCCTCAGGTCCCAGGACGTCAAGGGACAGGGCGTCGGCGAACTTCTTGCCGAGCTGGAAGACATGCCCGATCTCGATGCCGCGGTTGATCTCGAGCAGGTTTCCACAGACCGGGCACAGGTCGCCGTCGCGTACCTCCGCGGCAGGCATGGTCCCGGCGGGGGTGAAGTCGCGGCCCATCACGACGTTGCGGGCGTGCTTGCCCTGCTCGTTGGCCCCGGTGACCCAGGCCGAGCCGGTCGTGACGCGGCTGTCGACGACGTACCGGATGTCGAGGTCGGCCAGGACCTGGGGACCGAGGTAGCCGCGGACCAGGCCGGGGTACCTGGCGAAGTCCTCGAAGGGCTCGACCTCGGCGGGGAAAACGTTGGCCTCGACGGCCTTCAGGTCGACCTCGCGGTCGCCGGGCACGCCGATGACGAGCAGCTCGGT
>JAYUBO010000056.1:0-7891 GCA_043740815.1 Frankiales bacterium | reverse complement strand
CCCCTCGTTGTTCAGGTAGGTCAGCCGCCACTCGCCGTCGACCCGCGCGAAGCCGGTCGCCATCTCCTCCAACAGCCGGGCAGCCTCGTCGCGGGCCGTCCGCAGCTCGGTGATGTCGTGCGCGGTCCCCACCAGCTGTACTGCGGAGCCAGGGCCGGCGCCGATCGCGCGGCCGCGGGAAGACACCCAACGACGGTTTCCGTCAGGCAACACGACGCGGTACTCGGCGCGGAAGTGGCTACAGCTCGCGATGGCCGCGTTGATGCTGTCATCCAGCCCGGGACGGTCCTCGGGGTGGATGCGGTCGAAGGCATCGGCGACGCGGAGTGCGAACTGCCCGGGTCCGTAACCGAACAGTGCCTGCATCCGCTCGTCCCAGTCCAGGCGATCGGTGGGCAGGTCCCAGACGAACGACCCGATGCCGGCGGCGTCGACGGCGGCCTCCCAGCGCAGTCGGTCCGCGCCGTACTCAGTGGTCACGGCCGACAGCTCGAGCTGGGCCAGGACAGCACCGGCCAACTCCTCGATGACCCCGACGTCGAACGCCGACCAGGCACGGGCTGTTGGCCCAAAGACGCACAGGACACCGATCACCTGGTCGCTGCTGTCCTTCAGGGGCACGCCAAGGTAGGCACCGACGGCTCCGGAGGTGACAGGAGGCAGGTGCGCGACGCGGTCATCGTTGGCGGTGTCGCCGATGATGAGCGGTCCGTCGAGGCCTGAGGCGACCGTGCACAGCGAGTCGCCCAGAGGCCCCTGGCTGCCGTTGACGCCCTCGGCCAGGCCGTTGCCTGCGACCACGGTCTGAACGTCGGTCAGCAGGGACACCTGAGCCGAGGGGGCGCCGACGAGCCGAGCCGCGAGCTCGGTGAGTCGGTCCAGCTCCGGACTCTGGCCGGCTATGGGCAGATGCCGATCGACAGCACTATGACCATCGGTTCGAGTCCTGCTAAGCGGCTCCACATCGTCCAGTCTGCCGTGCGCCGGCGTCAGCGCCATCATGCCAACGCCTGGAGGGATGCGGCTCCTACTTCGTGACCAGCTCCGCGCGGGCTTGCTTGACCTGCAGCGCCGTCCCCGGACCCGTTGTACGAGCTGTCCCGAACACCTGCTGAACCGGGCCACCATCCACCGTGAACGTCCCGGACCAGGTGATCACGACGTACGGCGCCACCAGGCCCGTCGCCCCGTAGACGTGGCGCACCTCCGAGTCCCGCGCCTGCCCCGGACCCACGTCCAGCGCACTCTGGCCGTCCCCGAAGAACCAGTCATAGGACTGCGGCCGGGCCGTGATCACCACCCGACGACCCAAGATCGTGACCGCCGGCAGCACGTACTCCCTCGCCGAGGTGAAGAACTTCGTCGGATAGTTCACCAATGTCGTCCCCCTCGGCTGAACCTCCGCCGTGCCCCGAGCCACCACTAAGGTCTTGAAGTCCCGCTCCACGATCCCGGCGATCACCACCGCAGCAGGTGGCCCCGCCACCTTCGGCGCGACGCAGAAGGACCCCGGCAAAGCCACGATGCTCACCACCGACGCATCCACCGTTCGGTACGTCACCGTCCACTCCCAATACCGGATGATCCCCACACCCAGCGGCAGACACGTGTTCACCGCGGCACCACACAACACCCCCGCATCCAACGCGGTGTTACCCGTACACGTGGGCGCGAAAGCCGTCTCGCGGTAGGTGAACGGCGCTACCACCGGCTTGCCGCCGGCACCGATGCCGCTCGGCGAGGCTGAACCACCCCCTGGAGGCGTTGACCCGCCAACTCCGATGCTCACCCCAGCAGCTGACCCCTCGATTCCCTTACATGCAGGGTCATGGGGATGGACGTAGCAATACGCAGTAGTTGGGGCCGAAGCAATCGCGGCGCGGGGGATGAAAACGGTCACGCCAAAGACCAGCACCCCAACGAAGGAGTTGATCAAGCTCATCGGACCTCACGAAGATCTGCGACCAGCCAACTGTCCGGGGTTCGCTTCGCGGTCAACTCATAGTGGAACGCACCCGTCGCAGGCACGGTTTCCAAGACCGTGCCCCTGCGGTCCACCAAGTGCCGAAGCGGCGTGGACCCAAACACTTGCACAATGGTCCCGAGCTGCTGAAGCGGCGCTGCAGCCACGTCCGAGATCACAAACGTGTCAACGTCGAGAAACTGCCCATTCGCCCGTGCCGCGCCGAGGGCATCCGCATAGGTCTTGCAGAGCACACAGCTGGGAGCGCTCAGAACCCTGATCATCTCGGGCGTTCCGGAGGTGAACGCGATATTCAGCTGGGCGAAGAAGAAGCGGACGAAGGCGTCCGCTCCCTGCGGGGTCTTCGCCTTGGCTGCCTCCGGCAGGGCGGCAAGGGTCGGAGCAGGCGTCTGCGATGAGCTCGCCAGGGTAGGCAGGGCACGGGGTCGGGGGTCAGCTCCGGAGCAGGCGCTGACGAGCAGCCCGAGCACGACCATCGGCACCAGAGCGCTACGAGCGGTCACCAGCCAGAAGATACCGACGCACGCCGACCTACGCTCCACCGCTGTGGACGGGCGGCACCAGCTCAGGCAAGGATGTCGGCGTCGGCGTTGCCTGCGACAAGCAGGTCGTGCAGGGCGTCGAAGACACCCGGCCCAGCGGCAAGGACTAGGTCGGCCCCAGCCGGATGCCCACGTAACCCCTCCACCCGAGCCCCGGCCTCGACGGCGATCAATCCGCCGGCGGACAGGTCCCACGGCGAGAGACCCTGCTCGAAGTACGCGTCCAACCGTCCGGAGGCGACTGCGCACAGGTCGAGCGAGCCAGCGCCGAGTCGGCGCAGATCACGGACCGCCGGCAACAGGGACGGGAGCAGGAGGGATTGGGCGGCCCTGCGTCTTTGGTCGTACCCGAATCCGGTGCCGACAAGGGAGTGAGCCAGCGACGTCGCCGACGAGCAGCGGACAGTTGCGCCGTTGAGCTGGGCGCCACCACCACGGACGGCCTGCCAGAGCTCGTTCTTGGACGGGTCGAACACCACCCCGACGAAGGCGCCTGCGGCGTCCTCGACACCCAGCGACACCGCCCACTGCGGGATCCCGTAGAGGTAGTTGACGGTTCCATCGATGGGGTCGACCACCCACCGCAACCCGGAGCTCCCGACGACCGCGCCACCCTCCTCGCCGAGGACCCCGTCGTCGGGCCGCGCCGAGGCCAACGCCGACACCAGCAGCCGTTCGACGGCCCGGTCCGCAGCTGTGACCGCGTCCGTCGGCGTCGACTTCGGGGCGAGCTGCTCGACGCCGTCCCGCATCGAGAGGGCGAGCGCACCCGCCTCACGCGCGAGGTCGGTGGCCAGGGCCAGCGTCCGGTCCAGAAAGGAAGCGTCCATGTAGCCATCCAACCAGTGCGCGCATGTGGCACTGTGAAGTAGAACGGGATTCGGTTTCGGAGCAGGAGAGGGTGCGACAGTGGACCTGACGTTCAGCAAGGAGGACGAGGACTTCAGATCCGAGTTCCGGTCCTGGCTCGATGACAACCTGCCCGCGGACATGCGGACACGGGAGTGGTGGCGCCCAAAGGGTGCCGTGGAACGCTTCCAGGTCCGCCGTGACTGGGAGGCCAAGAAGGCCCAGGCAGGCTTCTGCGGCATCCAATGGCCCACCGAGTATGGCGGTCGCGGTGGCAGCCCGACCATGAAGGCCATCTACGACGAGGAGATGGCGAAGGCCAACGCCCCGCACAGCGTCAACCCGTTGGGAATGGCGTTCCTTGGCCCGACGGTGATGGCAGTCGGCACCGACGCGCAGAAGCGCGACATCATCAGGCCGCTCCTGAACACCGAGGTCATCTGGTGCCAGGGCTTCTCCGAGCCGGGCGCCGGCTCCGACCTCGCGGCGCTGCAGATGAAGGCCGAGGCGCAGGGCGACCATTACGTCCTCAACGGCCAGAAGATCTGGACCACCAACGCCATGCACGGCGACAAGATCTTCACGCTGGCCCGCACCGGCCCGAACGAGGGCTCCCGGCACGCCGGCATCAGCATGCTGCTCGTGGACATGCACCAGGACGGCGTCGAGAGCCGCCCGCTCAAGCAGATGACCGGTGAGAGCGAGTTCGGCGAGGTCTTCTTCACCGACGCCTTGTGCCCCACGACGGAGGTCCTCGGGGGAGAGGGCAATGGTTGGCAGACGGCGATGCTGCTGCTCTCGTTCGAACGTGGATCTTCTGCGATCGGTCAGTACATCGACTTCCGCGGCCAGTGGGACGCCGTCGCCGACATCGCGCGCCAGGTCGACCGCGACGGCCGGCCGGCCGTCCAGGACCCTGTTCTGCGCCAGCAGCTCGCCGACAGCCTGATCGACCTCGAGTGCCTGAAATACCACTCGTGGCACGTGCTCACCCAGACCTCTCAGGGCAAGGACCTCGGCTTCGAGGCGAGCATGACCAAGATGATGTGGAGCGAGACCTTCCGCAAGGTCAGCGACGCTTATGAGGCCATCCTGGGCCTTGGATACCAAGTCCCCGACCCGCAGCCCGGCCTGTCGCTCGAGGAGCTGACGACCATGTCGCTGTGGTCACGCTCGTGCACCATCTGGGGCGGCTCCGCCCAGGTCCAGCGCTCCATCGTGGCCGAGCGCGTGCTCGGCCTGCCGCGGTAAGGGACAACGAGAATGCGATTCCAGCTCACCGATGAGCAGCGCGCCCTGCAGGACGCGGTCCGCTCCTATCTGCGCGACAAGTTCGGCCCGGCCCAGGTCCGCGAGATCTACGACACCCCGGAGAGCGACGGCGTACCCGCCTCGCTCTGGAAAGCCATCGGCGAGCAGGGCTGGCTCGCCGTCCTCGTCCCCGAGGAGCACGACGGGATCGGCCTCGGCCTGCTCGACGCCGCCGTCATCGCCCGGGCCTTCGGGGCCGCGACCGTGCCCGGTCCATGGCTCGGCACGATCCTCCTCGGCGAGTGTGTCCGGCTCGCGGGATCGGCTGGGCAGCAGGCGAAGTTGCTCCCCCGCCTCGCCGCGGGCGAGGTCAAAGGTGCGGTCGCGCTGCTCCCCCAGGGCTCGTTCGTCGGCACTGCCGCGACAGCCGCCGGTGGCCTGCTGACCGGAAACCTCGGGCTGGTCGAATACGCCGGCGTGGCAGACAGCCTGGTCGTCGCGGCGCAGGACGGCCTCTACCTGGTCGACCCGGCGCACGCCACGATCACCCCCCACGAGTCCCTCGACCGCACCGTCCGACTTGCCACGGTCGTGCTCGAGCAGGCTCCCGGCGAGCGCCTGGAGGCCAGCACGCCGGAGGTCTTGGCCGAGATCCTCGACCGGGCAGCTGTTCTCATTGCCAACGACCTCGTCGGCGTCGCCCGCAAGGCGCTGTCCGACACCGTCGACTACGACAAGACGCGCGTGCAGTTCGGCAAGCCGGTCGGGTCGTTCCAGGCCATCAAGCACGACCTCGCCGACCTGCACCTGGGCATCACCATGGCCGAGCACGCCGCGACCTACGCTGCCCACGCGGCCGACGTCGACGCCCCCGACCGCCAGCTCGCGGCCTCCATCGCGAAGACCAAGGCCGGCGACATGGCCAACCTTGCCACCGCCGCGATGATCCAGTACCACGGCGGCATCGGCTACACGTGGGAGCACAACAGCCACTTCTACCTCAAGCGCGCCAAGCGCCTGGAGTACCAGTACGGAGACGCCTCCCAGCACCGTGAGCGCATCGCCGCGCTGCTGCTCGACGCATGACGGCAGCGTCCAGCAGCAAGGTCGCGCTGATCACCGGTGGGGCGAGCGGCTTCGGAGCGGAGGTCGCCCGGCAGCTCGTCCGCCGAGGCGATCGGGTCGTCCTGCTCGACGTCAACGACACCGATGGGGCGGCGTTGGCTGCCGAGATTGGCGGACACTACGTGCACTGTGACGTCAGTGACTACGAGCAGGTCTTCGCTGCCACAGCCGCAGCTGAGCAGATCCACGGCGGGCTTGACCTGTTCTTCCTCAACGCAGGCATTTCCAGCGGCTTCACCTTCGGACCGGACTTCGACCTCGCCCGCTACCACCGCGCCAACGGCGTCAACCTGGACGGCGTCGTGTACGGCGTACAGGCCGCCCTGCCTCCGCTGGCCCGACGGGGCGGCGGGGCGATCGTGTGTACGGCCTCGATGGCCGGCCTGACGGGGACCCCCTTCGACCCGGTCTATGGCGCCAACAAGCACGCCGTCGTCGGCCTGGTCCGAGCCCTCGGTCCGGCCCTGGCGCCGCAGGGCATTTCGATCAACGCGTTCTGTCCCGGCTTCGCCGAGACCAAGATCATCGTCGACATCCGAGCCGTCCTGGACGGCAGCGGCGTTCCGATCATCCCGGTCCAGAAAGCTGGCGCCTCGGTGCTTGAGATCTTCGACAGCACCGAGACCGGCCAGGCGTGGCTCCTGCAGGCAGGTCGCGATGTCATGCCCTACCGGTTTCGTGGCATTCCCGGACCGCTGTCCGACACCGGTGAGGCCGCCAGTCCTCTCGATCCCACCGGAGTGACACTCCCCTGACCCCAGGCACAGCAAAAGTGCATGAACCAGCACAAGAACGCACACACTATCTCGCTCACCTGAACGATCTCGTCCTTCGAGTCGAGCAAATGGCGTCACCCGCCGACACTGCGGAGGTGACCCTTGTCGACGAACGTCCTGCCCCATCGCCGTCGGACCCCCACCCTGAGACGTTTCAGGGTGGCCCTGGCCGGCTCGCCAACACGCTGCTCTGGGCGATGCTTACCGGCCCGTTCCTGGCTTTGGCCGTCGGGGTCGTCGCGGCGATCCGCTACGGCGTCGGTCCGAGTTGGCTGGACCTGACGCTGCTCGTCGTCCTCTACGCCGTCAGTGGCCACGGCATTACCGTCGGCTACCACCGCTACTTCACGCACGGTGCCTTCACGGCCCCGCGCTGGCTGAGGGTGACCCTCGCGATCTGCGGCAGCCTGGCCGTCGAGGGCCCGGTCAACGAGTGGGTCGCGACCCACCGCCGACACCACGCGCACGCAGACGAAGCGGGTGATCCGCACAGCCCCTGGCAGTTCGGTACGTCGAGCGTCGCCCTGCTGCGTGGCCTCTGGTGGGCGCATGTCGGCTGGTTCTGGTCCAAGGACGAAACCAACCGCAAGCGCTTCGTCCCGGACCTGCTCGCCGATCCCGACCTGGTCAAGATCTCCAAGGCCTTCCCCGCCCTGGCGGTCGCCAGCATCTTCGGCCCGGCCCTTCTCGGTGGCCTGATCACTTGGTCGTGGACCGGTGCGCTCACCGCGGGCCTGTGGGCCGGGGCGATCCGGATGTGCCTGCTGCACCACGTCACCTGGTCCACCAACAGCATCTGCCACGTGTTCGGCAACCGGCCGTTCATGCAGCGCGGCAAGGCCACCAACTTCTGGCCGCTCGCGATCTTGAGCATGGGCGAGTCGTGGCACAACTTGCACCACGCCGACCCGACCAGTGCCCGGCACGGCGTCGACCGGGGGCAGCTCGACACCAGCGCCCGGCTGATCAAGCTCTTCGAGCTCGCCGGGTGGGCTTCCAAGGTCAAGTGGCCCGACGTAGCCCGCCTCGACCGCAAACGCGCAGCCACCGCCTGACCCTCGCCCCCCTTACGTCCTAGGAACTCAGGGGGCTCCGCGCTCGAAAGCTAGGACGTCAGGGCCAGGGGCGGCGGGACAGCGACGCGGGTGACAGCTCGCTGAGCGAGGCGTGGCCGGACAGCCCGAGCTGCAGGTCGAGGTCACCGAGAAAGGACCGCAGGACGTGCTCCACCCCGGCCTCGCCGGCCAGTCCCAGGCCGTAGACCCAGGGACGCGCGAGCAGGACGGCGGCGGCCCCGAGGGCGAGCGCCTTGACGGCGTCCGCGCCGGTGCGCAGGCCCGAGTCGAACAGGACCGGCAGGTCTC
>JAYUBO010000055.1:0-1586 GCA_043740815.1 Frankiales bacterium | reverse complement strand
CGCCGTCAGCCTCCCCCGCACCCCCTTGCGTCCTAGCGTCGGCGCCCGGCGACGGGGGTGGTTCGTAGGACGCAGCGCCTGGTGGGCCGCCGTCGTCAGGACCCTTGTCGTCAGGGCCGTCTGGCTCGACCGAGTCGAGCGCCTGCGACAGCTGGTCCTCGTCGAGACCGGGCGCCTCGAAGGGGGTACGGCGGCGCCGGTGCGGCAGGGCGAGGCGGGCCGCGGTGCGGACGTCCTCGGTGGTGACCTCGGAGCGACCGGCCCACGCGGCGAGGGCCAGGGCGGCTTTCGCGGTCACCAGGTCGGCGCGTAGGCCGTCGACGTCGAAGGCAGCGCAGACAGTCGTGATCTCACGCAGGGCGTGGTCGCTCAAGACGACCTTGGGCAGCAGGTCCCGGGCAACGCCGATCCGCTCGGCCAGCGTCGCGTCCGCAGCGGCCCAGGAGGCGGCGAAGGCCGAGGGGCTGGCCTCGTAGGCGAGGCGGCGGCGGACGACCTCGGCGCGCTCGAGCGGGTCGCGCGTCGCCGCAACCTCGACGGTCAGCCCGAAGCGGTCGAGCAGCTGCGGGCGCAGCTCGCCCTCCTCGGGGTTCATCGTGCCGACCAGCAGGAACCGCGCAGCGTGCCGCACGGACACGCCCTCGCGCTCGACGTAGGACGTGCCGAGCGCGGCAGCGTCCAGGAGCAGGTCCACGAGGTGGTCATGGAGCAGGTTGACCTCGTCGACGTACAGCACGCCGCGGTGGGCTGAGGCCAGGAGCCCGGGCTCGTACGCCGAGACCCCCGTCGTCAGGGCGCGCTCGAGGTCCAGGGACCCGACGAGGCGGTCCTCGGAAGCACCGACCGGGAGCTCCACGAGGCGGGCGGGGCGCTCCGTCGCGACGCCATGAGCGGCGCGGTCGGGGCATGTCGGGTCAGGATCGCCAGGTGCGCAGGAGAAGCGGCAGCCCTCGACGACCTCGACCGGAGGCAGGAGTGCGGCCAGTGCGCGCACGATGGTCGACTTGGCGGTGCCCTTCTCGCCGCGGACCAGCACCCCGCCGACAGCGGGAGACACCGCGTTGACGAGCAGGGCAAGCCGCAGGTCGTCGAGGCCGACGACGGCGCTGAAGGGGTACACGAGGGCCTTCCTTCGGGGTCCGCGCCCCGGGTGGATGGTTCGACGGTCGGAGTGTCTGGCTGGCCCCCAGGTGCGGGAGCTCACAGTGGCGGGACCGCGCCGGCTTCCCGGCTTCCTCCGTTGTCGTCGCTAGCGGTCGAACTGTACCGGCACGGCCGGGACGGCCTACGTGAAGACGACGGTGCGACTGCCGTTGCGCAGGACCCTGTGCTCGAGGTGCCACCGCACCGCCCGGGCAAGGCAGACCGTCTCGAGGTCGGCGCCCAGGGTGGCGAGCTGCTCCGGCGTGTGCGTGTGGGACACCCGCGTGATCTCCTGCCCGATGATCGGGCCCTCGTCGAGCACAGCGGTGACGTAGTGGGCGGTCGCCCCGATCAGCTTGACGCCCCGGTCGTGGGCCGGGTGGTAGGCCCGCGCAACCGTGTCTGCTCCACGAGGCGACGGCGGCCGCCCGCTCTGCGAACCT
>JAYUBO010000054.1:0-4478 GCA_043740815.1 Frankiales bacterium | reverse complement strand
GACGAAGGCCTGCGCAGCCGCGACCCGCGCCGGCTTCGCGACACGATGACGGCCGCCGCTGCGGCCGTCGCGGCCACCGACGAGCTAGCCCCCAAGGTGGTCTGCCTACGCACCCCCGGCCTGGTGGAGAAGATCACCGCTTGGGAGCACGGGGTCCAGCTCGCCCTGCCACAGCGGGTCCTGCTGGGTGGTCAACTCCCCACCACCCTGCGCGCAGGCGACGAGATCGTGCTCGACGAGCGCGGCCGTACCGCGGCGCAGGTCGAGCAGGACCTCGCGTCGCTGTCATCTTTCGTTGCTGGCCACAGCCTGCCCCAGCAGCCCATGCGGTCCCTGTGGCGCAGCGTCTGACCGTGGCGCAGCGTCTGACGGTGGCGCAGCGTCTGACGGTGTCGTGGCAGCTGACCGCCTGATGCTGGGCAAGTTGCTGCTCATGGGCGGGCTGGCCTCGGCTGCCGTCCAGGCGGCCCCCTTGGCAACGTTCCTGCCCGCCACCAAGCGACTGTTCCCCACCCTCAACGGCAAGGGCCGGCCGGGGCACGTGGCGTTGACTTTTGATGACGGGCCCGACGAGCAGAGCACCCCGCGGTTCCTCGCCCTGCTCGAACAGCTCGACGTGCACGCGACGTTCTTCCTGCTCGGGCAGATGTGCGAGCGCTACCCATCGCTCGCCCGGCGGATCGTCGACGGTGGCCACGAAGTGGCCGTGCACTCCTGGGATCACCGCAACCACCTTCGCAACCCACCCGGTCGGCGCACCGCAGACCAGCTCGCACGGACCGCGGAGATCATCGAGGCGCAAAGTGGTGTCCGCCCGGTGTGGTTCCGTCCGCCGTACGGCGCGCTGACGGCCGCCGACGTCGTCGCCGCCCGCGCCCTGGGGCTGCAGACAGTCCTGTGGACTGCCTGGGGCCAGGACTGGCAGCGCGCCTGCACGCCCTCGTCGGTGCTGCGGGAGGTCACGTCAGGGGTGGTCGACGGCGGGACCGTGCTGCTGCACGACTCCGACTGCACGTCCGAGCCCGGCTCCTGGCGGGCCACCCTCGGCGCACTGCCGATGCTCGTGGACTGGTGCCGCGAACGCGGCCTCGATGTCGGCACCGTCGGTGCGCACGGCCTGACGGCATGAGCGGAGTTGCCGGCACGGTCGCAGCGGCCCTCGGGGCGGCCACGCTGTTCGGGCTCGCCTCGGCGCTGCAGCACCAGCAGGCGAACAAGGTCGAGGCGTCGGTGAGCCCGGGCCTGCTCGTCACTCTCGCCAAAAGGCCACTGTGGATCCTGGGCGGGGTCGTTGACCTTGGCGCCGTCGCCCTGCAGGCCCTGGCCCTTGGCCTGGGTGCTGTCGCGCTGGTCCAGACGCTCCTGGTCTCCGGCCTGCCGCTCGCCGTCGTCTTGTCGGCGCTGTTGGAGCACCGCCGTCTCCACCGGCACGAGGTTGCCGGGTTGGCGCTGTGCTCGGTCGGGCTGGCCCTGCTCGGACCGGCGCTGTCGTCCACGCCCTCGGGCAGGGAGCCGACCCGTCCTGCGGCGTTCGTGGCTGGCGGTGTCGTCGTCGCCGTTGTGCTTGCGCTACTTGCCCTGCGTACCCGACCGCGTTTTGGCGGCGTCGTGGCCGGCGCGGCAGCCGGCGTCGTCATCGGCTCGGGCTCGGTACTGCTCGCTGTCGCTGCGGGCCGCTTCGGCGACTGGTCAGCTTTGTTCGGCTCCTTGGCCCTCTACGGGGCCGCTGCCGTCGGTGGGATCGGGCTGCTGCTGGCACAGGTCGCGTTCCAGACCGGCGAGTTGGGCGCCCCGCTCGCCTCGCTGTCGGTCGTCGAACCGGTCGTTGCCGTCCTCCTGGCCGTGACCGTCCTGCACCAGACGCTGCCTACCTCCGCGGGGGCGCGTACAGCGTCGGTCGCCGGCGCCCTGCTCGCGGTGAGTGGGGTCCTTGCCCTGTGCCGACCTGAGCCCTCCGAGGGGTGAGTCGATACTCAGCACGGCTCTCGTGAGTGGCCCAAGGGCGCCACGTGCAAGGACGTCTAGGGCCCCGGTCGGCTGGTTGGGGAGCGGGCTCTGGACCCGGCTCAGGACAGCGGTGCAGTGAGCTCGAGGTGCACGCCGTCCGGGTCGCTGAACGACAGGATGGCCAAGCCAAAGCCTGCCAGCTCCAAGATCTCGCCATGCTCGATGCCACGCGCCTCCAGCTTCGCGGCGGCGTCGTCGAGGTCGGCGCGGCTGGCCACCGCGAAGCTGACGTGATCGAGCCCGACGCGCTCTGAGACAAAGACGTCGTCGCCCGCCGCGACCGGCCGCAGCCCGAACAGAATGCCGTTGGTGGCGAAGACCACCCCGCCGTACAGCTGTGCGGGATCCGCCCGCACCGCCGGGTCGGACGGGTCGCCGGGCGACTCGGCAGCGACCTCGAAACCGAGAACCTCGGTGTAGAAGGCTCGCGACCGCTGCAGGTCCGTGACGGTGAGCCGCAGGTGATGCAGCCCAGTGGTCGTGATGTCGCCCATGTTGCGGTGCTCCTCTCGTGGGCGGGCGCGATGCCCGCCTCGACACCGTAGGCACAGTGGGCGCCCCGAGCAACGCACCGCCCACGGTGCGGCGTCGTGACCGCGCTTCTACAGCGCGCCAGCCTTGAGCTGTCCGACGATGTGCTCGGCCTGGCGCACGGCTAGGGCGACGATCGTCAGGGTCGGGTTGGCCGCGGCGCCGGTCGTGAAGACCGAGCCGTCGCTGACGAAAAGATTGGGGACGTCGTGCGCACGGCCGAACCGGTCGACCACCCCCTGTGTCGGATCTGCGCTCATCCGGCAGGTGCCCATGTTGTGGGTGGACGGGTAGGGCGGGGTGTCGGTGACTCCGACCGCCCCGACCGCGCGATACAGCTCGGCGGCGTGCTGCCACGCGTAGGACCGCATGGCCACGTCGTTGGGGTGGTCGTCGAAGTGCACGTTGGGAACCGGCAGGCCGTGTTGGTCCTTCGCGTCACCGTTGAGCGTCACCCGGTTGGTCGACTGCGGCATGTCCTCGCCCACGATCCACAGGCCGGCGGTGTTCTCGTAGCCGTCCATGATCTCGGTGAAGGCCGGCCCCCACGCACCGGGGTCGGCGAAGGCGGCGAGGAAGGCCGGGCCGAGCGACAGGGTCTCCATGTTGTAGCCCCCGACGAATCCGCGTGCGACGTCCAGGCCGGTCTCGTCGGCGACGATCCCGGCCATCGTCTCACCGCGATACATGTGCACGGGGTGCTCGAAGCGGGCGTAGCTGGATGCGGTGAGGTGGCGCATGTAGTTCTTACCGACCTCGCCGGAGGAGTTGGCCAGGCCGTCGGGGAACTGCGGGGAGCCCGACAGCAGCAGCAGCCGCGCCGACTCGATCGCGTTGGCGGCCACGCAGACGACGCGGGCCGCCTGCCGGTGCAGCACCTCGCCCTCGAAGTACAGGACGCCGTCGACCTTGCCCTTCGCGTCATGCGTGATCTGCGCGACGTGGCAGCCGGGGCGCAGGTCCAGGTTGCCCGTTTTCTCCGCCTTGGGAAGCTCGGCGACCAGCGTGGACCACTTCGCTCCGGTCTTGTCGCCCTGGAAGTTGAAGCCGTCCTGGTTGGAGGCCGGCCGGCCGTCATAGGGCGTGGCGTTCGTCGCGTACGGCCCCGTCGCGTACTGCTTGTACCCCACCTTGGCCGCACCGTTTGCCAGGACCTTGTAGTTGTTGTTCGCCGGCAGCGGGGGCCGGCCGTGCCGGTGGGTGACACCCATCCGGATCTCGGCGTTGTCGTAGTACGGCGCGAGGTCTGCCAGGGTGATCGGCCAGTCGAGTAGTGAGGCACCCTCGACTGCGCCGTAGGAGCTCTGCGTCGTGAACTCGTAGTCCTTGAAGCGGGGGCAAGCACCGGCCCAGTGGGTGGAGGTGCCTCCGACTGCCTTGACGGTCCACGCCGGCAGGTTGGGGAAGTCTGTGGCGACGCGCCAGCTGCCCGACGTGGTGCGCATGTCGGTCCAGGCCATCTGCTGGAACGCCGGCCACTCGTCGTTGTGGTAATCGGGTCCGGTGAGAAGCGGCCCCGCCTCCAGGCACACCACGCGCACGCCCGCCTGGCACAGCTCGTTGGCCAACGTGCCGCCGCCCGCGCCGGAGCCAATGACGACGACGACGTCGGAGTCGTTGTTCTGGAAGCGGGTCATGCGCTCAGCTCCTCGATGCGGGGGTCAGGCAGCCAGTCCAGATCGTCGAATCCACGGTCGACGTAGCCGCCCTTGTCGGAGGACTCACCCTCGTAGCCGAGGACGGTCCAGACCTCGCGGTCGGAGTACATGAAGACCACCGTCGTCGAGCGGACGAGCTGGAAGAAGGGGGTGTACTGCACCTGCTGGAGAACCTCCAGGGCCGCTTCGGGGGTCAGCTCGGCGAAGGGTCGATCGCGCAGGGCGTCGAGCGAGACCAGTCCCTGCCCCAACTGAGCGGTCGTGAAGGGACTGGCAGCTGCA
>JAYUBO010000053.1:0-13930 GCA_043740815.1 Frankiales bacterium | reverse complement strand
ATGCCGGCTTGGCGCAGCGGTAGCGCAACGCTCTTGTAAAGCGTAGGTCGTCGGTTCGATCCCGACAGCCGGCTCGATCGTCGGCCCCGTCGCGGCGGTGCCGTCATCAGTGCATGTTTCATTGACCGTTGTCACAGTCCGGCCGACGGTCGAGGCTCCGCCGAACAAGGGACCGCCCGTGCGTACCAGGACCGGCAGCAAGGCCAGCAGCTTCGCCGGCAAGGTCGCGGTCGTCACCGGGGCCGCCTCGGGGATGGGACGCAGCCTCGCGCTCCAGCTGGCCGACGAGGGCGCCCGGTTGGCGCTGAGCGATGTCGACACCGTGGGGCTGGCGCAGACGGCTGCGCTCGCGCGGGCGAAGGGAGCCGCCGTCCACGAGCAGCGCGTCGACGTCGCCGACCGCGAGGCCATGACGGCGTATGCCGCCGCGGTCGTGGCGGAGTTCGGCACCGTCAACCTGGTGGTGAACAACGCCGGCATCGCGCTGACGGGCGATGTCGAGGACATGTCCTTCGGCGACGTCGAGCGCATCATGAACGTCGACTTCTGGGGCGTCGTCCACGGCACGATGGCCTTCCTGCCGCACCTGATCGCCTCCGGTGACGGCCGGCTGGTCAACACCTCCAGCCTGTTCGGGCTCGTCGCGATGCCCGGTCAGAGCGCCTACAACGCGGCCAAGTTCGCCGTACGAGGGTTCACCGAGGCCCTGCGGCAGGAGATGCTGATCAACGGGCACCCCGTCACGGTGACGTGCGTGCACCCCGGTGGCATCAAGACCAACATCGTCAACAACTCGACCGCAGTCGGGGGGCGGGACGTCGCCGCTCTGGCCGAGCTGTTCGACACGAAGCTGGCCCGGACGTCGTCGGACAAGGCGGCCCAGGTCATTCTTCGTGGGGCGCGCAGGGGAAAGCCGCGCGTCCTGGTCGGCGGCGACGCGAAGGTCATTGACGTCCTCCAGCGGCTCACCGGCTCGGGTTACCAGCGGCTGTTCGCTGCCGTGGCCCCGCGCCTGAGCCCCAAGCCCGCCAGCTCCGATGACCTGGTGCACGCGGCATGACGGACGTCGTGCTGTTCGGAGCCACCGGGTTCGTCGGGAAGCTCACCGCCGCCTACCTGGCCACACAGGGCCATCACGTCGGCCTCGCAGGTCGCTCCAAGGACAAGCTCGAAGCGGTACGACGAGACCTCGGCCCCGCCGCCGCCGACTGGCCGCTGATCGTCGCGGACTGCTCTGACGTCGCCAGCGTCAAAGCCCTGGCGAGCTCGGCCAAGGCCGTGGCCACGACGGTCGGCCCCTATGCGAAGTACGGCCTGCCCCTGCTCGAGGCCTGCGCCCGGGCCGGGACGCACTACGCCGACCTGACCGGCGAGGTCCTGTTCCACCGGGAGGCGATCGACCGCTTCCACGACGCTGCCGTCGCCTCCGGCGCCCGCGTCGTGCCGTCCTGCGGTTTCGACAGCATCCCGTCCGACCTCGCGGTGCTCCTGCTCGCCGAGCAGGTCCGCGCCGATGGCGAGGGCGAGCTTGGCGAGACGGTCCTGGTCGCCTCGCTCAAAGGTGGTGTCAGCGGCGGGACCGTGGACTCGCTGCGCACCCAGGTCGACGCCGTGAAGGCCGACCCGTCCCTGGCCGCGCTGATCGCCGACACCCAATCCCTCAGCCCGGGAGCGCCGCCCGAGCAACCGGACGGCTTCTCGGTCAGCCAGCACGACGGCACCTGGACCGGACCCTTCGTCATGGCGCCGTACAACACCCGGGTCGTACGCCGGTCGAACGCCCTCGCCGGGTGGAGCTCGGGTCTGCGCTACACCGAGCGCATGGCCTTCGGCCGGGGGTTGCCCGCCCGGCTCCTGGCGACCGCTGCTGCCGGGTCGTTGCGGTTCGGCGAGCCCGCCATGGGGTTCGGTCCATCCCGCTTCGTCCTCGATGCCCTCCTGCCCAAGCCTGGCAAGGGCCCTGGCGAGCGGGTCCGCGCCAACGGCTGGTTCCGGATGGAGGTCGACACCCTCACCTCGACGGGTGCCCGCTACCGCGCGGTCGTCTCCGCCAAGGGTGACCCCGGTTATGCCGCCACCGCCGTGATGCTCGCCGAGAGTGCTCTGTGCCTGGCCGGCGACGTTCTCGCGTCCGGTGGTGGGCTCTTGACGCCCGCAACGGCCATGGGGGTCACGCTTGCCGACCGTCTCCGCAAGGCCGGCTTCACCCTCGAGGTCACCCGCTGCTGAGCCGCTGGTGCCACGTAGACGAAGCCAGCCGTAGTCTGCGGGCCATGATCAGGGGCGGTGGCGGGTGAGCCCGACCGCGGGGGCAGCCCGTCCGGTTCCGCCGACGCATGAACCCCCGGACAGTGCGGACGCGTGGTTGTTGCTGGCGGTCGAGCGTGTTGCTGCTCGCTGTCCGGCGAGCGCAGGTAGAGCCGTGACGTACCGACGCAGCGTCAGGCCGTGAAGCCGGTCGCGCGGGAGGTGCTCACCAAGGTCGCGAAAGGAGCCGCGAAGGATGCCGGCGGGCTGCCGGTGGCGCTGCTCGGCGACTTCCTCGAGGTGCTCAGCAAGGGCGTGGCGGTCGGCAAGCCTCTGACCGGCAAGCAGCTCGCGACCTATGGCGCCCTCGCTGAGGACGCCGCCCGTCAGGGCGTAGCGCTCCGAGCCCTCCTGGATCTTTACCTGTCGTCCGCCTGGCGGCTGTGGCGCCACCTCCCGGCGGTCGCCGCAGCCCACAGTGACCCGGAGCGGGCGGTGACCGCAGGAGAGGTCATGCTGCACGCCGTCGACGATGTCGCGGCCGCGCTGGCCGAGGGCTATCAGCTGGCACGTCGGGCGTTGGTGCGCGCGCAGGAGGCCGCCCGCCGCGAGTTCATCGACGACCTTTTGTCGGGTCACGCCGACGTCGCCAGCGTCCTGACCCGCGCCGCGGGCTTCGGGATGGACCTGTCTGGGCCGCATGCCGTGGCGGTCATCAAGGCCGACTCTCCCTTCGAGCACACCTCGCCACTTGTGCCGTCGCTGGAACGCGCGATCCTGGGCAGCAAGGGGGACGCGCAGGCTCTTGTTGCCGTCAAGAACGACCAGCTCGTCGTCGTGTTTCCCGCGCCCGACCAGGCGGCGGTCGACCACGTCGTCGCGCGGCTCGGCAAGGGGCTCAAGCCGGCCCGTGACGGGTGGCGGATGGGCGTCGGTGCCTCGGGGTCGGGCGTCGACGGGGTGGTCTCGTCGTACGGCGAGGGGCGCGACGCCCTGGAGCTGGCCGACCGGATCGGGCTGGCCGGATCAGTGGTGAGAGCGAGGGACCTGCTGGTCTACCGGGTTCTGCTGCGCGACCAGCCGGCGCTCAGCGCCCTGGTCGTCAGCGCCTTGACCCCGTTGCTCAAGGCGCGGGGCGGTGCCGGCCCTTTGCTGGAGACGCTTGGCGCCTACTTCGAGACGGGTGGCAACACCGCGCAGACCGCTCGGGTGCTGCACCTGTCGGTGCGGGCGGTCACCTACCGGCTCGCGCGGGTGCAGCAGCTCACCGGCCACGACGTGCTGGTTCACGACGAACGGCTCGCCCTGCAGCTCGCTGTCGTCGGGGCGCGACTCCTGGACTGGCCCGGCTTCTTGCCGTAACCCGGCAAGAAAAAGACCTACATGGCGTCCGACTTCGGACCCTGGCGTGGGGACTCCTGCAGTGCAGGCTGGAGGCATGCGACGACCGACCGAGTCGTCATCGTGCTTCGAGGAGATCTCATGACCGTCCCGCTCTGGGCCTGGGGGGCCCTGGCCACCGTCATCTTGGTGATGCTGGCCATCGACCTTCTGGCTCACCGCAAGGCGCACGTCATCGGCTTCAAAGAAGCCGCCTGGTGGAGCGCGCTGTGGGTCGGGCTGTCCCTGGTGTTCGCCCTTGTCGTCGGGCTCACCCTGGGCAGCGGCGCCGGCATCGACTTCACGACGGCCTGGCTGCTCGAGAAGAGCCTGTCCGTCGACAACCTCTTCGTGTTCGCCCTGATCTTCGGCTACTTCAAGGTGCCGCGCGCCTACCAGCACCGGGTATTGTTTTTCGGCGTCCTCGGAGCTCTGGTCTTTCGCGGGATCTTCCTCGGAGTGGGGGTCGCGGTCGTCACCCAGTTCACCGCGATCCTGTTCGTGTTCGCCGCGATCCTGCTCTACAGCGCCTACCAGCTCGTCAAGGGTGGGGACGACACGTACGACCCGGGCTCCAGCCTGGCGCTTCGCCTGCTGCGCAGAGTGATCCCTGTCAGGGAAGAGTACGCCGGCACCAGGTTCTTCGTCATCGAAGCGGGCCGTCGGGTGGCCACCCCGTTGCTGGCCGTTGTCGTCGCCATCGAGGCCGCCGACTTGGTCTTCGCGGTCGACAGCGTCCCCGCTGTCTTGGCCGTTACTGACGACCCGTTCATCGTTTACTCCAGCAACGCCTTCGCCATCTTGGGGCTGCGGTCGCTGTACTTCCTGCTCTCCGGCCTGCTCGACCGCTTCCACTACCTGTCCAAGGGGCTCGCCGTCATCCTCGCCTTCATCGGCGCCAAGCTTGTGCTCCAGGCCAGCCACAAGTTGATCAGCACGTCGATCCCCGAGATCCCTTCCCTGGCAAGCCTTGCCGTCATCGTGACCGTGCTCGCAGCGTCGGTCGTCCTCAGCTTGCGGCGACCACTGGCGGTCGAGGCCGACGAACCGGAGCTCGTGGGGGCCGGTGAGGCCCCCGAACGCTAGATCCCCGATGACCGACCACTCTGCAACTCCCTCTGGAAGGAACGTCACATCATGACTGTCAGCCTCAGCAAGGGCGGCAACGTCTCGCTCAGCAAGCAGGCCCCCGGCCTGACCGCCGTCAATGTCGGCCTCGGGTGGGACGCCCGCACCACGACCGGCACGGACTTCGACCTCGACGCGTCGGCCATCATGCTCGACACCCAAGGCAAGGTCCTGTCCGATAAGCATTTCGTCTTCTTCAACAACACGACCTCGCCGGACGGGTCGGTGGTGCACACGGGCGACAACGTGACCGGTGAGGGTGACGGGGACGACGAGACCATCAGCGTCGACCTGGCCCGCGTGCCTGCTGACGTCGACCGGATCGTCTTCCCGGTCAGCGTCTATGAGGGGGAGAAGCGGGCGCAGGGCTTCGGGCAGGTCCGCAACGCCTTCATCCGGGTGGTCAACGCGACGGGCGGTGAGGAGCTCACCCGCTACGACCTGAGCGAAGACGCCTCGACCGAGACTGCGATGCTGTTCGGGGAGCTCTACCGCAGCGGCGTCGAGTGGAAGTTCCGGGCCGTCGGCCAGGGCTACTCCTCGGGTCTGACCGGGATCGCGAAGGACTTCGGCGTCACGGTCTGATCCCTGCCTGTACGCCGGGCTGGTCCCGTCCTCGGGTCGACTCCACGCTGGTGCGACCCGGGGCGTAGCCCGTCAGTCGCCGACGACGGCTTCCAGGGCATCGGCACCCGAGACGAGGGTGTCGGCTCGGACGACCTTGGCCGGGTAGCTGCCGAGGAGCTTCACCGAGAGCGCGGTACGGCGCAGCTCCTCCAACACGCGCTGGGTGCGCGGCTCGGCGACGTTTCCCTCGAAGTCGAGGAAGAACAGGTACTCGAAGGGCCGCCCGGGGCGGGGGCGGGACTCGAGCTTGGTCATCGAGTGCTCGCTGGCGGCGAGGACCTGTAGGCAGCGCAGCAGGGCACCCTCCTCGTGGGAGGTCACCAGCACCAGCGACGTCTTCGACGGGACGCGGGGAGCGACGATGGCCGGCTTCATGGCGAGGACCAAGAAGCGCGTGAAGTTCTCCGCCTGGTCGGTGATCCCCCTCCGCAGGACGACGAGGCCGTGGGCGTCTGCCGCCTCGGGCGACCCGATCGCCGCCCAGGTCGGCTCGCCCGCGGAGGCAATGGTGCGCATCGCCTCGGCGGTGTCGAAGACCGTCACCGGCGTGACGGCGGGCAACGACCGCAGGAAGGAGGTGCACTGCTCAAGCCCCTGCGGGTGCGACAGGACGCGGGTCAGGGACGACACGGGTACGTCGGTCAGGCAGGCCAGGGCGTGGTCCACCCGCCACGTCTCCTCACCCACGACGTGGACGGGGGAGTCCTGGAGCAGGTCGTAGACCTGGTTGATGCTGCCGGCGGTGGTGTTCTCGACGGGCAGGACCGCCAGGTCGCACTCGCCGCTGACGAGGGCGTCGACGACATCGGCGAAGCTCGGGTAGCCCTGGTAGGCAGCCTCCCAGCCGCGACCGGCGAGGTGCTTCTGGGCCGCCAGGTGGCTGTAGGCGAAGGGAACGCCCTGGAAGCCGACCCGGGACGGTTGGCCGGCACCGCCCTGCAGTGAGGCCACCTGCTTGTCCACGGCGTAGCCGATGATCTCGCGGAAGATCCGGCGTACCAGGTCGGCAGGGACGCCGCGGGCGACGGCGGCCGCCTCGACACCGTCCAGGACAGCGCGCTCCCGGGTCACGTCGCGGATGGGCCTGTCGGTGTCGGCCTTGGCAGCACCGACCGCAGCCACGATCTCCAGCCGGCGCGCGATCAGGTCCACCAGCCCAGCGTCCACGGAGTCGAGCTCGTGACGCAGGGCGTCGAGGGCCTCGCCGCTCATCAGTGGTCTCCCGTCGTGTCAGCCCCCATCCTGCCCGACGCGGCGCGGGGACAGGGGCTTGCCTCCAGGCCGGCGTCGCAGGACGATCGGACGGCAGGGGTGGGGCTACCAACGTCAAGGAGGCCACCATGCACGCCATCGTCGGAGACACCATCGCCATCCCCGGCCGGTCCGTTGGGCAGACGGGCCGGCTCGGAGAGGTGCTTGAAGTGAGGGGGCCCGAAGGAGGTCCGCCGTACCAGGTGAAGTGGGAGGACGGACACGTCGCCGTCTGTTACCCCGGCCCCGAGACGCGGATCCAGCACGACGGGCACCTCGACCTGTCCTGACGGATCCAGATCTGCGCCCCGGCCGGGCCGACAGCTCCCGGCCGCGTGGGGGTCCGACGTACCCGGGGGAGGTTCTGGCATCCTGACAGACGGTCGCCGTCAACGACGCCGGCGCCCGACCACGGGAGAACACCGACGTGCAGACCGCACTTGAGTCCGCGCTGTTCCAGCTGGACAGCGCCGCCCGCCACCTCGGCCTCGACGACGGGCTGCATCAGATGCTCGCGACGCCGCGCCGCTCGCTGCAGGTTGCAGTGCCGCTGCGTCGCGACGACGGCACCCTGCAGGTGCTGAAGGGATACCGGGTCCAGCACAACCTCAGCCGCGGACCGGCCAAGGGCGGTGTCCGGTTCCACCCAGACACCGATCTGGACGAGGTCCGCGCCCTCGCGATGTGGATGACCTGGAAGTGCGCCCTCATCGGCATCCCGTACGGCGGGGCCAAGGGCGGCGTCGCGGTAGACCCGCGGCTCCTGAGCCGGAACGAGCTCGAGCGGGTGACCCGGCGTTACGCGTCGGAGATCATGCCGATCATCGGGCCGGAGAAGGACATCCCGGCGCCCGACGTGGGCACCGACGAGCAGACGATGGCCTGGATGATGGACACCTACTCCACGCACGCGGGCTACACCGTCACCGGTGTCGTCACCGGCAAGCCGATCTCGATCGGCGGCTCCCTCGGCCGGGGCGGCGCCACCTCACGCGGTGTGATGTACGCCTGCTTCTCGGCGCTGAAGGAGGCCGGCGTGGACCATCGCGGTGTCCGCGTCGCCGTGCAGGGGTTCGGCAAGGTCGGCGGGCTCGCCGCGCAGTACCTGCACGACGCCGGCTGCTGCGTGGTCGCGGTGTCGGACGTGGGTGGCGGCATCTACAACCCGCGGGGCCTTGACCCCGCGGCCCTGCTCAAGCACCTCAAGGCGGGCGCCGACACCGTCGTCGGCTATCCCGGTACGGACGAGATCACCAACGTGGAGCTGCTTGAGCTCGACGTGGACGTGCTCGTCCCCGCCGCCCTCGACGGTGTCATCCACGATGGGAACGCCGCCGCGATCAAGGCCCGCTTCATCGTTGAGGGCGCCAACGGCCCCACCACACCTGACGGTGACGCGATCCTCGAGGACCGCGGCATCGTGGTCGTCCCCGACATCTTCGCCAACGCCGGCGGCGTCGCGGTGTCCTACTTCGAGTGGGTTCAGGACCTGCAGGCCTACTTCTGGTCCGAGGACGAGGTCAACGACCGCCTCAAGATCCTCATGGAACGCGCGTACGAGGAGGTCTCCACGCTGGCCGCAACAGAGGGGTTGTCACTGCGGATCGCTGCCCAGGTCATCGGTGTCGGCCGGGTGGCGGACGCCCACCGGACCCGCGGCCTGTATCCGTGAGCAGCCGGAGGATCCCTCGGGCCGGTACGCCGGACCTCCCCGGAGGTGAGAAGGGCTGTGCCATGATGGAGGGCGAACAACACTCGTGTAGTTCGCCTGCCCAGGAGGTTTGATGGACACCGCAGTCGCCCTGACGGCGGTCCCCGATGTCTCGGGTGACCTAGCCGACCGTGACCGGGAGATCCTCGCCTTCGAGCGCCAGTGGTGGAAGTACGCCGGTGCCAAGGAGCAGGCCATCAAGGACCTCTTCGACATGAGCGCCACCCGCTATTACCAGGTGCTCAACGCCCTCATCGACCGGCCGGAGGCGCTCGTCGCCGACCCGATGCTTGTCAAGCGCCTGCGCCGGCTGCGCACCACTCGTCAGCGCTCCCGTTCAGCCCGCCGCCTGGGCATGGACGCCTAACCGCTACCGTGACCGAACCGCAGGACCCCACTGCGCCCACAGCGCCCACAGACCCCACTGCGCCCACAGACGAGGCCGTTTCCCCCCCGGTGGCCCGGCCACCCCACGCCGCCGCCGGGCCGGCTGCCGCTTCGCCTGAGCTGCCCACCGAGCCCGCGGGTCCCGTCGACACCGGCTCGGACGCGTGGTGGCGCGCGCAGGCCAGCGCCCAACGGGAGGCGGCCCAGAGCGAGCCCCCCGTCGCACCCAGCGGCCCACGGCCCGCCTCCCCGCCGACCGGGTACGACGACGTCCTCGGTCCCGCTGCTGTCCTGTCGGTCCCGAGCCCACTCGACCCGGACTGGCTGCCAGTCGAGCTGCCAAGGCCGGCAGCGAACCGGACCGACCCGGTCCTGCCCGAGCCCACGCAGGCCCTGTTGATTCCCGACGAGGCGGTGCACGCCGCGCCTGTCGTCCGCGCGCCGATTCACGAGCAGCCAGAGCTCGGGACCGTAGCGGTACCTGCCGCGGCCCTCACCGAGCTCGCGGCGGAGCCGAGGGCCCCGCTGGCCCGTCCCGAGCTGGAGCCGTCCAGGATCGGGCCGCGGCGGGCGATAGCCGGGGCGCTGATCGCCCTGAGCGGCGTGGCCCTGACGATCGTGGCACTGCTGCTCGTCAACAAGGGCGACGAGAACGGGTCGCCGTCGGTGGCGCTCCCGGCGGCGCCGGTCACGACGACGGGAGCCCCCGCGCCGACTCCGGCCCCGTCAGCCTCCAGCGGACCCGTGGCCGCACCCACCACTGCAGCGACGACGCCGATCGTGACTCCCACGGTGGCGCCGAGCAGGGCGCCGAACGAGGCCCCCGTCGTGCCGGTGACCGTGCTCAACAACAGCCGGATCAGGGGGCTCGCGGACCGGGCGGCGGTGCGCTTTCGGGCCGGTGGCTGGCCGGTGACCCATGTCGGCAACTACAGCGGGGGGCGGATCGCCGCGACGACCGTCTACTTCGCCCCCGGCCAGCAGCGCTCGGCCGCGAGGTTCGCCAAGCAGTTCGGGATCGGCCGTGTCGTGCCGCGCTTCCCGGGGCTGCCCGGCAGCGGGACCACCGTGGTCGTCACCCGCGACTACCGCTGACCATGCCCGCGCCGGCCACCGCTGAGGGTCGGGACGGCTGGGCCGCCCTGCTGGCCGACCCGGGGCGCAGCCTGGTCGCCCTCGACTACGACGGCACGCTGTCCCCGATCGTCGACCGGCCGAGTGAGGCCGTTCCCGAGACCGGCACGGCCGGCGTGCTGCGGGACCTGTCCGGTGTCGTGGGGCAGCTGGCGCTGGTGACCGGGCGGGGGGCGGACGTCGTCGTCGCCCTGGGTGACTTCGCCGATGTACCTGGTCTGGTCGTGCTGGGGCAGTACGGACTGCAGCGCTGGCACGCGGGAGAGCTGGAGCAGGCGCCGCCGTCACCGGCGCTGGAACGCGCCCGCGCCGTGGTGCCGCCCCTGCTGGTAGCCGAGCCCGGCGCCTGGCTGGAGGACAAGGGGCAGTCGTTGGTGGTCCACGTCCGGCTCGCCCCGGACCCGGCCGCGGCACTGGCCCGACTGCGGCCACTGGTCGGCGTACCCGGCCTGGAGGTCCACCTCGGAAGGCAGGTGCTGGAGCTGCGTCCGCCTGGATTCGACAAGGGGCGGGCGCTGCGCGAGCTCGGGCGCGACCGGGCCGCCGTGCTGTTCGCGGGCGACGACGTGGGGGACCTTCCGGCCTTCGCCGCGGTGGAGGAGCTGCGGGCCCAGGGCACGCCGGGGCTGACGGTGTGCAGTGACAGTCCTGAGGCGCCCGAGGACCTGCGCCGGCGCGCCGACCTCGTCGTTCCCGGGCCGCCAGGAGTGCTCGCGCTGCTTCAGGAGCTGCTCGCCGCCGTGACGTCCTAGCTGGCTTTCTAGAGCGCCGCTCGGCGGTCCGCGTAGGCCGCGAGCGACGCGACCTGGCCCGGGTCGAGGGACGGCCGGACCGTCGTGAGCGCCGTCGCCATGTGCGCGGCCGCCACGGTCGTCGCCGTCATCGACTCCCGCATCGCGGTGAGCGCCGCCTCCCGCACCAGGGCCGCACAGTCCGCCGCCGAGAACCCCTCGGTACGCCGGCCCAGCTCAGCCAGGTCGACCGCCGGGTCCAAGGGCACATGCTTCACCGCTGCCTTGAGGATCGCGGTGCGGGCGTCGGCGTCCGGCGGGGGGACGTAGACCAGGCGCTCGAGCCGCCCGGGCCGGAGCAGGGCCGGGTCGACCAGGTCGGGCCGGTTGGTGGCGCCGATGACGACGACGTCCCGGAGCTGCTCCACTCCGTCCAGCTCGGTGAGCAGGGCGGCGACGACCCGGTCGGTGGTGCCGCCGTCGGTGGACTGCCCGCGGGTGGGAGCCAGCGCGTCGACCTCATCGAGGAAGATCAGCGTCGGAGCCGCCTCGCGGGCCCGCCGGAACAGCTCTCGGACGGCCTTCTCGGACTCACCGACCCACTTCGACAGCAGCTCGGCGCCCTTCACGGACAAGACATTGGCCTGCCCGGAGCCGGCGATGGCCTTGACCAGGAAGGTCTTGCCGCAACCGGGTGGGCCGTAGAGCAGCAGCCCCCGTGGCGGGGCGACGCCCAAGCGGTCGAAGGTGTCGGGATACATCAGCGGCCACAGGACGGCCTCGGTGACGGCTGCCTTCACCTCGACCATGTCGCCCACGTCGTCGAGGCTGACGGCTGCGACGTCGAGCCGGGCGCCGCCCATCGCGGTGGGCCGCACCACTTCCAGGGCCGCGGTGAAGTCGGCCGCGGAGACCGTCGGCGCCGGAGCGGAGGTCTGCCGGGCGGCCGCGCGCAGGCCGGCCTCGCGGACCAGCGCGAACAGGTCGGCGGCCACGAACCCGGGGGTGCGGGCGGCGAGGTCGTCGACGACGACGTCCTGCTTCAGCGGGACGTTCTTGACCGCCAGCTGCAGCAGCGCGACCCGCTGGGCCCGGTCGGGTAGCGGGATGGACAGCTCGTGGTCGAGGGTGCCAGGGGTCCGCAGCAACGGGCTGACCTGTTCCGGGCGGGAGGTGGTGCAGACGACCGCGAGCCGCCCGACCTTGACGACCTGCCGCAGCACGTCCAGGAAATACGACGCGACCGGCTCGCCGCCCTCGCGGGGGACGAGCGCGTCGACGTCCTCGAACAACAGCACGGTGCTGCCTGCCTGGGAGTTGGTCTCGGCGAGCGCCTTGATCTGGGCGACCGCCGCGCTCGCCTCCAGGCCCGCGATCGACGGTCCCCACGCCCGGACCAGGCGCAGGTTGAGCCGGGCGGTGACAGCCTCGACCAGGGCCGACTTGCCAGATCCGGCACCGCCGGTGACGAGGATGCCGAGCTGCGGCGCCGAGCCGAGCCTGGCTAGCAGGTCCTGCTGGTGGAAGCCCAGATCGAGCCACTCCGTCAGGGCGGCGACCTGCTTGTCAAGGCCGGGCAGCTCGACGGGTGCGCCGGCCGACGAGCCGGTCGGCAGGACCAGGGGGGTGGCGCTGCCGGTCGTCGACGTACCGCCCTGGAAGCCCACGACCGTGCCCATCGTGACAAGCGACGGTCCGGCCGGGGTGATGTCGGCGATCGCCAGCAGCAGTGTCGACCAGGCCGGCCCGAGCCGGTTGGCTAGCGAGCGGCGGGTCGCGACGACGTCGATCGCGGGCATCGGGGCCAGGTCCTGTGGGAGCAGTGACACCTGGTCGCCGGTGGTGAGGGCCTTGCCCAGTAGGGCGGTCCGGAGCATCTCCGGCTCGACCGCCGCCAGGACCTCGGCCGAGGCGTTGACGGTCACGGTGACGGCCTCGCTGTCGGGGGCCCGCTCGACCCGAATGGTCGCGCCGTCGGGCACGCCGAGATTGCCCAGGACGAGCTCGTCGCAGTGCAGCTCGTGCTGCCCGGCACCGGGCGGTGACAGCGCCACCAGGCCCCCGGTCGTGCGGGCGCCGTGCATCACGAGCACGTCCCACGGGGCGCAGCCGAGGGCCGCGAGGGCGTCGGGGTGCAGCCGAACGATGCCCCGCCGCTGGTCGAGCGCGGACGGGTGCAGTCGTGCGGTCAGGTCGAGCACCGCGGGAGCGTACGCCGGATCGGCGCGCTGTCGACGCCACTCAGCGGGCAACGGCCGCCAGCTGGGCGCTGAGCCAGGACGCGGGGGAGTGCGCAGCCGCAGCGGCGACCAGCTGGGCGGTCCGCTCGGTGCGGTCCGTGTCGCCAAGGGCCGCGTGCAGGGCCTCAGCGGTCGCGGACACGTCGAGCGGCCCGACCAGGTAGGCCCACGGACCCAGCTCATCCGCCGCGCCCGCCTCGCGGGACAGCACCAGCGACAGCCCGTCCTGGGACAGGACCGGGGCTTCCTTGGCGACCAGGTTCATCCCGTCCCGCAGTGGGTTGACGAGCACCACGTCAGCGAGCGCCATCGCGGCCAGGGACCGGGCGTAGTCGTCACGGACCTCCAGGTGCACGGGCAGCCAGCCGTCGGCGGCGAACTCCTCGTTGACCTCCCGGGCCAGCCGTTGCACCGCCCCGGTGTACTCCCGGTACTCCGGCAGGTCGTGCCGCGACGGGTAGGCGAACGCCAGGTGCACGACCCTCCCGCGATGCTCAGGGAAGCGCCGCAACAGCAGCCGGTAGGCCTCCAGCCCCCGCACGATGTTCTTGCTCAGCTCGGTGCGGTCGACTCGCAGCAGCATCTGACGGTCTCCGACGAGCGCGCGCAGGCCGGCGAGTCGGGAGGTCACGTCGGGCTTCGCCGCCCGCGACCGCAGCTCGTCCACGTCGACCCCCAACGGGTGGACGGCTACCGACGTCGAACGGCCGTCGACGGTGACGCGCTGCCCGTCGTACACCGCTCCGAGCACTTCGACGCAGCAGCGGCCAAAAGCGTCGGCCCAGCGTGCGGAGTGGAAGCTGACGCTGTCGGCGCCGAGCAGACCGCGCAGCACACCAACGGCGATCCGGTCGGGTAGCAGCCGGAAGTACTCCGGTGGCGCCCACGGCGTGTGGCTGAAGTGCCCGATCCGCAGGTCGGGACGCAGCTCGCGAAGCAGCTGCGGTACGAGCGACAGGTGGTAGTCCTGCACCAGCACGGACGCCCCGTCCGCGGCGTGCGCGGCGAGCGCGTCGGCGAACGCCCGCGAGTAGCTGCAAAAGGCGTCCCACTCGCGGCGGGTCCGGTCATCGAAGCTGGGTGTCGTCGGCATC
>JAYUBO010000052.1:0-4545 GCA_043740815.1 Frankiales bacterium | reverse complement strand
TACGGCTCCTACAGCGGACGTTTCAGGGACCTGGCTGCGGGCGCTCATCACGGTGCTTACTGCGGCGGTTGCTGCTGGGCGCTCTTCGTCGTCCTCATTGCTGTCGGCGTGATGAACATTCCAGCGATGCTGGTTCTGGCCGGGACCGTCGCCGTGGAGAAGCTTTGGTCACACGGCATCGGTTTCGCTCGCGTTGTCGGTGCCGTCGCCCTCGTGCTGGCGGTTGCGGTGGTGTGGGTCCCGTCGCTGGCCCCGGGGTTGATCGGCTCCCCTACCGGTCCGCAGATGGTCATGAACCGGTGACGGTCCCGCCCCGCAATCTGCACGGCCGTCAGCCCTGAGCTGGGCCGCCGCTGCCGGAGGGTGCGCGGCTAACCCATGCGCTTGGCTATCCGGGACCTGGCCGAGCGACGCTTCCGGCCGGTCAGGTGCGCTCAACTGCGGGGGCCGACCAGGAGCGACTGTGCGCCGACCCCCAGCGGCCCCAGCTGGTCGGACAGCAAGGACGTGGCGAGGCCGACCCCACCCGGGGAGACGACGGTCGAGGCATCGAGGCAGACCCATTCCCCGACGGCCTCCCTGTGCAGGTGCACGGTCAGCTCGGGGTTGATGAACTGCCACTGCCGGATATCGAGCTCGCTGGAGACCCCGTTGCCGGAGTCGGCAAGCACCAGGACCCGGGTCAGCGGGCTGGGATTTTCCCCGTCCAGCAGCGGCTCGCGCATCCGGCCCCACCCCACCGCGGGACCGGGGTCGACGAGGTGCCCTTCGGTGAAGCGCCACTCGATCGCCTGGAGGTAGCCGGCGACCCAGCCCGCGACCGCCCGCTCCGGCTGCGGCGCGGGTAGCGGCGGCGCCGGACGGGCCCGGCTGTCGACGTCGGCACCCTGGACCCGACGTACCCGCCAGGCGCTGGCCCTCGCCACCTCCCGACCGTCGTGTGACATCACGGACTGCAGGAGCTCGACGCTGCGCCCGGGGCGCACCAGGCGAGCCGTGACCGCCACCTCCGCAACAGGGATGGCGCCGAGGATCTCGACCGTCATCCGAGCGACCATCATGTCCTCGCGGGGGGCGTACCGCTCGACGGCCCTTCCGAGCAGCGCGCTGGGGGGTCCGCCGTGCTGGAAGCGAGGGTCCCAGGGGCCGGTGGTGTGCACGGTCGAGGCGAACTGTCCGTTGCCCAGGTCTTCGTAGAACGCCACCTCCCGACCTTAACGAGCGCCGACCACTCCTAGTGTGAGACCCATGCAGGCCATCACCCTCCCCTCGTACGGCGGACCTGAGGTCCTTACTCTCGCCACGGTGGACGACCCCGTGGCCGGCCCAGGGGAGGTCCTCGTCGACGTGACGGCCACCGCGGTGAACCGGGCGGACCTCCTTCAACGCCAGGGGTTTTACAACCCGCCGCCGGGCGCGTCGCCGTACCCGGGGCTGGAGTGCAGCGGCGTCATCAGTGCCCTCGGTGCGGGAGTCGCGGGCTGGGCTGTCGGCGACGAGGTGTGCGCTCTGCTGTCAGGAGGCGGCTACGCCGAGAAGGTCGCCGTCCCCGTGGGGCAGCTGCTGCCCGTCCCCTCAGGGGTGTCGCTCGTCGAGGCGGCAGCGCTGCCCGAGGTGGCGTGCACGGTCTGGTCCAACGTCTTCGGGCTCGCGGGCCTCCAGCCCGGCGAGCGGCTGCTCGTGCACGGTGGTACCTCAGGAATCGGGACGATGGCGATCCAGCTGGCCGTCCGCCACGGAGCCGAGGTCGTCGTGACTGTCGGGTCTACGCACAAGGCCGCCCGGGCCCTCGCTCTCGGCGCCAGCCAGGCCGTCCTCTACAGGGACGAGGACTTCGTGGAGGCAGGGCCCTTCGACGTCATCTTGGACAACATGGGGGCGGCGTACCTCGCGCGCAACGTCGAGGCCCTGGCGACGGACGGCCGCCTGGTCGTCATCGGGATGCAGGGTGGCGTGTCGGCCGAGCTCAACCTGGGGCAGCTCATGCAGAAGCGGGCCTCGGTGCGCGCGACCTCGTTGCGGGCCAGACCGGCGACCGAGAAGGCCGACATCGTCGCTGCCGTCCTCGCGGGGGTCTGGCCCTGGGTCGCCGCCGGCGACGTGCGCCCGATCGTCGACCAGGTGCTGCCACTGTCTGCAGCCGCCGACGCCCACCGGGTCGTCGAGGCGTCGACGCACGTCGGCAAGGTCATACTCGCGGTCCGCTGACCCCGCCCAGGTGGCTGCCTACAGACCGGGACCCATCCGGCCAAAGGTGCCCGCCTCGGAGATCGCCTGGCTCAGGGGCCGGACCAGGTCGCGAAGCCGCTGCGCGCCCTCCTCGCCGATACGCTCCCACGCCGGCATGGCGAGCTCGTCGGTCAGCAGCTCGATGGCTTCGCGCCGGGCGGTGCCGTCCTCGCTCAGGCTCCCGTCGGCATGTAGCCAGCCGCGTGCACCGAGCGAGGCGACGGCAGCATCCCACTCCTGATCGCTGTAGACGCGGGTGGCCTGCAGGGCCTGGCGGGTCCACGGGGACCCGGGCATCGCGACATGCAGGATGGCCGCCTCCAGTCCGGTCAGGCCGGCCCCGACGAGCGCGGCAAGGTGCCCGTCCCCGCGGAACTCCCGCAACAAGGTGATGGCGTGCCACAGCTGCAGGTTCAACGGCTCGGGCCAGGGCAGAGCCGCATGCGCGGCGTACAGCGGCCGCCCGTACGGCGTACATCCCTCTGTGGCCCGGCGGGCCAGGGCGACGGCTTCGTCGAGGTCGGCGGTCTGGTCGCCACAGAGCCGGCTGAGGGCACGGTCGGCGCCGCGCAGCCGGGCGGCCAGCACCTGCTCCGGCGAGGCGATATCCCAAACGCCGGTGATGCCGAACTGGACCGCGACGGCGGAGAAGTTGAAGAAGGTCGCGTGCACCGTCGGCCAGGTCACCGCACCCATGGCGGCTGCCCGTGCGGGGAAGTAGCCCACCGCCCGGTTGGCCTTGCTGTCCAGGCCGAGGGCGACGTACTCCTGCTGTGCCTCGGGGACGAAGTAGACCATCGCGTGGTAGGGCTCGAGGGTCCGGTGCGTGCTGCGGGCGATGTCGGGGTTCACAGGGTCTCCAGGAGGCGGTCGACGTCGTCGTCGCAGGAGTATCCGACCACACCGGCACGCACGGCCCCTTCGGGCATACCCCTAGAGGTCATCCGCTCGATCGCGTAGTAGTGGCCGGCCCAGACCGCGACCCCCTTGTCGGCAAGCCGCTGTTGGCCGTCATCGACTGGCCGAAAATGATCCCTCTCGCGTCGCGCCAAGCAGGTCGGCCGCGGCCTGCCGAGCGTCGTCGAAGTGCGCGATCCCCTCGGCGAGGGCGGGGAAGTGGCCTCGGATGTCCATGCCGGCAACGTATGCGCTTGGATGGGTCGCATGAACAGCGACGCCGGTCAGCCCCAGAACATCGTCCTCGTCGGGGAGGATGGCCAGCAGATCGTCCTACCCAAGGCGACGGGTGAGGAGGAGCGCAGCCCCTCCGACCTGGTGGAGCAGCCGGCGAAGGTCATGCGCATCGGCTCAATGGTCAAGCAGCTGCTCGAGGAGGTCCGCACCGCGCCTCTGGACGATGCCGCCCGCACCCGGCTGCGGGAGATCCACCAGAGCTCGATCAAGGAGCTGGAGGAAGGGCTCGCCCCAGAGCTGCACGACGAGCTCGAGCGCCTCACGCTGCCCTTCACCGATGACGTCATCCCCTCCGATGCCGAGCTGCGCATCGCGCAGGCGCAGCTGGTCGGGTGGCTCGAGGGGCTGTTCCACGGGATCCAGACGGCGTTGTTCGCGCAGCAGATGGCTGCCAGGGTGCAGCTCGAGCAGATGCGGGGCGGCCAGGCAGCCCTGCCCCCAGGGTCGCTGCCCTCGGGCCCGAACTCCAGCACGGGGCAGTACCTGTAGCCACCTGCGGGTCAGAACCAGCGGGCGAGGACCTCGGCGACACCGTCGTCGTCATTGGACGTCGTGACCTCGTCGGCGATCTCGAGGACCGAGGGGTGGGCGTTGGCCACGGCGATGCCCAGGCCGGCCCAGGTCAGCATCGGCAGGTCGTTGGGCATGTCCCCGAAGGCCACGACGTCGACGGCGGGGATGTCGCGCTCCGCGGCGAGACGGGCCAGGCCGGTGGCCTTGGAGACTCCGGCGGCGCTGATCTCGAGCAGCCCGTCAGAGGAGGAGTGCGTCAGGGTCACCGCGTCGCCCACCGCAGCGACGGCGGCGGCGAGCAGCTCATCGGACCCGAGGCCCTCGTGACGGGCGAGCAGCTTGACCACGTCGGCGGACAGCAGGTCGTCGACGTGCGCGGTACTGCGCGGGTCCGCGGAGTCCCAGCGGGGCACGTACGCCGGCTCGTGGGCGAACGGCCGGCACAGCGGCTCGACCGCAAAAGTAATTCCGGGGATCGCGTCCCGCAGGGCCAGGGCGACGTCCCGCCCGACGGTGGAGGGGAGCAGGAAGGACTCCAGGACCTGCTCGGCGTGCAGGTCATAGACCACCGCACCGTTGGCGCAGATCGCGATGCCGTGATGGCCGGTC
>JAYUBO010000051.1:0-16185 GCA_043740815.1 Frankiales bacterium | reverse complement strand
ATGGTCACGGTCCGAACGGTGCCGAGGACCTCGAGGCCGACCTGGTCGAGCTTGAGGCCAACCTCGGCCGACACCACCTGCGCGCCGGTGAGGATGGCGATGTCCTGCAGCATGGCCTTGCGACGGTCCCCGAAGCCGGGGGCCTTCACGGCGGCGACCTTGAGCGTCTTGCGGATGCTGTTCACGACCAGCGTCGACAAGGCCTCGCCGTCGATGTCCTCGGCCACGATCAGCAGCGGCTTGCCGGACTGCACGACCTTCTCCAGCAGCGGCAACAGGTCGGCGATGGCCGAGATCTTGCCGTTGTTGATGAGGATGTACGCCTCACCGAGGTCGGCTTCCATCCGCTCGGGGTCAGTGACGAAGTACGGGCTGATGTAGCCCTTGTCGAACTGCATGCCCTCGGTCAGCTCGAGCTCGAGGCCGGTGGTGTTGCTCTCCTCGACGGTGATGACGCCGTCCTTGCCGACCTTGTCCATCGCCTCAGCGACGAGCTCGCCGACGCGCGGGTCCTGGGCGGAGATGGAGGCGACGGCAGCGATCTCGGCGGGCGTCTCGATCGGCGTGGCAGCCTTGAGCAGCGCCTCGCTGACGGCCTCCACGGCCGCGTCGATGCCGGCCTTGAGGCCCATCGGGTTGATGCCGGAGGAAACGGCCTTCAGACCCTCGTGGACCATCGCCTGGCCGAGGACGGTTGCGGTGGTGGTGCCGTCACCGGCGACGTCGTTGGTCTTGGTGGCGACCTCCTTCGCGAGCTGGGCACCCATGTTCTCGTAGGGGTCCTCGAGCTCGATCTCGCGGGCGATGGTGACGCCGTCGTTCGTGATGGTCGGGCCGCCGTACTTCTTGCCGATGACCACGTTGCGGCCCTTCGGGCCGAGGGTCACCTTGACGGCGTTGGCGAGGGTGTCCACGCCGCGCTCCAGGGAGCGGCGGGCGTCCTCGGAGAAGCTCAGGGTCTTGCTCATGCAGGGATCCTCTCGGTGGTGCATCGGTCATGCGGCAGGCTGGTACGACGACGCCCCGGTGCCCCGTGGGGGGTGCCGGGGCGTCGCTGGTCGTACGGAAGAGCGGTGGAACGTGCGGGCCTTAACCCTCGATGACGGCGAGCACGTCGCGCGCGGAGAGCACGAGGTACTCCTCGCCGTTGTACTTCACCTCGGTGCCGCCGTACTTGCTGTACAGCACCTTGTCGCCGACCTTGACGTCGAGCGGCACTCGGGCGCCGTCCTCGAACCGGCCGGGACCCACAGCCAGGACGGTGCCCTCCTGGGGCTTCTCCTTGGCCGTGTCGGGGATGACGATGCCGGACGCAGTGGTCGTCTCAGCTTCGACCGCCTGGACCACGATGCGGTCCTCGAGCGGCTTGATGGCGACCTTGGTCGCAGTGGTCACGGTTCCTCCAGGAACATCTTCATACGGTGGGGTGAGCGACGCGGCCCGCCGTCGCGGGGGTCGAGCCAGGTCCTCGTTGGCACTCTGACCCTCTGAGTGCCACTGGCACTGTAACCCCCCGAGTGCCAGCCCTGCAACAGCCTGACCCAGGCAGTCGTGACCATCGGTCAGCAGACCACGCGTTCCACCGGCATGCTGCTGTCAGCAGGCAGGTCGAGCGCAGAGGCGACGATCCCAGCGTCGAGCAGGCGGTCGCCAAGGGCCGCCACCATCGCCCCGTTGTCGGTGCACAGCCCCGGCCGCGGAACCCGCAGCACGATCCCGGCGGCGTCGCAGCGCTGCTGAGCCAGCGCCCGCAGTCGGCTGTTGGCGGCTACCCCGCCGCCGATCAGCAGGTGCCCCACCCCGACGTCACGACAGGCCCGCACGGCCTTGGCTGTCAGCACGTCGACGACTGCCTCCTGGAAGCTCGCGCAGACATCCGCGACCGGGATCGGCCCATCCTGCTTCTCAACCCACCTCGCAACGGCGGTCTTCAACCCCGAGAAGGACACGTCGTACGACGGGTCGGTGAGCATCGACCGCGGGAAGGCGATGGCGCGGGGGTCGCCCAGCTGGGCGGTCCGGTCGACGACCGGACCGCCAGGGAAACCCAGCCCCAGCAGGCGGGCGACCTTGTCGAAGGCCTCGCCCGCCGCGTCGTCAAGGGTCTGCCCCAGGGGGGTCATGGTCCGGGTGACGTCCTCGACCAGCAGCAGGCTCGAGTGGCCGCCGGAGACGAGCAGCGCGATGGCCGGCTCCGGCAGCGGGCCGTGCTCGAGGACGTCCACGGCCACGTGAGCGGCGAGGTGGTTCACGCCGTACAGGGGGAGCTCGAGAGCCAGGGCGTAGGCCTTCGCCGCCGCGACCCCCACGAGCAGGGCGCCGGCGAGCCCTGGACCGCTGGTGACGGCGATCGCGTCCAGGTCCGCCAGGGTCACCCCCGCTGCGGCCAGGGCCCGGTCGACGGTCGGGACCATCGCCTCGAGATGGGCACGGGAGGCGACCTCCGGGACGACGCCCCCGAAACGGGCGTGCTCCGCTACCGAGGAGGCCACTTCGTCAGCGAGCAGCACCCGGTCGCGGACGATGCCGACGCCGGTCTCGTCGCAGGACGTCTCGATTCCCAGAACCAACGGCACGCGACGACTCTAGGTCCGCTCCATCACCCAGGCGTCGACTCCACCCGGGTAGTAGCCGCGCCGCACACCGATCCGGCGGAAGCCGTGCCGGGTGTAGAGCCGCTGGGCCACCTCGTTGTCGGCACGGACCTCCAGCAGCGTGCGCCGCTGCCCCCGCCTGGCGGCCTCGTCCAGCAGCTCACCCAGCAAGCGCGCCCCGAGCCCGTGCCCCTGGTGGCTCGGACCGACCGCCATCGTCTGCACGCACGCTTCATCCGGGTAGTCGCACAGCCCGGCGTAGCCGACGACCTCCGGGTCGCCTGCTGCGTCGTCGGCGCTGACGCCTTTCACGGCCACGACGTAGTGCCGAGAGGAGGTCTGCCCGAGCTCGGACCAGAAGTGGTGCGCCGTCCACGGCTCGGGCACGAACAGCTGCCGCTCCAGGACCAGGACCGGCTCCACGTGCCACCAGCGGAACCGCTCCAGCGTCACCACGACGCGGGCGCTCACGCGGTCACCTTCTTCGTCGCTCCCGGCTCCACCGCGTCGGGCCGTCGCAGGTAGAGCGGCGTCAGCGGCAGCGGTGCGTACCGCTGAGCGGCCAGGGCCAGGGCAAGAACCGAGGGGTACCGGGGCTGGTCCGCCGTCGAAAAGCCGTACAGCTGCGCTCCGTCGCCGACGATCCGCCATCCCGAGATCGCCTGCTGCGCCTCAGGAACAGAGCTGACGTGCGGCCCATCGACACGGGCACCCGTCTCGTCGTACACCGCCCAGTAGACCTCCTTACGACGGGCGTCGGTCACGACAGCCGTGGACGGACCCGCGAGCCCGTCGAGGCTGCACACGCCGAGAACCGGCAGGCCCCGGGCGGACCCGAAGGCTGCCGCGCTCATGATGCCGACCCGGAGCCCGGTGAACGGGCCGGGGCCGACGCCGACAACGACCGTGTCCGGACTGCCGGCCTTGAGGACCTCGCGGATGCCGACCGCCAGCAGCTCGCCGTGCCGACGGCCGTCCACCACCACATGCTCCGCAAGCAGCTCGCCGTCACGGACCAGCCCAGCCGACACCGCAGGGGTCGAGGTGTCCAGGACGAGGGCGAGCACGGGTGCAGGCTAGTCAGGTCGCGGCGACGGAGCCGGTCAGACCTTGTACTGGGTGACGAGCTCGCGCTTGAGGACCTTGCCGGACGGCCCCAGTGGCAACGCCTCCGCGAAGATCACCCGCCGGGGGTACTTGTACGCCGCGAGCTGGCCCTTGCTCCAGGCGATCAGCTCGTCCTCGGCGACCTCGCCGTCCTTGACGACGACGGCGCAGATCTCCTCGCCGTACTGTGCGTCGGGTAGCCCGATGACGGCGACCTGGCCGACGCCGGGGTGCCGGAGCAGGACCTCCTCGACATCGCGCGGGTAGACGTTGTAGCCACCCCGGATGACCATGTCCTTCTTGCGGTCGAGGATCCGGACGTAGCCCTCGGCGTCCTTTGTGCCGAGGTCACCGGTGCGGAACCACCCGTCGACGATCGCGGCAGCTGTCGCCTCCGGGTTGTTCAGGTAGCCCTTGAAGACGTTGTGGCCGCGGACCACGATCTCGCCGAGCTCACCGGTGGGGAGCAGCTCGATCCGCTCGTCCAGCTCTGCGCGGGCGACCTCGAGCTCGACTCCCCAGATGGTCTTGCCGACGGTCCCGGCAACCGGGGCAAAGCCCTTCTGGTTGAACGTCGCGACCGGCGAGGTCTCGGTCAGACCGTAGCCCTCGAGGATCTGCGTCCCGAACACCTCGGTGAACTTCTCCAGCACCGCCAAGGGGAGTGCCGCCCCACCCGACAGCGCCGACTTCAGGGCCGGGCGGGCGTCGGAGCTCTTGGCAGCCTCCAGCAGCCCGACGTACATCGTGGGGACCCCCATGAAGATCGTGCACTTCTGGGTCACCAGCAGGTCCAGTGCGGCCGCCCCGTCGAAACGGGGCAGCAGGACCACGGTCGCGCCGACGTAGAAGGCAGTGTTCATGCAGCAGGTCTGGCCGAAGGTGTGGAACAGCGGCAGGCAGCCGAGGACGACATCGTGTTCGTTGATGTCGAACGAGTGCTGGGCGGAGACGACGACGTTCATGGTGATGTTGAGGTGCGTGATCTCGGCGCCCTTGGGCTTGCCCGTCGTGCCCGAGGTGTACAGGATCACCGCCGTGTCGGAGGGCTCACGGGGCTCGAAGCCGGCGATAGGGGTGGCCGTCAGGGCAAGGACGTCGATGCGTTCGATGGTGGCGTCACCACCGTCCATGACGGCCAGCACCGGCACCCCGGCGAGCTCTGCGCCCTTGGCACCCTCGCCGAGCAGCGGCGCCGCGCAGACCAGCACCGTGGCGCCGGAGTCACTCAGGACGTACTCGATCTCCTCGGCCTTCAACAGCGCATGGACTGGTACGGCGACAGCTCCGAGGGCGATCGCGCCGAAGTAGGCCAGCGGGAAGTGCGGAGTGTTGGGGAGCAGCAGGGCGACCCGGTCACCGGGGCCGACTCCCTTCTCGCGCAGGACCGTGGCGTACTGCTTCGCGTGGGTCCAGAGCTGGGCATAGGTCAGCTTCAGGTCACCGAGGACGACGGCCGTGTTGTCGGGGTAGCGGATCGCGGACTCGGCGAGCACGCTGGCAATCGTCAAGGACATGGTCGAGGGCTCCTGGGTTCGTGACGGGCTCCGCGGTGATCCTGCCCGATCATGCAGCCAGACCCAAACGCTGCGCGCCCCCCGACGGCCCGCTGCTGTGCCCCTGGTCAGGACCAGCGCGGCCCGACCCCCGTGACCGTCGCGGTGCGGCTGTCGTCGGCATGCCGCTCGAGCACCACCTCGAGGCGGCTGTCGGACAGCGCCTCCACGACGCCCTCGCCCCACTCGACCACGACCACGGCCCGGTCGAGCTCCTCGTCGAGCTCGAGGTCGTCCAGGTTCTTGAGGTCGAGCCCACCGTCCCGCAGCCGGAAGGCGTCGACGTGCACCAAAGGCAGTGGCCCGCGATGGGCCCGGGCGATCACGAAGGTCGGGGACGTGACCCGCCCAGTGACCCCCAGGCCCTCACCGATCCCTTGCGTGAGGGCGGTCTTACCGGCACCGAGGGGTCCGCTGAGCACCACCAGGTCGCCGGCCCGCAGCTGTCCCGCCAACTGCCGCCCAAAGGCGCGGGTGTCCTCGACGGTCCGCAGAACGGTAGCCACCCCAACCTCGCTCATCCCACCGTCCTGACGGCCAGGGCAAGGTCCTCCCGCAACAGCCGCAGCGGCTCCCCGCGAGGTCCCCCCCGCAAGGCAGCCGCCGGGTGGTACGTCGGCAGGACCCGTCGTCCGTCGACCTCGACGACCCGGCCGCGTACCGAGGACAGCGTCACCTTTCCGAGGAACCACGCGGTCGCCGACAACCCCAGCGTGACCGTCAGGGCGGGCTCCAGCACGGCGAGTTGAGCAGTCAGCCACGGCCGGCAGCTGGCCGTCTCGACCCGGGTCGGAACCCGGTTGTCCGGGGGGCGGCATTTGACGGTGTTGAGCACCGCGACCCGTGACCGGGGCAGGCTGGCCTCCTCAAGCAGGCGGTCGAGCAGCTGGCCGCTGCGGCCGACGAACGGCACTCCCGTCTGGTCCTCCTGAGCCCCGGGCGCCTCGCCGACCACGAGCAGCCGCGCCCCGGGAGGCGTCGATCCGACCACCACGGTCGTGCGGGTGGCGACAAGGGACGCGCACGCCGTACACGACCTGATGTCGTCGGTCAGGGTCATGCCGATCGGCTGTGCGCCCTGGTCGCCCGCCGTAGCAGCGCCCGCAGGTGCAGGTTGACGAGCTCGTGCCGCTCGAGTTGCACCATGTGCCCCGCGTCCTCGATGACGACGAGCTGCGCGGTCGGCACGGCCGCGGCGATCTCGCGGGAGTGCTCGACGGGGGTGAGCCGGTCCTGCGACCCGACGAGAACGAGCGCCTCGACGTCGTTGAGGACGCCGAGCCGGTCGAGCTTGTCGTGGTCCATGAACGTGTCATAGAACTCCGCGATCACATCAACCGGCGTCCGTGCCAGCATCTGCTCGACGAACTCGACGTGAGCGGGGCTCGCGTGACCGCTCCCGAACGCAGTACGGCGGGCCGCGAGGAAAGCCAAGTCAGTGCCCAGCCGTCGGCCGCGCTCGAAGGCAGCCGGTCGACCCCGCATCCCTCGGGTGACGAAAGGAAGCACCCGCCGGTTGACCGCCTCGAAAGCGTGTGGCAGCCCGAAGGTGACCGAGGCGAGCTTGCCCGTCGACGTGCCGATCAGGGCCACACCGACGACCCGAGGGCCGAACAGCTCGGGGTGTTGGTCGGCGAGCGCCATGATCGTCATGCCACCCATCGAGTGACCGACAAGGACGACCTTGCCACGTGGGGCGCAGGACTGGACGACGGCATAGAGGTCGCGACCGACCTGGTCGATGGTGGAGTTCCTGGCGCTGCTGCGGCCGCTGCGGCCGTGCGAGCGCTGGTCCCAGAAGACCAGCTTGCCGGGGTTGTCCTCGCTGAACATCTCCCGCTGGTAGTGCCAGACGGCGAGCTCCTGGGTGTAGCCGTGACAGAACACCACGCTCACGCCGGCGTCGACCGGTCCGACCTCCTCGACGTGCAGGGGGACGCCGTCCTCCGCTACGACCCGGCGGATCCGGTCCGAGGCCGCGGCGAAGAAGTCCTCCCCTGCAGCGGGATCCGGAGCAAGCCGGGTGCGCCCGACCGCGTAGCGCTCTGCGGCCAGTCCCGCGGCAGCTCCGACGGCCACCGCTCCGGCCAGGCCTCCTAGCAGACCGACCTGGCGACGACGGCTCACACATCACCTCCGACGTAGACGCGTGGCACGCGTGCCCCGACTCGCGTGATGATCTCGTAGTCGATCGTGCCGAGACGCTCGGCCCACTCCTGCGCCGTCGGCTCGCCGTCGTCACCCGCTCCGAACAGCACGACCTCGTCGCCGGCAGCCACCTCGTCGTCGCCGAGATCGAGGAGGAACTGGTCCATGCACACGGTTCCGGCGATGCGTCGCCGGCGTCCACCGAGCAGGACCTCGGCGGTGTTGGTCGCAGCCCGGGGCACGCCGTCGGCGTAACCGAGCGGCACCAGGGCCAGGGTGGTCTCGGCTGCCGTCGTATGGCGGTGCAGGTAGCTCACGCCCGAACCGGCAGGAACCCGTTTGGTGAGTGCGACGTGCGAACGCAGCGACATCGCCGGCCGCAGCCCGAAGTCGCGAGGTGACCCGAGCCTCGGCACGGGTGACAGCCCATAGACCGACACCCCCGGGCGTACCAGGTCGTAGTGCGTCGACGGCGCCGTCAGCGTCGCCGCCGAGTTGGCCAGGTGCCGGACCTCGGGCCGCAGCCCCGCGGCGGCGGCGACATCGAGCGCCTGCGCGAAGACAACGCTCTGCCGGCTGTTCACGGGATGGTCGGGGCCACCGTCGGCGAAGGCGAAATGACTCCACAGCCCGGTCACCGCAAGGGTCCCGTCGGCTTCGGCCTTGGCTGCGCCCTCGCACAGTTCGGGCCACGCGTCGGGGGTCGCGCCACCGCGGGACAGCCCCGTGTCGGCCTTCAGGTGCACCCGGGCCGGGCGGCCGGTCATCACGGCAGCCTGTTGGGCACGGGCCAGCTCGGCGAGGTCGTAGATCCCCAGGTCGACCCCCGCGGAGACGGCCGGCGCGAGGTCCTCCCCCGGCGCGAACAACCAGGCCAGCACGGGGACGTCGAGTCCTGCTGCCCGCAGCGCGAGCGCCTCCTCCAGGAAGGCCACCCCGAGCCACGCGGCGCCACCCGCGACGGCCGCCCGCGCGCTGGGTACCAGCCCGTGGCCGTAGCCGTCAGCCTTGACGACCGCCATCAGCCCGGCGCCGGGTGCGTGCTCACGCAGGACCGCGACGTTCTCGCGGATCGCATCGAGGTCGACGACGGCGGCGGATCTCACGCGCTCAGTGTCGCGCACCGACAGCGCGGACGGCAGCGGGCCACGCCTCCAGCAGCAATCCGGCGCTGGTGGAGGCGCCGTCCGCTGACAGGACCCCGGCGAGCCCATGCAGGTGGGCCCCGACACTGGCCGCGTCGAGCACGTCGAGGCCCTGGGCGAGCAGCGCGCCGATCCCACCCGACAGCACGTCGCCTGAGCCGGCCGTGGCGAGCACGGGCGAGCCGGTGAGGTTGATCCGGGCTGGGCCGTCGGGCCCCACGACGACGGTCGCGTCACCTTTGAGCAGGACGTACAGTCCGAGCGTCGCGGACAGCCGGCGGGCAGCCGCGAGGCGATCGTCGGCGACCTGGTAACCGAACCGGGCGAACTCGCGGTCGTGCGGCGTGAGCAGCGTAGGAGCGGTGCGGTCACGGAGCCAGGACGGGTGTCGCGCGCAGATCGTGAGGGCGTCGGCGTCGACGAGCACCGGGACGTCCTGCGCCAGGACGGCCTCGACGGTCTCGTCCGCGTGCGCCCCCAGGCCGGGGCCGACGACCCAGGCCTGCACCCGGCCGACGTCCACCACCGAGGAGCCGCGGGCGTCGGTGACGACCGCCTCGGGCCAGCGCAGCCGCACTTGGTCAGCCGCGTGCACCGCACCGGCGAACCGCACCATCCCCGCCCCTGCCCGCAGCGCCGCACCGACCGCCAGCACGGCAGCCCCGGTGTAGCTCTGGGAGCCCGCCGAGACCCCCAGCACGCCTCGGGAGTACTTGTCCCAGACCCGGTCCGCGCGCGGGAGTAGCCCTGCGACGTCGAGGTCGGTGAGGGCCTCCACCCCGGCAGCCGGGAGCACGAGACCGACCTCGACCAGCTCGAGCTCACCGACATTGTCGCGGGCCAGCAGCAGCCCCGGTTTGAGGGTCCCGAACGTCACAGTGACGTCCGCGCGGACGGCGACCTCACCTACGGCTCCGGTGTCGGCGTCGACCCCGGACGGCACATCCACGGCAATGACAGGACAACCGCCGAGGGCCCCGACCAGGGCAGCCGCGGCGGGGCGCAGCGGACCGCGCCCGCCGATGCCGACGAGACCGTCCACCACGACATCGGCACCGGCCAGGGCCTGCGGTGTTCCCGTCCGACCACCGGCCGCAAGCAGCGCCGCCAGGGCATCAGGTACGGCGTCCCCGGCGAGGACGGCGACGACCCCGCAGCCACGGCGGGCCAGCCAGGCACCGGCCCACAGCGCGTCGGCGCCGTTGTTGCCGGAGCCGACCAGAAGCACCACGCGGGCGCCGTAGACGAACTGCAGCCGGCGGGCCACCGCTACGGCCAGACCGGTGGCGGCGCGAGCCATGAGGGGTACGCCGGCTGCCAGCAGCGGCTCCTCGGCGGCGCGGACCTGGGCGACCGTGTGGGCGGACCTCATGAGCTCTCCAGGATCCGGCTCTCCCCGATCACGAAAGCGGTCGCGAAGCCACCATCGTGCGACAGCGAAAGGTGCCAGTCGGTGATGCCCAGCTCCGCCGCCGCCGATGCCACGGCGCCGTGCACGACCAGCGACGGCCGTCCCGACTCGGCGGACAGGACCTCCACACCGACCCAGGGCAGGCCCGGCGCGCCGAGGACCTTGGCGACCGCCTCCTTGGTCGCGAAGCGGGCCGCCAACGACTCGATCCGGGTGACCTGCTGCTCGGCGGGGGTGAACAGCCGGGCCCGCAGCGAGGGCGTGCGTTCCAGGGCACGAGCGAGCCGCGCCACCTCGACCACGTCCACCCCTACCCCGACGATCATCCGGGCGTCACTCGACGGTGACGGACTTCGCGAGGTTCCTCGGCTGGTCGACGTCGAGCCCACGGGCCATCGCGACGGCAGCCGACAGCACCTGCAGGGGGACGATCGTGAGCAGCGGCGTGAGCAGCGACTTGGTGTCGGGGATTCGGATCACGGTGTCGGCGTAGGGAGTCACGCTCTCGTCCCCGTCGGTCGCGATCACGATCGTGCGGGCCCCGCGGGCGCGCACCTCCTGCACGTTGTTGATGAGCTTGGCCTGCAGGGCATGCCGGGGGGCGATCACGATGACCGGCGTGCCCTGCTCGATCAGCGCGATGGGGCCATGTTTGATTTCCCCTGCGGGGAAGCCCTCGGCGCTGATGTAGGCGAGCTCCTTGAGCTTGAGGGCACCCTCCAGTGCCATCGGGTAGCCGACGTGCCGCCCGAGGAACAACACCCGATCCTCGGTCGCGAGGGACCGCGCCAACGTGCGGACCGGACCCATCCGGTCGAGCACCTCCTGAACCAGGTCGGGGACCTCGCTCAGGTCTGCCAGGTGCGCACGGACCTCGTCCGGGTCCCGCGTCCCGCGGACCTGGGCGAGGTAGAGCCCCACGAGGTACATGGCGATCATCTGCGCCATGACGGCCTTCGTCGAGGCCACCGCGACCTCGGGTCCACCGCGGGTGTAGAGCGCCGCGTCGCTCTCCCTGCTGATGGTCGACCCGATGGTGTTGGTCACGGCCAGGACCTTGGCGCGTAGCGAGCGCGCATGGCGAACGGCTTCGAGCGTGTCGGCGGTCTCGCCGGACTGCGAGACCGCGATGACCAGGGTCGACCGCCCGATGACCGGGTCGCGGTAGCGGAACTCCGACGCCATCTCGACCTGCACGGGCAGCCGGGCCCAGCGCTCGAGGGCGTACTTGCCGACGAGACCGGAATGGTAGGACGAACCGCAGGCGATGATGACCACCTGCTCGATGTCGCGGATGTCCTCGTGGCTCATCGACAGCTCGTCCAGGTGCAGCAGCCCGTCCTCCTGCAGCCGGCCGCCGAGGGTTTCGCGGATCGCCGCCGGCTGCTCCTCGATCTCCTTGAGCATGAAGAACTCGTGGCCGCCCTTCTCGGCGGCGGCAGTGTCCCAGTCGACGTGGTAGCTCTCGCCCTCGACCACGGTCCCCGCCAGGTCGGTGACGGTGACCCCTGACCGGCGTACCTCCACGACCTGGTCCTGCTCGACGGCGCGCGCCTCGCGGGTGTGGGCGATGAAGGCCGTCACATCGGAGCCGACGAAGTTCTCGCCCTCTCCGAGACCGATGACCAGTGGCAGGTTCCGGCGCGCCGCGACGACCAGGTCCGGCTCGTCGCGGTGCGCCACGACCAGCACGAACGAGCCCTCCAGGTCGCGGCAGATCGACCGGACCGTGGCCGCGAGGTCACCGGTGTAGCGCTCCTCCACGAGGTGCGCGACGACCTCGGTGTCTGTGTCGGAGCGGCGCTCGTGGCCGCGCTGCTCGAGGCCCGCGACGAGGACCTCGAAGTTCTCGATGGTGCCGTTGTGCACCACGGCCACCGCACCGGAGCAGTCCAGGTGGGGGTGGGCGTTGTGGTCCGTCGGCGGCCCGTGCGTCGCCCAGCGGGTGTGGCCGATCCCGAGCGTCCCAGGCAGCGAGAGGCCGGCGATCTCCTTCTCCAGGTTGGCCAGCTTGCCGGCCTTGCGCTCGACCGTGAGGACCCCCTCGGCGCTAAGAACCGCGACCCCGGCGCTGTCGTAGCCGCGGTACTCCAGCCGCCTCAGACCACCCAGGACCACCTCCAGGGCGTCCTGCCCCCCGACGTAGCCCACGATGCCGCACATGCGTTCAGGCTAGCTGTCGGCCACTTTGCTGGGCGTGCAAGGCGCGGCGCAGGTCGTCCTCCCGCTCGAGCAGGGCCCGCCAGATGCCGACGGGCAGTCGCTTGCGAGTCACCTCGCGACGGACGCTGGCCAATACCTCCGGGGTGATGAGCACGGATGGGAACAGCTCGGTGGCGAGGGCGGTGGCGAGCTGCGGCGACACCCGGTCCGAGAGCCCCTGCAGGTCCGCGAGGTAACGCTCGGCGTACGGGTGCAGCAGCTCGAGCTGGTGGCGTTGCCAGAAGCCGCTTCCGATGGCCCGCACCTGGGCGTTGGTGGCCTGGCCGCTGACGGCGGTCTCCCAGCTGCGCCGCTTGGCGTCGGCGTCGGGCAGGGCCGCGAGAGCCGCCTCAGCCTGCAGCTGCCCGCTCGCCGTACGGTCGGCCGCCAGCTCGCGGTCGATGCCGGCCGCGTCGAGTTCCCCGAGCGCTGCGGCTCGGCGCACGACGTGCCAGCGCAGCTCGTTGTCGACGACCAGACCCTCAGGGACGGAGGTGCCGGTCAGCAGGTCCCGCAGCCGGTGGGTGTCGGTCATTGCCTGTACGGCAGCGCGCACCCGGACCAGCTGCAGGTCGCTGCCCGCCTCGACCTCAGCGTCCCAGCACGCCCGGACGACGTCGGCGACGAGCTCGTCCTGCTCTTGGACCGGCGCGAAGCTGGTGGCCGAGCGAAGCGCCTGGCCGAGCAGGGTCTGGACCAGCGACGGGTCACTCTCGGCGACGACCCCCCGCAACACCGCCGCGACATGCTGCCGAGCGGGCAGCTCTCCGTCGCGGACCGCATCCCACAGCGCGCCCCAGCACAGCGCCCGGGCCAACGGGTCGGCGAGCAGCCGAAGGTCGGCGAGGACGGTGGCCAAAGAGCGGTCGTCGAAGCGGATCTTGGCGAACGTCAGGTCTCGGTCGTTGAGCAGGACCAGGTCGGCCCGGTCCAGCTCGGGTACGACGGTCTCCTGTCCTGCCACCTCGACCTGCCGGCGCTGGCGCAGCTGCAGCACCCCGTCGCGCAGGTCGTAGCAGCCGATCTCCATCACGTGGTCGCGCAGCACCTCCGCGTCCTGGACCACGACCAGGTCCGCACCTGACCAGCGCGGCCGCAAGGTGGCAACGCCACTCGTCTGCAGCCAGGAGCGGGCCCACTCGGTGAGGTCACGACCGCTGGCGCGCTCCAGCTCGGCGAGCAGGTCGCTCAGGTCGGTGTTACCGAAGGCGTAGGTGTCGAGGTAGGCCCGTAGGCCGCTGAAGAAGCTCTCCTCGCCGACGAAGGCGACCAGCTGTCGCAGGACCGATGCACCCTTTGCATAGGAGATCCCATCGAAGTTGAGCAGCGCTTCCCGGTTGTCGGCGACCTCGCCCGCCACCGGGTGGGTCGTAGGCAGTTGGTCCGCGCGGTACCCCCAGGCTTTGCGCCCCAGACAGAAGTCGCTCCAGGCGCCCTCGAACCGGGTCCCCTGCTCGATGGTGTGCAAGCCCATGAACTCCGCGAACGACTCATTGAGCCAGATCCCGTCCCACCAGCGCATCGTCACGAGGTTGCCGAACCACATGTGCGCCATCTCGTGCGCGATCACCTGCGCCCGCAGCCGGCGGTTGCCCTCGGTGGTCCTCGACCGGTAGATGAAGCCCTCGTCGCTGAACGTCACCATCCCCGGGTTCTCCATGGCGCCGGCGTTGAACTCCGGCACGAAGACCTGGTCGTAGCTGTCGCCGAACGGGTAGCGCACCCCGAAGGCCTGCTGCTGCAGGTCAAAGCACTGCCGGGTGATGTCGAACAGCTCGTCGGCCTCCAGGTGCTCGGCTAGCGACGCCCGACACCACACGCCCAGCTCGATGCCGTCGTGCCACACCGTCTGCCCGTGCCACGGTCCGGCAGCCAACGTCAGGTGGTACGTCGAGAGCGGGACCGTCTCGGCGAACACGTGCACGGTGCTGCCGGTGCTGCCGGTGCTGCTGGGGGTCCCTCGGGTGTTGGACCGGACCACGTGCCCCTCGGGGGCGGTCACCGTCAGCCGGTAGACCGCTTTCAGGTCGGGCTGGTCGAAGCAGGCGAAGAACCGCTGCGCGTCGTCCAGGAACGCCTGCCCGTAGACGTAGACCTCGTCGTCCGCCGGGTCCTGGAAGCGGTGCAGGCCCTCACCGGTGCGGGTGTAGGCGCAGCGCGCGACGACCGTGACCTCGTGCTCACCGCCGAGCCCGTCGAGCGCGAAGCGGTTGGCACTCATGGTGATCGGCCGACCATCGAGGGTCGCAACGACCGTCGTCAGGCAGTCCAGCTCCAGGAACGTCGCTGCCCCCTCGGTGGCCCGGAACCGCACCACCGTCGTCGACCAGAACCAGGTGTCCCCATGCGTCAGGTCGAGCTCGATGTCGTACGACGTGACGTCAAGCACCGATGCCCTGGCGCGGGCCTCGCCCGCGGTGAGGTTCCTCATGCCGCCTGACCCTAGGCGTTTGTGTGCCAGGCGCGCGGGTCCGGACATCCACCTCCGCTCGCGGTACCCGCTCGAGGTGATCAGTCGGGTGCGACGACCGACGCCAGCCGAGCCGCAACGGCAGTGGCCTGCCCCTGCGTGGGCGCCTCGACCATCACGCGCACCAACGGCTCGGTGCCAGAGGGTCGCAGCAGAACCCGGCCCGTGTCGGCTAGCTGCGCCTGCTCTCGCACCACGGCCACCAGCACGTCCTCGTCGGTGGCTCGCGTGCGCGGCGCGGTCACGTTGACCAGCACTTGCGGCAGCAGCCTCACGATATCCGCGAGTTCCGCGACCGATCGTCCACTGCGCACCACTTGGTCCATTACCTGTAGTGCCGTGAGCAGCCCGTCACCGGTGGTCGCGTGGTCCAGCATCACGACGTGGCCGCTCTGCTCACCGCCCAGCGGGTGGCCGCCTGCGAGCATCGCCTCGAGCACATACCGGTCCCCGACCGCGGTCCGCACCACCTCGACGCCGGCAACAGTCATGGCCTGTACCAGCCCGAGGTTGCTCATCACGGTCGCGACAAGCACGTCACTGCCAGGCAGGCTGGCCTGCTTGCGGGCAAGCGCCAGCAGCCCCAGGACCTGGTCGCCGTTGAGGACCCGGCCGGTGGCATCCACCACGATGCAACGGTCCGCGTCACCGTCGTGCGCGATCCCCAGGTCGGCGCCGACCTCGACCACGGCCTTCGCCAGGGACTCCGGGTGGGTCGCCCCGCAGCCGTCGTTGATCGCATAGCCGTCGGCGTCGCAGTGCATCGCGGTGACCGTGGCACCGGCCCGGCGGTACGCCTCCGGGGCCAGCTCGCAGGCCGCTCCTTGGGCGCCGTCGACGACGACGTGCAGCCCCTCGAGGCTGCCGACCGTGGCCAGCAGGTCCCCCAGGTAGGCCTCGACCCTGGCCGTTCGGCCGTCTGCGTGGGACCGACCGATGTCATGGCCCGTCACTCGCGGACACGGCTGCCGCAGGCCGCGCTCGAGCGCGTCCTCTTGGGCGTCGGTGAGCTTACGGCCGCCGCTAGCGAACAACTTGAGCCCGTTGTCGGGCATCGGGTTGTGCGAGGCGGTGATCGCCAGACCGAGGACGGCGTGCCAACGGTCGGTCGCATGGGCCACCAGCGGGGTCGGGACCACGCCCAGGCGGGACACGTCGCAACCGACGCTGGTGAAGCCCGCCACCGCAGCCGCCTCCAGCATCTCCCCCGACGGGCGCGAGTCCCGACCCACCACGACCATCGGCCGTCCGGGTCCGGTGTGGTCCGCTCGAGCTTGCGCACCCGCCACCCCAGCCAGCTGCATGGTCAGCTCAGGGGTCAGCGCAGTGCCGTTCGCGAGCCCTCTGATGCCGTCGGTTCCGAACAGCCGTGCCATGTGTCTCCTTACGTACAGGTCCCGGCATGCCGAGAGGCGGCCCCCGACCGGGAAGCCGCCTCGAACGGGCTCTCTTCTGACGACAAGCGCCCGCGCTGACGACAAGCGCGCCCGCGCGCTGGCTAGCGCTTGGAGTACTGCGGCGCCTTGCGGGCCTTCTTCAGGCCGTACTTCTT
>JAYUBO010000050.1:0-10810 GCA_043740815.1 Frankiales bacterium | reverse complement strand
TCGCGATCAACCTGCGCACTGGCGACCTGTTGTCGTTGCCCTACCTGGCGCCGGTCACCGCCTTCCTCATCGCCCTGTTCGAGGCCGGCCTGTCCCGGGTGGTCCGCGACAAGGTGTCGGGGCGCTCCCGAGGCCGTGCAATGCACCCACTCCAGGTGGCCCGGGCGCTGGTCCTCGCCAAGGCCTCCTCGGCTGCTGGCGCCCTGCTGGCCGGGCTCTACACCGGCCTGCTGGTCTGGTTCCTGCAGCACTCCGGGTTGCGCATCGCCGCCTCCAACGCCCTCGTCGCTGCCCTCTCAGCGGGGGCCTGCCTGCTGCTGACCGGTGCCGCGCTGCTGCTCGAGCGGTCGTGTCGAACCCCTGAGCTCCCAGACCAGACTAGGTTGCGCGCATGACCAGCGATCTGGACTCCCTCAGTACCGACGACCTCCGGCAGCGGGCTTTCGACAAGGCCCGGGCCGCCCACGATCTCGGCTTCTTCTGGGACATCGTGAAGCACCTGCGCAGTTCGGCGTCCTTCGCCACCGAGGACGGCTCCGGCGGTGGGCTCACCGGCTCCATCAGCGATGCCGTCGAGATCGTCCGCGAGCTGATGGGGAAGGACCTCGGTGACGAGGAGCCCCTGCTGCGGGCGAAGTTCACCTCCTACCTGCAGGCCTAGCGTCGACTACTTGTCGATGTCGCCGACAACGAAGAAGAACGACGCGAGGACCGCGGGCAGGTCCCGCACCTGCAGACCTGGCAGCACCGCGGGCAGCGCCGACACGTTGTTGAACGACGCGGTCCGCATCGCCAGCCGCCACGGCGTCGAGGCGCCGCGGGACACCAGGTAGTAGCCGGCCACTCCCGAGGGGGCCTCGGTCCAGGAGTACGTCGTCCCCTGCGGGGCCCGTACCGTCTTGGGCAGCTTCACGTTCACCGGGCCAGCGGGCAGCCGGGACAGGCAGGCGTCGATGACGTCGAGCGAGACGGTGACCTGGTCGAGCAGACAGCCGAATCGGGCGGCCGCGTCGCCGTCGGCACCGAGGACGACCGGCACCTCCAGGCAGGCATAAGCGAGGTACGGGTCATCACGGCGCAGGTCCATGTCGAGGCCGCAGGCTCGGGCGACGGGGCCCGAGACGCCATAGGACAGGGCGTCGGGAACGGTCAGCACACCCAGGCCGGACAGAGCCCCCAGCGAGGGTGAAGGCAAGCCGGCGCGGACGGTCGCCACAGCGTCCCTGCAGCGTCCGGGCCAGCCCTCGGGAACGTCTTCACGCAGCCCGCCGACGCGGGTGTAGACGACGTGGATGCGGCCGCCGGTCGCCTCTTCGAGCACAGCCTGCAGCACCTCGCGCAGGGCCACGAAGGCGGGGTCGAGGTAGCCCAGGAACATCAGGTGCGACAGCACCCGGTTCACCTCCGCCAGTAGCGTGCGCAGCCAGGTGGCCCGTGGCGGCACCTCCATACCCAGCATTCGCTCGACGGCAAGGGCGACACCGACCTCGTTGTTGAACGCTGCCAGCCAGTCGTGCCGGTTGGCGAGCATCAGGACCTGCCGGTAGTCGCGCGCCTCGAACAGCTTCTCGGCTCCGCGGTGCAGGGCCCCGACGATCGGCTCGGCGGCCAGCACCGTCGTACCGTCGAGCTCCAGGCGGAGCCGAAGCGACCCGTGCGTGGACGGGTGGTGGGCGCCGAGCTCCAGGGTGATGTCCGACGGGCCCGCAGCGGCGCCGATCCCTGCGACCGTCGTGCGCTCGGTGTTCACCAGGGCATCCAAGCAGCGTCGACGCCGACCGTCTGCACCAGCCAGCCGAAGCCGCCCAGCCCGTCAGGATCGAGCAGCTCCCGCGCCTGCGAGGACCGTTGCAACCTCCTCGCGTACGACGGGTCCGTGGCCGAGGGCAGCGCGGCGCTGATCCCCAGCGCTGACAGGGCCTCGCGCTGTAGGAGCAGGCGGGCACCCGTGGCGTCCGCGCAGGCGTCGAGGGCGACGTGGGCGGTGAGGTCGCAGCTCCCGTCGGGGACGGCAGGCACCTGGCGGCCGTCCCGGTAACCGGTCAGCGTCGACCGCCGGTCCGGCAGGGTGTGCCCGTAGTCGATCGCCACGGCAACGCCCCGGGTGACCCGTGAGACAGCCCGTGCCCACGCCTGGTCGCGGGGTAAGCCCACTTCGACGCGCCCACCCTGGGGCCACCAGCGAGTGGCCCACGGGTCCTCGACCCGTTGGCCGCGTGACTCGCTCCCGTCGGCCGCGACGTGCACGAGCCGGCCGTCCTGCAACACGTCGACCGGCACGCTGTCCAGCCACTCGTTGGCGACCAGAAGGCCTGTCACCTCTGGAATCTCGTGCACCCACCGGAACGGCACGTCGGCGTCGGCGACGTCCACACCCGTGAGGCGCCACCGGGCGGGCACGTCGTCCAGGGCGAGTAGCAGCTGCCCGCGGCCGGCGCCCATGTCGACGACGTCGAACGGGTCGGGGAAGCCCAGCGCGTAGTCGACGAGGTCAGCCAACCGGCGTACCACCTGGGTGAAGAGCGGAACGGCGACATTGGTGCGGAAATGGTCGGCCGGGTTGTTCCGGAGGAAGAAGCCGTCGGTGCCGTACAGCGCGGCCTGCCATGCGTCCCGCCACCGAAGTCGTGGCAGCATCGCGGGTGTGACGGAACCTGTGCACATCGGTCAGACCCTAGGGATGGCTGTCCTCGAGCGCGTGGACGGGCGCTCGTTGCTTACCTGGGAGGCGACGCCCGAGTACGGCTTCCCGACCGCATCGGGGCAGGTCATCCACGGCGGCATGGTCACCACGATCCTCGACTCCGCCATGGGCGGCGCAACCTGGTCCGTGCTGACCGACGACGAGGTGTTCCTGACCGCTGACCTGAGGGTGGAGTTCTACCGGACGACACGTCCCGGTCTGCTGACGGCCAAAGGCCTGGTCATCACCCGTACCCGCAGGCTGGTGTTCTGCTCCGCCGAGCTGTTCGACGCTGACGGTCGGCTGCTCGCGGGCAGCCGCTGTACCCAAACCGTCCTGGAGTCCGGTGGAGTGGCCGGACGGGACCCGCGCAGCGCGCGAGGCGCCGACCTTCGAGGCTGACATCCGGGGCTGAGCCCGTGACGCGCACCACACCTCATTGCGCGTCGGCCCCACAGCGTTACGCTCCCCAGAGCACGTCCGGTACCCCTCCGATGGACTGGAACGGCCCCTGATGAACGCGCACACGCGACCTGATGCTGCCCGGCTGCGGGTCGGCGTCGTCGGCACCGGCCGCGTCGGTACCGTCCTCGGTGCGGCCTTGCTCCGCGCCGGCCACGACGTGGTGGCCGCCAGTGCCGTCAGTGCCGCCTCCAGGGCCCGAGCCGCAGCCCTGCTCCCCGGAGTACCGGTCCTAGCGCCCGAGCAGGTCGTGCGCGCCTGCACGCTCGTGCTGCTGACCGTTACAGACGACGCGCTGGCCGACCTCGTACAGGGCCTGGCCGCCGTGGAGGCCTTCCAGCCCGGTCAACTCGTCGTCCACACCAGCGGCCGGCACGGTCTGGCCGTCCTCGAGCCCGCCCGCGGGACCCTGCCGCTCGCGCTGCACCCGGTGCTGCCCTTTGCGGGCAACGAGGTCGACCTGGCCCGGCTGACCGGTGCCAGCTTCGGCGTCACCGCCCCCGAGGTGCTGCGCCCCATCGCCGAAGCCCTCGTCCTGGAGATGGGCGGCGAACCGGTCTGGGTCAGCGAGCAGCTTCGCCCGCTGTGGCACGCGGCCCTGGCGCACGGTGCGAACCACCTGGTCACGCTGGTCGTCAGCGCCGCTGACCTACTCCGACAGGCTGGCGTCGAGGACCCCGCAGCCGTCCTCGGCCCCCTGTTGGGCGCTGCCCTCGACGCAGCGCTGCGGTCCGGTGACGCGGCCCTGACCGGACCGGTGAGCCGAGGCGACGCCGGCACCGTCGCCGCCCACCTGAGCGTCCTGCCCGACGACGTGCGCCCCAGCTACCTCGCGTTGGCCCGCCTCACCGCCGACCGGGCCCTCACGTCGGGACGGCTGCGAGCCGACCAGGCGGAGGGCCTGCTTGTCGCGCTCGGCTCGGGCGTGCCCGCATGACCGGCGAGGACCAGCTCCGGATGGTTGTCGCGTCCACCCGCGAGCAGCTGCAGGTCGCCCGCAAGCCGTTGCGTGGCCGCGTCGCCGTGGTCATGACGATGGGTGCCCTGCACGATGGCCATGCCGAGCTGATACGGCAGGCCCGACAGGTCGCTGACAGCGTCATCGTGACGATCTTCATCAACCCGCGGCAGTTCGGTGCCGGGGAGGACCTCGACCGCTACCCCCGCACCCTGGACGCCGACCTCACTCTGTGCGAGGCAGCGGGCGCGGACCTGGTCTTCACCCCGACCCCGGACGACGTCTTCGCGCGCGAGGCGGTGGTCGGGGTCTCGGCAGGACGCCTCGGGACCGTTCTCGAGGGCGCCGTGCGCCCCGGTCACTTCGATGGTGTCCTCACCGTCGTACTCAAGCTGATGCACCTCACGCAACCTGATGTCGCGCTGTTCGGGCAGAAGGACGCACAGCAGCTCGCGGCGATCCGGCGCATGGTCGACGACCTGGACGTACCAGTCAGTGTCCTGGCCGTTCCGACCGTGCGCGAGCCCGACGGTCTTGCCCTGTCCAGCCGCAACCGCTACCTGAGCCCGCAGGACAGGCCCACGGCACTGCTGCTCTCCCAGGCCCTCCAGCTGCGCGACCCGGAGGCCGGGCGCGCACTGTTCGTCGGCACCGAGGCGCACCTTGACTACCTCGAACGTGTGGACTCCACGACCTTCGAGGTGGCACCCGACGGTGACCTGCTCGTCGTCGCCGCGAAAGTGGGCGGTACCCGACTGCTCGACAACCTTCCCCTGAAGGGCCGCTAGATGTCGCGAGCGACCCGGCTGTTCTGTCCAGACCCGGGCTGGATCGTCGAGACCGACGTCGTCGTGGTCGGGTCAGGTGTGGCCGGGCTGATGACTGCTCTGCATGCCACCCGGGCCGGCCGGGTCCTGGTGGTCACCAAGGTGCGCGTTGACGACGGCTCGACCCGCTGGGCGCAGGGCGGAGTCGCCGCCGCGCTCGGTGCTGATGACTCCCCTCAGGAGCACCTGCTCGACACCCTCGAGGCGGGTGTCGGCATCTGCGACGTCGCCGCCGTACGCGTCCTGTGCGAGGAGGGTCCAGCCCGGCTGCGCGAGCTGATCGCGCTCGGTGCCGCCTTCGACCTCGACGCGTCCGGAGAGCTGCAGCTGACCCGCGAGGGCGGCCACCACCGCGACCGGATCGTCCACGCAGGCGGCGACGCCACCGGTGCCGAGGTCTCCCGGGCCCTGGTTGCTGCTGTCCTTGCCCATCCAAAGATCCAGGTCATCGAGCACGCCCTGGTCCTGGACCTGCTGCGCACGGCAGACGGTCGTACGGCCGGGCTGACCCTGCACGTCCTGGGGGAGGGCACCCAGGACGGCGTCGGCGCAGTGCACGCCCGCGCGGTCGTGCTCGCGACCGGCGGCATGGGCCAGGTCTTCTCCTCCACCACCAACCCGAGCGTGTCCACCGGCGACGGCGTGGCCCTCGCGCTGCGGGCCGGTGCGGAGGTCACCGACCTGGAGTTCGTGCAGTTCCACCCGACCGCCCTCTGGCTCGGCCCGGGAGCGACCGGCCAGCAGCCGCTGATCAGCGAGGCGGTCCGCGGTGAAGGTGCCTTCCTTGTCGACGCCGCCGGGGCGCGGGTCATCACGGTCGAGGACCACCCGCTGGCCGACCTCGCCCCGCGGGATGTCGTGGCCAAGGCCATCACCCGCCGGATGAGCTCCCTCGACACCGATCACGTGTTCCTCGACGCCCGGAGCATCGAGGGCATCGAGGGCCGGTTCCCGACGATCGTCGCCCGCTGCCGGGAGGCCGGCATCGACCCCCTCGTCGACCTCATCCCGGTTGCGCCCGCGGCCCACTACGCGAGTGGCGGGGTCCGCACCGACCTCAACGGGCACACCTCCGTCCCAGGTCTCTACGCCTGCGGGGAGGTGGCCTGTACCGGCGTACACGGGGCGAACCGACTCGCGTCCAACTCGCTGCTCGAAGGCCTTGTCTTCGCCGGCCGGATTGGTGAGGACCTCCTGCGCCGCCTTCCCGAGCAGGGCGAGGTCGTCCGTCAGGGCCGCGACACGGTGCTTCTCGACCCGGCGACCCGCGGCGAGCTGACCCGCACCATGACCGAGGGCGCGGGTGTTCTGCGGTCCGCCAATTCCCTTGCTGCGACGGGAAAGGCGCTTCTTGTTCTTCAGGAGCGCGCCTCGGCCGCGCCGTCCCCTGCGGCCTGGGAGGCGACTGGCCTGCATGCTGTTGCGAGCGCCCTCGTCGCGGCTGCCGCCCGCCGCGAGGAGACCCGTGGCGCGCACTGGCGCGAGGACTTCCCGCTTCCGTCCGAGGCCTGGCGCGGCCACCTCGTCACCACCCTTGACGGCACCCGTTACGAAGCCGTGCAGGACTGACGCGTGACCCTTTCGGACGCCACCCGGACGGCCCTCGGCGGGCTGGACGCCGACGCCGTGGAGGACCTCGCACGGCGTACCGTCGCTGAGGACCTCGCTGGTGGGGTCGACGTCACGAGCACTGCCACCGTCCCCGAGACCCTCATGGGTACGGCGGCCTTCGTCCCCCGCGCGCCCGGTGTCGTCGCCGGCCTCGGTGTGGCGATGGCCTGCATCGAGGTGGTCGGGCCCGTCACGTGGGATGTCGTCGGGGTGGACGGACCGGCTGCGGCAGGGCAGATCGTCCTGCAGATGAGCGGACCGGTTCGCACCCTGCTGACCGGCGAGCGGTCCGCTCTCAACCTGCTGTGCCACCTGTCGGGCGTCGCTACCGCGACGGCTGCGTGGGTCGCCGCCGTCGCCGGCACCGGCGCGCGGATCCGTGACACCCGCAAGACCACCCCCGGCCTGCGGGCCCTCGAGAAAGCCGCGGTCGTCATCGGCGGCGGCGTCAACCATCGGATGTCGCTGTCCGACGCTGCCCTCGTCAAGGACAACCACGTCGTCGCCGCCGGTGGCGTGGCGCCAGCCTTCCGGGCGGTTCGCGAGCTCTGGCCCGACCTCGACGTCGAGGTCGAGTGCGACACCGTCGCTCAGGTGGCCGACGTCGTTGCCGCGGGTGCGGACCTGGTCCTGCTCGACAACATGTCCCTGGCCGACATGGTCGCCTCTGTCGCGCTGTGCACGGCGGCCGGTGTCCGCACCGAAGCCTCCGGCGGTCTGACCCTCGACCGTGCACGGGCGGTCGCCGAGACCGGCGTCGACTACCTGTCCATCGGTGCTCTCACGCACTCCGCAGCTGTCCTCGACCTGGGCCTCGACCTCACCCTGGCGGTCTGAGGTGCTGCTCACCGTCGATGTCGGCAACACCAACATCGTCCTGGGACTGTTCGACGGTGAGCACCTGTTCGCCAGCTACCGGCTGCGCACCGACGCCCGCGTCACCGCCGACGAGCTGGCCCTGCTGTTCCGCGGTCTGCTCGCCGGGCATCCGGAGCCCGACGGCGTGGCCGTTTGCTCGACCGTCCCGCAGGTCCTTGACCAGCTTCGGCAGATGTTCCAGCGGTACTTCGGCAACGTCCCCACCGTCGTGGTCGGTCCAGGCGTGAAGACCGGCGTACCGCTGCTCGTGAAGAACCCCAACGAGGTAGGCCCGGACCGCGTGGTCAACACCCTCGCTGCCCACACCCTGTACGGCGGTCCAGCCATCGTCGTCGACTTCGGCACCTCGACGAACTTCGACGTCGTCTCCATCAACGGTGAGTTCCTTGGCGGGGCCCTCGCTCCGGGCGTGGAGATCTCCGTCGACGCCCTCGCCTCCCGGGCGGCACGACTGTTCAAGGTGGAGCTGACCGAGCCGCAGTTCGTCATCGGCAAGAGCACCGTCGAGGCGCTACAGAGCGGTCTGGTCTATGGCTTCGCCTCCCAGGTCGACGGGATGGTTGCGCGGATCTCCAAGGAGCTCGGAGCCGATGCTGTCGTCATCGCCACTGGCGGCCTGTCGCACCTGATGACCGGGATTTGTGAGTCCATCGACGAGCACGAACCCGACCTGACGCTCATCGGCCTGCGCCTGGTTTTTGAGAAGAACCTTTGAGGCCGTTCTGACCCACCGCGCTTCCCCTGTCGGGGACGACGTTATCCCTGGGCAGCCGACGAGGGAGGCGAGCTGTCAATGAGGTCGGCGAAGACGACGATGTTGTCTTCGTAGTGCCCCGATTGGCTGTCAAAGGTCCCGCCGCAGGTGATGAGCCGCAATCCTGCGTGGTCGAGGTTGCCGTACACGCGGTCAGTGGGGAAATGGGCTTTGGGAAACTGCCCAACCTCCGTGACACGGAACACTGCCTTGCTGCGGTCCGCCCGCGTGATTGTGACCAGGTTCCCTGGCTTCATGATGTGCAGCCGGTAGAAAACCCCCGGCCCATTCATATCGATATGACCTGCGATGATCGCCGGACCCAGCTCACCCGGGGTCGGCGCACCGGTGTACCAACCGGCGGGGAACCCGTGCGGTGGCACCTCCATCGATCCGTCGGTCCGCAACCCGAGATCCATCAATCCGGTGTCCACGCCAATCGCGGCGATCTGAAGCCGGACCGGCGAAGACCTCGCCAAAGAGGCAGCGTGGAGAACGCGCGGCTCGGGCGACGGCGTCGCACGGCTCGGCGCTGACACCGACGGCGCCGCCAAGCTGGGCGCCGACACCGATGGACGCAGCGCGGCACCGGCCCCCCCGGAGCAGCCGACGACCCCGAGGGTGAGGGCGGCGAGCTGTCCCGCCACCCTCACCCCCGGGGTCAGGCCTAGCGACTGCATTCGATGTGGTGTGGCACGCGGCTGGGGTCCTCAGCCGAGCTGACGACGACGTCGACGCGCGGTGACCACTGCCGTGCCGCCGACCCCGGCGACTGCCAGCAGACTGGCCCACAGTCGAAGCGAGCCGTCCCTCCCGCTGGTGCTGCCGTCACCAGCGCGGACCGCACCGGACGGGACGTTCGTGACCTGCCTCGCGGGCGCCGCAGCGCACGCCGTTGGCCGGGTGATGACGTTCGTGTCCAGCGTGACGGCGCCGTTGCTGGCCAGCAGACGTCCGACCACCCTCGCGCCCGTCATGGCCGTGATGCTCGTCTTGGCCATGATGGTCCCCACGAACCTGGAGGCGGTCCCGAGCGTCGCCGAGCTGCCGAGCTGCCAGAAGACGTTGCACGACCGCGCACCGTTGATCAGCGTGACCTGGCTACCCGACCCCGTGGTGAGGGTGGACCCAGCCTGGAACACAAAGACCGCGCCAGGGTCGCCACCACCGTCGAGGGTCAGTGCCCCTGTCAGGCCGATCGAGGAAGCGGAGTTGTAGACGCCCCGTTTCAGAGTCTTGCCGGTGAGGTCGCCCGCGATGGGCGAGGTGGGTCCCTCACCGGCGGCGGTGTTGTAGGCAGTGACCAGGTCGGACTTGGCGCTCTTGGTCACGGCGTCACCCGCATGGTTGGTGCCGGTCACGGTCAGGGAGCTGCTACCGGTGATCGTCGTGGTCGGGAACGTCCCGAGATCGCCGTGGAGCGTGGTCGGGCCGGTGTTGGTGATCCCCGAGCCAGCCAAGACCACGAAACTATCGGCGGTGCCGAGTTTCACCTGGGTCGACGCGGCCTGGGCGCTGCCCGAGAGCGCCACCAGCAGTCCTCCGGCTGCTACCGACGCAACCACAAACCTCACACGTCTCGCGTCGCGCGCATGCCTTAGGACGTTCATGTCTGATCCTTCCACCGCCAGAGTGGTGACGTGCGTCACGGGCCCAGCCTAAGCCTGTCAACGGTGCTCGTGCGCTGGACACGCAGGCAAGGGGCCGCGCTGGCGCCAGGGACCCCACGTGGGCGTGCCGTCCTTGAGGCTGGAGATGCTTCGAACGTGTTCCCTGCGCAGCACACTGGCGGTCACGCTAGGAACCTCGGTGGTTGCCGTCGTTGCCCTTGCGCACGCGCCGACGCACACAGAACTGCTCCACCCTTGCCGTTGATGCTCCGAGACAGGGGCAGGGACTCGGGTCGGCCGCCCTCGAACTCCTGGTGGCACACGTCATCCAGACCCGACCGGCTGCGCAGGGTATTCGGCTCACGGTGCACCCCGGAAACACACCGGCGCAGCGCCTCTACTCAAGCCCGGAATTCGTCCCTAAACGGGAACTGCGCGATGGCGAACCTGTTTGGGTGCGGGACATGATGCGGCGAGGGTAGGTGCGGCCGTCGCCACTCCACCCACCCCGACCCCGACGTCGAGTGCCGGGGGTCGACCACCGCGGGACAGCATCGGCTAGGCGCCCGGCTGCTTGGAAGGACCGAGCGGGCTTGGCCGGGGCAGGGTTGGCGAGCGGTCGAACAGGGGTGAGCGGACGAAAGACCTCGCCCGCCGTCGATAGGCTCGGCCCGTGACCAGTCATGCCAGCCCCCTCACCGGCCCCATCGCCGGCCCGGCCGAGACAGCCAGCGAGACCCCCGCCGACGCCGACCTCCCCGAGCAGGTAAGGGTCCGCCGAGAGAAGTACGACCGCCTCCTGGCGGCCGGCACCCCGCCGTACGCGCTCGGGTATCCGAGGACGACCACCATCGCCATGGTCCGTCACAAGCACGGGGGACTTGCGACGGACACGACGAGCGGTGAGGTCGTCGGCATCACCGGCAGGCTGCTGCTGAGCCGCACAGGCGGCAAGCTGTGCTTCGCGACGCTGTCCGAGGGCGAGGCCCAGATCCAGGTCATGGTCAGCCTGGACGGCGTGGGGCC
>JAYUBO010000049.1:0-2949 GCA_043740815.1 Frankiales bacterium | reverse complement strand
CCGTCCGCCACGACGGGTTCGTCAACCGGCCGGCGACCGGCGTTGTCGGGGAAAGGCGCATCGTTGAGGTTCACCGCGAACCGCTCCGGGGTGACCGCGACCCGGCCACCGGCCTCCCCGAGGCACAGGACGACAGCAGGGTCGTGGGCCGCCACGGCGGCCCGCATCACCTCGATGGCCTGCCCGAAGACGACCGGGAGGGAGGCGGTGCTCAGCTCGACGCCGACAGGTGCGGCATCGGCAGCCAGCCGTTGCACAGCCTGCTGCGAAGGGTTGACGGTCTCGCCGCCGAACGGCTCGAAAGCGGTCACGAGGACTCGGGTCATGCGGTGCTCCTTCTAAAGGGTGAGGAAGTACATCAGCACGACGTTGCAGGCCCACAGAGGTACCGCGGTGGGCACCTGCTGCCGGATCACGGCGTCATCGCTTTTGAGCTCGAGCAGCACCACGGGGACGATGTTGAAGTTTGCCGCCATGGGCGTGCACAGGGTCCCGCAGTAGCCCGACAGAATGCCGAACGCGAACACGATGACCGGAGTGCCACCGTAGTTCTGGATCAGGAGCGGATAGCCGATGGCGGCCGTCATGACCGGGAACGTGGCGATGAGCCAGTAGAACCACTTGACCTTCATCACTGTCCCACCTGCTCCCTGTCAGCTGCCGGCAGGGCCTTTGTCCCGTCACGGTGATGTTCATGCGCCATGTCCCGGGCGAGCTGGCGGTCGAACAGCAGGCTGCGCAGGCCGTGGCGCAGGCGTAGGAGCAGGTAGAGCGCAAACACCCGCCCGGTCGTCAGCCGCACCAACCGGGAGATGGGTCGGCGCGAGTGCTCCTGCAGGCTATTGCGCTCCACAAGCCCGATGACCGGGAGCACCAGAGGGAAGATGACGATGGAGCGGCTGCCGGCGAAGCCGGTGCCGAAGGCGTCCAGGATCGCCTTCGGCGACATGCCGCCGAGCAGACCCGTGACGAGCCCCGCGACTGTGCCGACGAGCATCGGGTTGCGTCTGAGGGCAAAGCCCACGACCACGACGACGACTCCGAGCAGGACAAGCATGACTGCGCCTTTCGCCAAGTGCCAACGAGCTGTCTTGCGGGACCGCACAACTTGTTCAACATCGGAGTCCCGTCTGACGGAACGCGTAACGTTTCCGGACACAGACGGGGAGAGAGCGGCATGACGGGGAGCGGGGCGCTGACGGGGGGGGCCGCTGGACCCGCCCGGTCCGGGCTCAGGGTCGTCGGTAGCCACGCCGAGCTGCTGGACCGGCAGACCACCGCTCAGCGGGTCGCCGACGTTCTGCGTGAGCGCGTCATGCGCGGGGAGCTCAGGTCCGGCACCCAGTTTGTCGAACAGCAGCTCGCCGCCACCCTCGGCGTTTCCCGCAACACGCTGAGGGAGGCCCACCAGATCCTCATTGACGAGCGGCTGCTGGTTCGCGAGCCGCATCGGGGGGTGTTTGTACGCCGGCTCGACACCACCGACGTCCGCGACATCTACAACGTCCGGCGGCTCGTGGAGTGGGCCGCCCTCGCCCGCCGCGGCCCGCCGCCACGACTGGTACGACTGGTACGACTGGTACGACGTCGAAACGGCCGACGTCCGCTTCCACGTGGCCGTGACAGCGCTGGGCGGAAGCGATCGGTTGGACCGCGTCACGCGTACGCTCGCTGGCGAGCTGCGGCTGGCTTGCCAGCTCGTTCCGGACGCCCATGTGCTGCACAAGCCGTTCCTGCCGCGCAACGCTGGCATCCTCGACCTCGCGGAGGGTGGCGACTATGCGCAGGCCAGCGAGGCGTTGCGGACCTACCTCGACGAGGCGGAGGCTGTCATCGTGGCGGCAGTCGGGGAGGTGTGACGTGATCGTCCGGCCGGCCGGCCCATGGGCCGTGCTGCTTGAGCTTGACGACCTGGGACAGGTCGCAGCCTGGCGCGAGGCCATAGCCAACCTGGTCGCGAGCAGCCTGCTGACCCGGCCCGCGGACGTCGTTCCAGGCGCTCGCACCCTGCTTCTGGACGGCGTCGACCCGGCTGCCGTCCGGCGTGCGCTGGCCGGACTCGACACCCCAGCCGCGGTCCTGGATCGGCCCGACGCTCCGCCGGTGGAGGTACCGGTGGTCTACGACGGCGCCGACCTTGGCGAGGTCGCACGGCTGTGGGGGGTCAGCAAGCGGGAGGTGGTGGCCCGCCACACCGCCACGGAGTTCCGCGTGGCCTTCTGCGGCTTCGCTCCCGGCTTTCCCTACTTGGTCGGGCTTGACCGGCAGGTGCCGCGGCGGTCGACGCCGCGAACGGCGGTGCCGGCCGGGTCGGTCGGACTGGCCGGCCGCTACTGCGGGATCTACCCGACGTCCTCACCCGGCGGGTGGCAGCTGCTCGGCACCACTGCGGTATCGCTGTTCGACGTGTCCCGCGACCCGCCGGCCCTGCTGCCACCCGGTTGCCGCGTCCACTTCGTCGAGACGACCGGCCCGCTGCGGCCAAACCCGCCGACCCCAGACATAGCCATGAGCAGGCAGGCCGACCGCTCCCTTACGGTGCTCCGCGCCGGCGCCCTAACTACGGCCCAAGACGGTGGTCGACCGGGGTTCGCGCATCTCGGCGTCCCCCGGGCCGGCGCCCTCGACGCCCCGGCTGCCCGGCTCGCCAACCGGCTGGTCGGCAACCCCGAGGCGGCGGCGGTGCTCGAGACCACGGTCGACGGCGTACAGCTGCGCACGGCGACGGCCTTGACCGTGGCCGTCACCGGTGCGCAGGCCCCGCTGACCGTCGACGGACGGGCCGCGCCCTGGGGGGTCGCCGTGGGTCTGCCGCCCGGGGGCGTGCTGGACGTAGGGCCGGCCACCGTTGGGGTCCGGTCCTACGTCGCCGTCGCGGGCGGCATCACCCTGCCCCCGGTGCTCGGCAGTCGGTCGCGCGACACGCTGTCGGGCCTCGGGCCGTTGCCG
>JAYUBO010000048.1:0-9662 GCA_043740815.1 Frankiales bacterium | reverse complement strand
TCATCTGGTTTTGGCGCGGATCGAGGGCGCGCCGGCGGGCGTGCGGGGGATCTCGCTGTTCATCGTGCCCAAGTTTCTTCCGGACGGCCACGGAAAGCCCGGTGCGCGCAACAGCGTCTATTGCGACGGCCTGGAAGAAAAAATGGGCATCCATGGCAATGCCACCTGCGTGATCCGCCACGAGGAGGCGGCCGGTTGGCTGATCGGGACTGAGAACCAGGGCTTGCGGGTGATGTTCGTGATGATGAACGAGGCCCGGATCGGGGTCGGCCTCGGCGCCACCGCTCTGGGCTACAGCGGCTACCTGCACGCCCTCGACTACGCCAAGAACCGCCCCCAGGGGCGTCCCGTCGACGCCAAGGACCCGTCCACCCCGATGGTCGCGATCATCGAGCACGCCGACGTCCGCAGGATGCTGCTGGCCCAGAAGTCCTACGTGGAGGGCGCTCTGGCTCTCAACCTCTACTGCGGAATGCTCGTCGACGAGGAGCGCACCGGCACCGACCCGGCACGTGCGCACCTGTTGCTGGAGATGCTGACCCCCATCGCGAAGTCCTGGCCGTCCCAGTGGTGCCTGGAGGCCAACAGCCTCGCGATCCAGGTACATGGCGGCTACGGCTACACCCGCGAGTACCCGGTCGAGCAGCTCTATCGAGACAACCGCCTCAACCCCATCCACGAGGGCACGCACGGTATCCAGGGACTGGACCTGCTGGGCCGCAAGGTCGTCATGCAGGGGGGCGCCGGCCTCGCCCTGCTGGCCGCCACCCTCCACGAGACCATCGGCCGAGCCGCAGCCTTCCCGGAGTACGCCGCCGCGTTGCAAGCTACTGTCGACCGGATCGTCGAGGTCACCCAGAAGGTTTGGGACGCAGGCGATGTAGCCCTTTCCCTGGCGAACTCAAGCGTCTACCTCGAAGCGTTCGGGCACGCTGTCGTCGCCTGGATGTGGCTCGAGCAGCTGCTGGCCTGCGAGGGCAAACAGGGTGACTTCTACGACGGGAAACGCCAGGCCGCGCGGTATTTCTTCGGTTGGGAACTGCCCAAGACAGGGCCGCAGCTGGACCTGCTGGCCTCCCTCGACCGCACGACGCTCGACATGCGCGGACCCTGGTTCTAAAGCCCTCGGGAATCGCAGGTCGCGTGACCTCGCCGTCGCGGAGAGCGGGACAGCCGGCCTGAGGCCTAGGGTGGGCATGGTGAGCCACCCGGTCGATCCCGCGTTCCTTGCCCTCCCCCTTCGCGAGGCGGCTGAGGCTGCACTGCAGGCGGCGCGCGACGCAGGCGCGACCCACGCCGACCTGCGGGTCGAACGCCTCCGGGGGCAGGACGTGTCGATGCGCGACGGCCGGCTGCAGAGCCTGAGCGACGACGTCAGCGTCGGGCTCGCCGTACGCGTCGTGCACGACGGGACGTGGGGGTTTGCCAGCAGCGCGGACGTGACCGTCGCCGAGGCCGTCCGGCTAGCCCAGGAGGCGGTCGACGTCGCCCGTACCTCACGACCGCTCAACTCCCAGCCCGTCGAGCTCGCCGACGAACCGGTCTATCCCGACGTCACCTGGCTCTCGGCCTACGACATCGACCCCTTCTCCGTGGACCCGACGGAGAAGGTCGCGCTGTTCGAGCAGTGGAGCCAGCGGCTGCTGGCGCACGAGGACGTCGACCACGTCGACATCAGCCTCCAGCAAGCCCTCGAGGGCAAGTTCTACGCAGACACCTCCGGCACGATGACCACCCAGCAGCGGGTGCGGCTGCAGCCCCAGGTCACCGGCACGCGCGTCGACCCCGGCGGTGGCTTCGAGACGATGCGCACGGTCGCCGCGCCGGTCGGCCGTGGGTGGGAGTACCTCACCGACGGCGCCTATGACTGGGACGACGAGCTCGCCCAGCTGCCGGAGCACCTGCTGGAGAAGGCGAAGGCGAGTAGCGTCGAGCCCGGTAGCTACGACCTGGTCATCGACCCGACGAACCTGTGGTTGACGATCCACGAGTCGATCGGGCATGCCACCGAGCTCGACCGGGCGCTCGGCTACGAGGCGGCCTACGCCGGGACCTCCTTTGCCACCCTCGACCAGCTCGGCTCGCTTCGGTACGGCACGGACCTCATGCACGTCACCGGCGACCGCCACACCCCGCACGGGCTGTCGACGGTCGGCTACGACGACGAAGGCGTGGCGGCCCAGGAGTGGGACCTGATCAGCAAAGGCACCCTGGTGGGCTACCAGCTCGACCGCAGGATGGCCCGCCAGAACGCCACGGCGCTCGGGGTGAGCCGATCCAACGGTTGCGCCTACGCCGATGGCCCACACCGCGTCCCGGTCCAGCGGATGCCGAACGTGTCGCTTCAGCCGGCACCGGGTGGTCCCAGCACCGCAGACCTCATCGCTGGAGTCGAGCGTGGGATCTACGTCGTCGGGGACAAGAGCTGGTCGATCGACATGCAGCGCTACAACTTCCAGTTCACCGGTCAGAGGTTCTACGAGATCCGCGGTGGTCGGCTCGTCGGGCAGCTCAGAGACGTCGCCTACCAGGCGACGACGACCGACTTCTGGGGCTCCATGCAAGCCATCGGAGGGCCCCAGACCTACGTGCTGGGTGGCGCCTTCAACTGCGGCAAAGCCCAGCCGTCGCAGGCTGCCGCCGTCAGTCACGGCTGCCCGTCGGCGCTGTTCCGGGGTGTCACGATCCTCAACACTGTCCGGGAGGCAGGCCGATGACCGACCTGAGCTCCGTCGTCGAGCGCGTGCTCAGCCTGTCCCTCGCCGACGGCTGTGTCGTCGTCGTCGAGGAGAGCTCGACCGTCAACCTGCGCTGGGCCACCAACACCCTGACGACCAACGGCTCGCGGAGCGAGCGCAGCGTCACGGTGATCTCCGTCATCGGTGAGTCGGTCGGCGTCCGCAGCGCGTCCAGCGTCGCCGACCTGGAGTCTCTGGTGCGCGCAAGCGAGCTGGCGGCGCGCGAAGCCGGCCCCGCGGAGGACTACGGTCCGCTGCTCGCCGGCACCCAGGATGCCGACTTCACCGACCCTGCGCAGACCACCACGACAGCCGTCTTCTCCCAGCTGGCCAACGACCTGGGCGCGTCGTTTGCGGCCGGGCAGGCAGACGGCCTTCGCCATTTCGGCTACGCCTCCCACGACGTGACGACGACCTGGCTCGGCTCCTCGACCGGCCTGCGGCGGCGGCACTCCCAACCGCGGGGCTACGTCGAGATGACCGCCAAGAACGACCGGCAGGGCGGTTCGTCCTGGGTTGGTCAGCGCACGCGGGACTGGACCGACCTCGCCGTACCCGCTCTGGACACCGAGCTGCGAAGACGGCTGAGCTGGACGCAGCGGTACGTCGAGATCCCGGCCGGCCGTTATGAGACGCTGCTGCCACCCAGCGCCGTGGCCGACCTGATGGTCTACGCCTACTGGACCGCCTCCGGCAGGGACACCGCCGAGGGACGCACCGTCTTCTCCAAGCCGGGCGGCACCCGCGTCGGGGAGGTCCTTGCCCCCCAGGGCTTCTCGCTGCGCAGTGACCCGCACCACCCGACGCTGGGGATCCGTCCCTTCACCGTCGCGGGAGGCTCCTCGTCGCACGTGAGCGTGTTCGACAACGGACTCGAGCTCACCGCGACGGACTGGGTGAAGGACGGTCGACTGGAGGCGCTCACCCAGACCCGCTCGTCAGCCGCTCAGAGCGGCAGCCCCCTCACGCCGTACGTCGACAACCTCATCGTGGCGGGCCTCGGCGAGCAAACCACCGAGCAGATGGTCGCCTCCACCGAACGGGGCCTTCTCCTGACCTGCCTGTGGTACATCCGGACGGTCGACCCGGAGACGCTCCTGCTGACCGGCCTGACCCGCGACGGGGTCTACCTCGTCGAAGGCGGCGAGGTCGTCGGTACGGTCACGAACTTCCGCTGGAACGAGAGCCCGGTCGACCTGCTTGGCCGGGTCACCGAAGTGGGCGCCTCGGTCCCGACCCTGCCTCGGGAGTGGAGCGACTACTTCACGTGGACCCAGATGCCGACCCTGCGGGTGCCGGACTTCAACATGAGCAGCGTCAGCCAGGCGAGCTGACCGGACCAGCCCTGTCACGACGGTGACGCAAACATGTTGGTACGGAATCCCCCACCGGAGCCCGACACCGGTTACGCTGGCCACGGTTGTTGTTCTTTCGTCGTTCTTGAACGCCTGTGGACACTCGGTCGCGGGCGTTCTTTTTATGAGTGGCGGCACCAACCCGGAGTCAGCAGATGCGACCTCCGAACGACAGCAAAGGGATCGTCATGGCCGAAGGCACAGTTAAGTGGTTCAACGCGGAGAAGGGCTTTGGGTTCATCGCCCAGGACGGCGGCGGCGCCGACGTCTTCTGCCACTTCAGCGCGATCGCGAGCGAGGGCTACAAGACCCTCGATGAGAACCAGCGCGTCTCCTTCGACGTGACGCAGGGTCAGAAGGGCCCGCAGGCGGAGAACGTCCGCGCGCTGTAGTTCGTGCAGTTGAAGGGCCCCGACCTCGGTCGGGGCCCTTCGCCCTTTCCGGGCCCGCCCGGGATGCGAGCATGATCGTGTGCCTGCTCCCCCTGAAGACCTCAACGTGCTCGGCGGACCGCTCCAGCCCTGCGGGATGGATCCCGTCACCGGCTTCTACCGGGACGGCTGCTGCACCACCGGGCCGGATGACCTAGGCAGTCACACCGTCTGCGCGGTCATGACTCGCGAGTTCCTCCAACACCAGGAAAGCGTCGGCAACCCACTGTCGACGCCGCGTCCGGAGTACCAGTTCCCCGGACTCAGGCCGGGCGACCGCTGGTGCGTCGTAGCGATGCGCTGGCTGCAGGCCTACCGGGGGGGCGTCGCCGCGCCGGTGGTGCTTGCCTCGACCCACCTGCGCGCCCTTGAGGTCATCCCCCTCGTGGTGCTCGAGGAGCACGCCTGCGACGTCCCTGGCGACGCCAGCCAGCTGCTCTGAGCCTGGCGCCGGTCAGCGAGCGTCGTCAGGGTGTGCGTGCGGCACTTGCGGGGCACCCACCGAGGTCTCCAACCCCGGGTAGGCGATCCGGTAGAGGCAGGCATCGCAGTTCATCCGGATGTCGCCGGCCCTGGCCTCGTCGAAGCGAGCCAGCACCAAGGTGGCGAGACCCTCCGACGCGCCCAGGGGCTCGGACACCACAACGTCGATACCGTCGACCTGGCCGGCCTGTACGGACACCTGGCGCGGCAGATAGCCGGGTCCGAGGAAGTAGCTGGCCAGGGCCACCGTGGTGGCTCCTTGCGCCCTTAGGCGCTCGAGGGCCTGGACGACGGTTGGCCCCGTCGTCGACACGAACGCGATGTCGACGGACGGGAAATCCCGTCCCTCCCACAGCAACCGCGCCGTGGCCGCAACCCCGGCGTTGGCGTCCGGATCGAGCGAGCCACCGGCCACGAGCACCACAGGGAGTCCTTGCGCACCCGCCTCCGCAAGCCTTCGGACCAGCACGTCGACGACGACGGGATGCGGTCCCAACGGACGTCCGTACCGCAGTTCCAGCCCCGGGTGGGCGAACCGGGCGGCCTGTACCGACGCGGCAACATCGGTCTTGGAGTGCGAGGCCGCCCCGAGCAGCAGAGGTACGACGGTGACGTCACGCTCACCCTGCTCGACGAGTCTGCGCACGGCGTCGCGGACCGAGGGCGAGGCATTGTCGACGTACGCGGCCTCCGCCAGCAGCCCAGGCCGCTGGGCAGCCGTCAGTCCCAGCAGCTCACGGACGACCTGCTGGGACCCCTCGTCCTTGGAGCCGTGGGCAACCCCGAGCAGCACGCTCACGGCGCCACTCTCGCCGAGACGACCTCGCCGATGACCACGACAGCCGGTGCGGTCACCTGCGCGGCGTCGACCCCTACCTCGGCGAGGGTGGACACGACGACCTGCTGGGTCGCCAGCGTGCCCTCGCGGATGACGGCGACCGGCGTCGTTGCCGCTCGCCCGCCGTCCACCAGGGCCTGCGCACAGGCACCCAGCCGCTCCACCGCCATGAGCAGCACCAGGGTGCCGCCCAGCCTTGCCAGCGCGGGCCAGTCGACCGTGGAGTCAGGGTGACCTGGCGGGAGGTGGGCGCTCACGACGGTGACCGTCTGGGTAAGGCCCTTGGCCGTGACCGGTATTCCGGCCCAGGCGGGTGCTGCGAAGGCGCTGCTCACACCAGGCACGACCTCGACGGCAACACCGGCACCGACGCAGGCGGCCACCTCCTCGATCCCCCGCGCGAACACGTGCACGTCACCGCCCTTGAGCCGCACGACCCGCAGTCCCTGCTTCGCCTTGGCGACCATCAGCGCCGAGATCTCCTCCTGAGACCACGAAGGCCGATGCGGCTGCTTGCCGGTCTCGACCACCTCAACCTCTGCGGGCAGGTCCACCTGGGGAGCCAGCCGGTCGCGAATGACGACATCCGCCTCAGCCAGCAGCTGCCTGCCACGGACGGTGAGCAACCCCGGCGCGCCCGGTCCTCCACCGACGAGGGCCACTGATCCACGGCTAGGACGCTTGCGTCGCAGGGGAAGTGAGCCTGTCTCCAGGGCGAGGGCCACCGCGTCCCGCAGCGCCACCGCACGCCTCGGATCCCTCCCGGCGGTGACCGAAGCGACCACGTCGCCGACCCTGGTGACGGCCGGGACCCATGCTGCGGACAGGGCGGCGTCATCAGCACGCACGCACCAGACCTGCCGGGCCTCGCAGACCCCAGCGACCTCAGCATCCACGGTGCCGGTGCAGGCGACCACGAGCCAGCAGCCGTCGACATCGGCCGGCTCGAACGCCCGTCGCTCGACCGGCAGCTCGAGGTCAGCCGGCGCCTCGAGGGCTACGACGGACACCCGGGCCCCTGCTGCGAGCAGGGCAGCGGCCCGACGTACGCCCACGGGTCCGGCGCCGACGACGAGGACCCGGCGGCCGTGCAGGTCCAGGTGGAGGGGAAAGGTCACGGACTAGACGGTGGCAGCAAGCAGACCACGCCTGCGCAGCACCCGGCGCTCGAGCGGCGCAAACAGGCAGAGCTCGATGGCGATTCCGATCACCAGGATGGTGAAGATCCCACCGATGACACCGGCGATGTCGGACGCCTCACGGCTCTGGTCGAGCAGCTGGCCGACGCCGAGGCCGAGCTCGGGGGTACGGGAGATCAGCTCGGCAGCCATCAGTGAGCGCCACGAGAACGCCCAGCCCTGGCGCAGACCACCGACGTAACCGGGCAGGGCGGCGGGCAGCAGGACGTGGCGGGCGGAGGCGAGGCCACGGGCACCCAGGACCCGGCCCACGCGCAGGAAAAGCGGCGGGACCTGGTCCAGGCCCGAGATCATGCCGTTGGCGATGGAGGGCACAGCGCCGAGCAGGACCACGAAGTAGATCGTCCTGTCCGAGGTGCCGAACCACAGGACGGCAGCCGGGACCCACGCCACCGAGGGCAGCGACTGCAGGCCGGACAGGATGGGGCCGACCGCCCGGCGCACCGACGTCACGCGACCGACCAGCAAGCCCAGCGGTGTACCGATCGCCAGCGAGGCCAGAAAACCGAGGCCACCACGGCGGACGCTGTTCCAGACGGCCTTCTGGAGGTCGCCGGAGTCCCACTCGTCCCGCAGGGACGTCAGCGTCTGCCCCGGTGACGGGAAACGGTAGGACGGCTGCAGGTGGGCGTTGAAAACCAGCTGCCAGAGCCCGATCAGCGCACCGACAAACAACAGCGGCGGCCAGGTGGCAGCCCACCAGACCCGGACCCGCGACCTCGTCTGGGTGCGTTTGGTCTCCAGAGCGTCCAGGCCGGCTTCGAGCTCGGCGAGGTCATCGGTGGCCTGAACCGTCATGAGTGGCCGCCGTGGCGCCGGATCTCGGTGCGCAGGTCCTCGGTGATCGCCACCGACAGATGGGCGACCTCGGGCGACTCGATACGGCGCGGCTGACCGATGTCGACGGCGTACTGCTTCACGACCCGACCCGGGCGGGACGAGAGCAGGACCACACGGTCGCCGAGTCGGACGGCCTCACGCACGTTGTGCGTGACGAACAGGACCGTGAGCTTCTGCGACTCGCGGATCCGGACGAGCTCTTCGTGCAGCACGTCGCGGGTGATGGCATCCAGGGCCGCGAACGGCTCGTCCATCAGCAGCACGTGGCTGTCCTGAGCCAGCGAGCGGGCCATGGCGACGCGTTGCCGCATCCCACCCGACAGCTCGTGGACCCGCTTGTCGCCGGCGTCCTTCAGGCGGACCAGCGCCAACAGCTCATCAGCCCGCGCCCGACGCTCCTTCTTGCCAGCGCCGGTCAGTCGCAGGGCCAGCTCGACATTCTCACGGGCCGTCAGCCACGGAAACAGTGCCGGCTCCTGGAACATCAGCGACGGCTTGCCGCCGCGAACCTCCACCGAGCCGGACGTCGGCTGGTCGAGGTCCGCCACGAGGCCGAGCAGGGTGGACTTGCCACAGCCGGAGGCACCCAGGATGCACAGGAACTCGCCCTCGGCCACCTCGAGCGACACATCCTCGAGGACGTTCGGTGCGGTCCCGAAGCGTTTGGTCACCTCACGCAGCGACACGGCCGGTCCGTCCGTGACGACCTGCACCTGCGAGGCCCCTCGTTCGCCTTGAAGAACGCTCATCGTCTCAGCCCTTCCCGAGTCCTGCGTCGTCGACGGTCCTGCCGAGCACCTGGTCGAGCAGGGTGAGGTCGTAGATCCCTTTGAGGTCGCCCTTTTTGACGAGCCCGGTCGCGAAGGCGTGGTCCGCAGCAACCTTGAGCGTCGCGGCGAGCGGATCCTCGGTGACGCTCACCTGCGCGAACGCCCGGGCGATGACGGCCGGCTGCAGGCTCTTGCCCGTGAGGGTCTTGAGCGCAGCGTTGACCACGGCCTGGGCCTTCGCCGGGTCCGCGACGATCTGCTTGTCAGCCTCGACCTGGGCCTCGATCAGCGCCTTGATCGTCTCCGGGTGCGCCGTCAAGAACGCCTTGCTGACGAGCAGGTTCGTGGTGACGAACTTGCCCTCCGGCCACAGGGCCTTCTCGTCCTGCAAGACGGTGCCGTGGCCCTCCAGGACCAGACGCGAGGCCCAGGGCTCCGGGACCCAGGCCCCGTCGATCGCCCGGGACGTGAACAGGTCGAGAGTCTGGGCGTTGTCCTGCGCGATGATCGAGACGTCGCCGCCGCCCTGCTTGTCCTCCTTGTAGCCCGCCGCCGCGAGGTAGGTGCGCAGGGCGATGTCCTGCGTGCCTCCCGTCTGCGGGTCCGCGATCTTCTTGCCCTTGAGTCCGGCCGCGCTAGTGATGCCCGGCTGCACGACCAGAGAGGCACCGCCCGAGGTCGCCCCCGCCACGAGCACGACGTCGCCGTGGCTCTTCAGGAACGCGTTCACAGCCGGACCGGGGCCAAGGTAGGCAGCGTCGATGGCGCCGCCGAACAACGCCTCAACCTCGGCCGGCCCGGCCTTGAAGGTCTGCGTCGTGAGCCGGGTCGAGCCGAGCGTGGCCTGGTAAACGCCACTGGCCACCCCGTAGACAGGCCCGGCGTGTGTGACGTTGGCGAAGTAACCCAGTCGCAGCGTCTTGGCAGGGCCGGCGACGGCGTTGTTGCTTCCGCCCGCCGAGCCGGCAGCACAGGCTGCGGTCAACGCCACGACACCCACGGCGAGAA
>JAYUBO010000047.1:0-2609 GCA_043740815.1 Frankiales bacterium | reverse complement strand
GTCCGGGCCCACTCCACCGGCACCTGCTCGCCGACCTTGATGCCCAGGTTGGACGCCTCCGTCTGCGACACGGCGAGCTCGCCCTGGGACAGCGTGGCGAGGTCGCCCTGCACCGCGTCCAGGGTCAGGACCTGGGTGAGGGCGGTGGGGTTTACCCCCTGCACAGAGACCTTGCCGGCCTTGCCGACGCGGGCGTTGCCCTGTCGGAAGGCGGCGACGGCCGCGAGGGCGGGCTTGCCCTCCAGGCCCTTCGCAACCGCGGGCGAGAACGGCTGGAACTGCTCGGTGTGCAGGACGAAGTCTGCCCCGAAGGACACCGCGACCGTGTGCACCACGCTCTTCTTCACGCTTGCGCCCAGGGTGCTGATGGCCGCGACCAGCGCCAGCCCGACCATCAGCGCGGCAGCCGTCGCGGAGGTACGGCGGGGGCTGCGCATCGCGTTGCCGCGACCGAGCACGCCGGGGACACCGAGCTTGGCGAAGGGCTGGCCGAGCAGTCCCACGATCGGTCGCGCGAACAGCGGCGACAGGACGGTGACACCCACGAAGGACACGGCGGCGCCCAGCCCCACCAGCGCGATGCCGGAGCCGCCCAGGCCGGCCACCAGGGCCAGGACGCCCAACAGCAGCAGGACTCCCCCGGCGATCGCCCGACGGCCGAGGGATCGGTCCTCGGCGGGTCCCGACTCGCGCATTGCCTGGACGGGGGCGACCGACGAGGCACGCCGGGCGGGGATGAGGGCGGCGATGCAGGTGACGAGCACCCCCACGAGCAGGCACACGACGAACGTTCGCAGCTCGATCACGGTCCTGCCGCTGGGCAGGTCGATGCCGAGGGCACCGAGCAGGCCCTTGAGGCCGACCGCCACCCCGATGCCGAGCAGGAACCCGCCGACGCTGCTGACCAGCCCGACCAGCAGCGCCTCCAGCAGGACCGACCGGGTGACCTGACCGCGGCTGGCCCCGAGGGCTCGCATCAGGGCGAGCTCCCGGGTGCGCTGGGCGATGAGCATCGAGAAGGTGTTGAAGATCAGGAACATCCCGACGAACAAGGCGATGCCGGCGAAGACCTGCAGGACCAGGTTGAAGATGCTCACGGCCTTCCTGATCTGCTGGGAGAGCGCCGCGTTGCTCTGCTTCGCGGTCAGGGCCTCCACGCCCTTCGGCAGCACCGGGATGATCCGGTCGCGCAACTGCTGGTCGCTGACGCCGGAGGCTGCGGCGACGGTGACGTTGGTCCAGGTGTCGGGGGTGCCCAGGACGACCTGGGACGTCGGTCCGTCGAAGGCGACCAGCGTCGCCCCGGCGAAGGAGTCGCTCGAGGCGAAGCCGACGAAACCGACGACCGTCGCGTCGTGCTTGATCCCCTTGCCCAGGATCGCGACCTTGTCGCCGAGGGCGAGGTGGGCGTCCCGGCCGGTGGCCGCGTCGACGGCGACCTGGTCCGGTCCGACCGGGGACTTGCCGCTGCGCAGCCGGAGCGACTCCTGCGGGCTGCCGGGGTTGATGGTGACCCCGATGGTCGGCGGTCCACCCGTGCCGTAGACCTTGCCATTGGGCAGGACCAGCTGCGTCTGGACGCTCATGTTTCCCACGGCGTCCCGGACCCCGTCGACGGCCTTCACCCGGTCGAGGACGGCCTGGGTGACGGGCTCCCGGTCGGCAGCGTCGTTGCTGCCCAGGCTGGCGACGCCCTGCACGGTGACCGACGTACCGGAGGTGACCGTCGAGACGAGGGTGTCGAAGACCTTCCCGAGGCTGTCGGTGAGCACGAAGGCCCCCGAGACGAAGGAGACACCGAGCAGGACCGCGAAGCTGGCGAGCAGCAGCCGCAGCTTGCGGGCCAGCAGGCTCCGCAGGGTCGCCCGCAGCATCAGGCCACCGCCTCGAAGCGCTTCATCCGGTCCAGGACTGACTGCGCCGTCGGTGCCGACATCTCGTCGACGAGCAGCCCGTCGGCGAGGAACACGACCCGGTCGGCGTAGGCCGCGGCGACGGGGTCGTGGGTGACGAGGACGATCGTCTGGCCGAACTCACGGGCGCTGCGTTGCAGGAATCCCAGCACCTCCGCGCCGGAGCGGGAGTCCAGGTTCCCGGTCGGCTCGTCGGCAAAAACCACGTCGGGGCGGGTGACGAGGGCGCGGGCGCAGGCAACCCGCTGCTGCTGGCCGCCGGACAGCTCGGACGGTCGGTGCTGGAGACGGTCGCTGAGCCCGACCGCATCCACGACGACCTTCATCCAGTCCGCGTCCGGCTTGGTGCCGGCGATGTCGAGCGGCAGCGTGATGTTCTCCTGGGCGGTCAGAGTCGGCAGCAGGTTGTACTGCTGGAACACGAAGCCGACCCGGTCGCGCCGCAGCGCCGTCAGCGCCTTGTCCTTCATGCCGACGACCGAGGTCCCGGCGATCTCGATCTGGCCGCTGTCGATGGAGTCGAGACCGGCGAGGCAGTGCATCAGGGTCGACTTGCCGGAGCCGGACGGGCCCATCACGGCCGTCAGCTGCCCCGTGGGCACGTCGAGCGTGACGCCGGCCAGGGCCGTCACGGCAGTGTCGCCCTTGCCGTAGGACTTGCGGACGTCGACGGCGCGGACGGCGGGAGCGGAAGTC
>JAYUBO010000046.1:0-15089 GCA_043740815.1 Frankiales bacterium | reverse complement strand
GGCCAGCAATCGGTTGCCTCACTTGTCGACCCCCTGCACCAGCAGCTTGCACGCGTAGAGGGGCAGCTGCAGTCCCTGGAGGTCGAGCGGGCCCGCGCCTCGGCAGAGCTGCGCGAGCAGGTCACCACGGTCGCCGCGGGCTCGGAGCGGCTGGGACGGGAGACCCGCTCACTGGTGGACGCCCTGCGGCGCCCGCAGGCACGCGGTCGCTGGGGCGAGCTGCAGCTGCGTCGTGTCGTGGAGCACGCCGGGATGCTGGAGCGGTGCGACTTCGACGAGCAGGTGTCCGTGGCTACCCCAGAGGGGGTGTTGCGTCCCGACCTCGTCGTCCGCCTCCCCGGCGGGGGCTGCGTCGTCGTCGACGCAAAGGTGACGCTGGCGGCGTACCTCGAAGCGTGGGAGTCCGAGGACGCGGGCGTCCGGGAGCAGCGGATGGCAGCCCACGCCCGGCACCTGCGCCAGCATGTCGACAGCCTGGCCGACAAGGCGTATTGGCAGCATCTCGGACCAACGCCAGAGTTCGTCGTCCTGTTCGTGCCCGGGGAGGCCTTTCTTGCCCCAGCACTGGAAGCCGACCCCACGCTGCTCGAGCACGCCATGTCCCGCCGGGTGCACCTGGCCACCCCCACGACGCTGCTGTCACTGCTGCGCGCCGTCGCCTACTCCTGGCAGCAGAGCCAGCTCACCGACAACGCCCAGGAGGTGTTCGCCGCCGGCAAGGAGCTGTACGCCCGGCTGTCGACCTTCGGCGGCCACGTCGACAAGCTGGGCCGTTCCCTCGGGACCGCTGTCGCTGACTTCAACAAGACCGTCGGGTCACTTGAGCGGACCGTGCTGCCCAGCGCCCGCCGGATGGCCGAGCTCGGTCTCGACGGCGAGCTCGCCACGCCCCAGCCGGTGGAGGAGGTGCCGCGGCCGGTGTCCGCGCCGCACCTGGTGGCGCTACCAGAGACGGGCTGAGCCGGACGGGTGACCTCGACGCCCCGGTTGGCCCGCAATGCGGGCCCTGGGCGGCAAGGCGGTTGTAACGTGCCCGGGGTGAGCAGCTGGCCGACGCCCCCTCCCGGACGGGACGAGCCCACGGGCCAGGATCCGCTTCGGGAACGCCCGCCCCAGGACCGCCCGCTCGACCGGCGGCCGACGTCCCGCAGGCCCGACGGACCCGTCGACACCCAGCCTGCACGCCCTCGCGTGTCGCAGGACCACACCCACGGCGACCACATCGGCGACCGTCACCTGCACCTTCCGGCGGGCGCGCATGTTGCCGACCGGCGCGGCCTGACCGCCACCGGAGCTGTGACGATCGCGTTGGTGCTCGGCTTCGTCGGGGCAACGATCGACGTCAACACCGGCCAAGGTCTGCGCGGCACCTTTGCGGTGCTGTTCGTCCTCGGCAGCGCGCTCGCGGCGCTGCTGGTGCACCGTGAGGACATCAAGGCCACCGTCGCGATGCCGCCGCTGACCTACTGCGTGCTGGCCCTGATCGGTGCGGGCCTCGGGCACACTCAGGCGGCCGGCTCTTTCGTGAAGCGCCAGGGGCTCGAGCTCGTCAGCGCCCTCATCCTCGGCGCGCCCACGCTGTATGCCGCCACCGGCGCTGCCCTGCTCGTCGCTGTCGTCCGCGCCCTGCGCCGCTCCGCCTGACCTGGCATACCTCGACGCCCGCCTCGAGTACCGGGCGGGCGATCAGGTGCGGCCGGCCGCCTTGAGGTCGCGACGCAGCTCCGGCGGCAGGGCGAACAGCAGGCTCTCGTTGGCCGCCGTGACCTCCTGCACCTCGGCATAGCCACGTTCGGCCAGCCAGGAAAGGACGCCGTCGACGAGGTCCTCCGGCACGGAGGCGCCGCTGGTGAGCCCCACCGTCGTCACACCCTCGAGCCAGGCCTCGTCGATCTCGCTGGCGTCGTCGACCAGGTACGCCGAGGCGGCACCGGCACCGAGAGCAACCTCGACCAGCCGGACGGAGTTCGAGGAGTTGCGGGAGCCCACCACCAGCACCACTCCGGCACCTTCGGAGATCTGCTTCACGGCCACCTGCCGGTTCTGCGTGGCGTAGCAGATATCGGCCGAAGGCGGACCGGCAAGCAAAGGGAAGCGTGTGCGCAGGGCATCGACCGTCACGTTCGTCTCATCCACCGACAGCGTCGTCTGGGACAGGTACGCGACCTTCGACGGGTCGCGAACCTCCACCGTCGCCGCCTCCTCCACCCCGTCGACGAGGTGGATCTTGTCGGGGGCCTGGCCGGTCGTCCCGACGACCTCCTCGTGCCCTTCATGCCCGATCAGCACGATGTCGTAGTCGTCGGCGGCGAACCGGCGGGCCTCCAGGTGCACCTTGGTGACCAGCGGGCAGGTCGCGTCGATCGTCTTGAGCGACCTGGCCGCTGCCTCCTCGTGGACGACCGGCGCGACGCCATGGGCGCTGAGCACGACGATCGCGCCTTCGGGCACCTCGTCGGTCTCCTCCACGAACACCGCACCCTTGCTTTCGAGCGTCCTCACGACGTGCAGGTTATGGACGATCTGCTTGCGGACGTAGACCGGAGCGCCGTACAGCTCCAGGGCTTTCTCGACCGTGATGACCGCACGGTCGACGCCGGCGCAGTAGCCGCGCGGCTTCGCGACGAGCACCCGCTTGACGGTGGTCTCTGCGGCGGGGTCCATGCTTGACATCGTACGTGGGCAGGTGTGTGCGGAGCGCTGTCCACGGGGAGACCCTCCCCACGCTGTCCCGCACCCTTCCCGGAGGACCACACCCGTGCCCACGACCCTTCCCACGCCCGTCGCCGCCGTGATCGGCATCGTTCCTGCCGTCCTCGACAACGCGCGCAAGCTCCCGGCAAAGGCCGTCCAGCTCCCCGTCCTGGCCGTCAGCAGCGCCCTGACGGCGCTCGAGACCTGGCGCCGCGAGTACGACGATCTCGCCCGGCGCGGCGAACGCCTGGTGGGCCGGCTGCGTGGCACCGCCGTCGACGAGTTCGAGGACCGGATCGAGGACCTGGTCGCGAAGACCCCGTTCGGTGGGGCCTACGACACCGTCGAGGACGCGGTGCAGGACGCCGTTGAGGACACTGTTGCCAAGGTCACCGAGCTGCTGGACCGCGCGGCCGCCCGTGCGCCGTCCGTCAAGGCGGCGGCCAGGTCCACGACCGCCCAGTCCACGACCGCCCAGTCCGCGGGCGGCAAGTCGGCGCCCGTCGAGACGGCGGCCACCCCGGACGTGGTCGAGGTCGTCGAGGCGGTGACCGCTGCCATCGCCGCCAGTCCCGACGCTGCTCCTGTGACCTCGCACGACGAGTTGCCGCTTGACGACTACGACCACATGACCCTTGGCGCGCTGCGCGGCCGGCTGCGCGCGCTGTCTGTCGAGGACCTCGTGCGGGTGCGCGACTACGAGAGGGCCCACGCGCACCGGTTGCCTGTCGTGACGCTGCTCGACCACCGGATCGCGAAGCTTGCCACCGAGGCTGCGGCCGGACCGGTGGCACCGCCCACCGAGAGTGCCGCCCCGGCGAAGAAGGGGCAAGCGAAGAAGTCACCTGCCCAGAAGGCTCGCGTGCAGCAGCAGGGGACACCGACCGCCTGAGCCTTCGCTACGGTGCCCTGATGGCCGAGCCAAGCACGCCCGAGGCACCGTGGCCGGTCCGCACCGTGGCCCGGCTGATCGGCGAGTGGGTCAGCAAGCTGGGACGGATCTGGGTCGAAGGTCAGGTCACCCAGATCGGTGGCCGGGGCGCGACCGTGTTCCTCACCCTGCGCGACCCCGTCGCCGACGTCTCGCTCAGCGTCACCTGCCCACGGTCGGTCGCTGACCTGGCGAACCTCCAAGAAGGTGCTCGGGTCGTGATCCACGCCAAGCCGGACTTCTACCTCGGGCGCGGCACGCTGAGCCTGTCGGCGACCGAGATCCGGGCGGTTGGCGTCGGTGAGCTGCTGGCCCGGATCGAGCGGCTCAAGATCCTCCTGACCCAGGAGGGGTTGTTCGACCCGGGCCGCAAGCGACCGCTCCCGTTCCTGCCCGGCGTGGTCGGACTCATCACCGGGCGGGCGTCGGCTGCCGAGCGGGACGTCCTGGAGAACGCGAGGCGGCGCTGGCCAGCCGTGCGGTTCGACATCCGCAACGTCGCAGTCCAGGGCTACCTGGCCGTCGAGCAGTGCGTCGAGGCCCTCAGGGACCTCGACGGCAAGGTCGACGTCATCGTCCTCGCACGTGGCGGAGGCAGTGTCGAGGACCTGCTGCCGTTCAGCGACGAGGCCCTGCTCCGAGCCGTCGCGCGCTGCCGGACCCCGGTGGTCAGCGCCATCGGGCACGAGCCCGACAGCCCGTTGCTCGACCTGGTCGCCGACGTCCGCTGCTCCACCCCGACCGACGCCGGCAAGCGCGTCGTACCCGATGTGCGGGAGGAGTCGCAACGGGTCTCGATGCTGCGGGACCGGGCCCGCAGGGTCGTCGTCGGGACCGTCGACCGCGAGCAGCACCGACTCCGACAGGCCCTCTCGCGGCCAGTTCTCTTGGAGCCCATGAGGCTGGTCACCGAACGTGCGCGCGACGTGGCTGCCCTACGGGACAGGGGGTCTCGGGCGATCACTTCGCGTCTCGACCGGGCGCAGCAGGACCTGACGCACACCTTGGCGAGGGTCGTCGCTCTGAGCCCGCAGGCGACACTCGACCGTGGCTACGCCGTGGTGCAGACCCCGGACGGAGCCGTCATCAGGGACGCAGACGACAGGACAGTCGGTGACATCCTGATGGTCCGGCTCGCCAAAGGCGAGCTCCGGGTGCAGGTGGGCTGAGCGCTACTTGCTGGGGTGCGGCACGTTGCAGTTCTTGATCTTGGGGTTGAGGCCGACGTAGTTCAGCGGCCCCGCGACGATGGTCACCGCGATCGTGCCCGCCTTCGCGCAGCTGTCCGCTCCGCTCTTGAAATAGTCGCGTTGGGCGGCCGCGAAGATCCCGATGACGAGCCAGACGACGACGACGAGCGAACCGATTCTCATGACCCAACATTGCCCAGCCGGAGCGTTCGCAACCGTCAGGCGGTCATACCTGGACGGATTCCCGGTGCGGTCCAGGCCATCGTCGCGCCGCCGAGGACCCGGAACCCAAAAACCGCGTAGAGCTGCTGACCGTCAGGAGTCGCCCGCAGGTCGACCCGCCTGACGCCCTGCTCGGCGAACCACGCCATGAGCGCCTCGAACACCAGCCGCCCGTAGCCCCGCCGTCGCGACGCAGGATCGGTGCTCATCGACGCGATGTGCCCCCGACGGGCGTCCACCTGTCCCGGCGAGGGCAGGTGCTCCTCCAACCACCCGGCTCCCCCGCTCACGACGACACAGTCCTCGACCACCACGAACGCCACGAAGTCCGGGGTCGCCAGCCGACGCGTGAAGGCGGTCACGCACGCGTCGGACCACGTGTCGTTAAGCACGTCGCCCATGGCCTGGTGCATGTAGCCACGCAGGCGGGTCAGGTCCTCGGCATCGGCGGCCGTTGCGCGCCGTAGGGTGGCCACGTGAGTGATCCTGCCAGCCCGTCGTACGAGGCCGCGCGGGACGAGCTGACCGAGGTGGTGCGCAAGCTCGAGGCCGGTGGGGTGACCCTCGAGGAGTCGCTCGCGCTGTGGGAGCGTGGAGAAGCGCTCGCCAAGGTCTGCCAGGGCTGGCTCGACGGGGCGAAGGCCCGCCTGGACGCCGCCCTCGCCGACGGCCCGCCCTGATGTGACCGAGGGTCAGCGGACGGTGGCGGCGAGTTTCTCGAGCTCGTCCTGAGAGGCTTGTGCCCGCACGCCGCCGACGAGCACGGTCACCTCACCGACGGTGCGCACCAGGGACTCGTGCCCGTCGGGGGATACGAAGTCGCGCCACTTCACGGACCCGACGTTGACGGTCCCGATCTGCCGGGCCTTGCCGGTCGCATCATCGAGGAACGTCGTCCCGCGAGCCCCGGAGAACTCCAGGTAGTGCTCGCCGACGACGTAGCCCACCCGCACGACGCCACCCTCGTAGGCCCGGACGTTGACGACCCAGCCGGCCGGGGTGGTCGGGACCGGACCGTGGGTGTCGGCGGCGAAGTCGAAGAGTGCCGGGGCCGCGTCGACCGGCCGGATCCGCTTGCTGTTGCTGGGTGAGGCCTGCCCGAAGAACCACAGCGGTATCACCAGAAGGAAGACGACGGCCAGCGAGCGCACCATGTCGAGGGCGCTCTCACGGCCGCGCTTCTTCTTCCCGGTGGGGACCGGCGGGGCTTCGATGACCGACACCCCGCCATTGTCGGTCATCCCGCGGCAGCCTGCATGGCCTCAAGGCAGGCGAGGCCCTCGTCGAGGCTGTTGTAGAAGTGCAGCGAGACCCGGATACCGACCCCGGGGCGGTGGTCGACCACGAACCCCTGGGCGTGCAGCGCGTCATGAATCCGCTGACTGTCCCCCGGCCCGCGGCCCGGGTCGATGGTGACGTGCCCACCCCGGCGTGAGGGGTCGAGCGGGGAGCGGACCGTGAAGCCGCGCTCCAACGCAGACTCCAGCAACGGCTGGGTCATCGACACCGAGCGCTCGCGGATGCGCTGCATGCCGATCGAGGCCAGCGCCTCGTAGGCCGGAGCCGCGGCGTAGTGCGCGGGTACACCGGGCGTCCCGCCGGCGAAGCGGGTGACCCCGTCGGCGTAGTGGTTGTCCGGGTCGAAGTCGAACGGCCGCGCCTGACCGAACCAGCCGGTCGTCACGGGCTCCAGGTCCAGACCTGGGCGCAGGTACATCCAGCCGTTGCCGGGGCCGCCGGACAGGTACTTCACCGACCCACCAAGGTAGATGTCGGCGCCGAGGGCGACCACGTCGACCGGGACGGTCCCGGCGGCCTGGTAGCCGTCGATGACGGCCAGCGCGCCGACCTCGTGGGCGCGGTCGATGAGCGGCTTCACGTCGTTGAGGGTGGAGGTGCGGAACAGCACGTGCGAGCACTCCACGACCAGGGTGCGCTCGTCGATCGCGGCCAGCATCGCCTCCAGGTCCAACTCGATCCCCGCCCCCGGTACGACGACCGCCTCGCCACCGAGGCGCTCGATCTGCGACCAGGTGTTGAGCGAGCCCGGCCACTCGTGGGACGACGTCACGACCCGGTTGCGCGGGCCACGCCAGTCAAGACAGCTGATGACGTCACCCAGCAGGTCCGCGACGTTCTGCCGCATGACGGTCGTCCCGGGCGGGGCGCCGATCAGGGAGCCGACGAGGTCTCCGACCCGACGGACCTCCGGTTGCCACTGCTCCCAGGCCACGACCCCGTCGGTCGCCCACAGCTCGGCGAAGTGGGCCAGCCGTCCCGGCGTACCGGCGTGCATGGCTCCGAGGGTGTGGCTGGCCAGGTAGGTCTTGCGGGCGAGGATCGGGTAGTCGCTGCGTCGGCTGAGCAGGTCCTCGTGCACGGGGGCGACGGTGGTCATGGGCGTCCAATCCTGGCGATGAGTTCGAGCACGTTGGAAGCGAGCAGGCGGGAGGACTCCTCGTCCTCGGCGACCGCCACCTCGTGGCCCGCCTCGCTGATGATGGTGGTCAGGACGAGAACCAGCGCCTCGTTCCAGGGGTCTTCGGTGTCGGCGCCCAGCAGGGTCGCGTTGCGCCTGGTCCATGCCCGGTATCGCCGCCTCCCGAGCAGCTCGAAGCCCGGCGGTCCGCCGCCGGCCAGGAACATCCGGGCCAAGTCCCGCTCGGCCCAGCAGCCCTGCAGGTAGGACCCGCCACCGACGAGAAACAGCGCGAGCGGATCGCCCTCTCCCGCGGAGCGGGCCGCGCGCACGGCCTGCGCGGAGCGTGCCTCCTGCCCGCCCTGATAGTCGTCGAACAGCGCGAGGTAGAGCTCAGACTTGCCGCCGAAGTGGTGGTAGAGGCTGCCGACGGACGCACCAGCCCGGCCGACGACCTCCGCAATCGATGCTTCCGCGAAGCCCGACTGGGCGAAGACCTCACGGGCAGCAGCCAGCAGGGCAGACCGGGTCGCGGCGGCCCTGCTCGAGACGACCGGCCCGGTCATAACGAGCGCTCGCTGAAGGGGATCCGGCGGTGGCTTGTCACGTCACCGATGTCGGACCACTCGTTGGCACCGAGTCGGGCCACCGGCCGCAGGAGCGAGATCTCCGGCCGGCCGTCGCGCAGGACGGCCTTGGAGACGACGAGATGCACGACCTGCCCGAAGACCACGGTGCAGTCGCCGAAGGACTTCGTGTCGACGAGCCGGCACTCCATCGCGACCGGTGACTCGGCAACGCGCGGCGGCGCGACCTTCAGCGACGGCTCCCGCGTCAACCCGACCTCGTCGTACTCGCTGACCGAGGCAGGGAAATCGGTCCCGGTGAGGTTGACCTGGTCGCGGAGGTCCTCGGTACACACGCTGACGACGAACTCACCGGTGGCGAGGATGTTGCGCAGGGAGTCCTTGGTGCCCACCGAGGTGAAGCTGACGACGGGCGGGTCGACGCCGGCGATCGAGAAGAACGAGTGTGGAGCGAGGTTGTCGACGCCGGCCATAGAGCGGGTCGAGACCCAGGCGATCGGGCGCGGGACGACCACGCTGGTGAGCCAGGGATAGATCCCGGGACCGAGTTCGGCCGGGTCGAGGTCAAGACGGGTCACCCCTTTACCCTCTCAGACCAGGTACGCCAGCGGCCGACCGTTCCCCATGCCACCCGCAGCTACGGTCAATGAGGGTCTAGAGTGCAGCAGATGCCTCTTTATCGGCTCTCAGCGGCCGCACATCTGCTGGGTGTCAGCGACGACACGCTGCGGCGCTGGGCCGATGCCGGGCGCCTGGCCACCCTCGAGGACGACGACGGCCGACGCGTCGTCGACGGCGCCGTGCTCGCCGCCTTCGCCGTCACCCTGGCCGGAGACCCGAGCGGACCGGCGGCGACAAGCGCCCGCAACGCCTTCGACGGCATCGTCACGCGTGTCCTGCACGGTGACGTGGTCTCCCAGGTCGAGGTGCAGTCCGGTCCACACCGGCTGGTCTCACTGATGACCACCGAGTCCGTCAACGACCTGGGGCTCGCCCCCGGCGTACCCGCCCGAGCATCCGTCAAGTCCACTCACGTCGTCGTGGAGCTCTCATGAACCGTCGCCCGTCCCAGCTCGTTGCCCTTTCCCTGCTCGCCCTCGCCACGCTGCTCGCCGGCTGCGGATCCGGGTCGTCGAAGAGCACCAACGCGCCGACCACGCGGACGATCACGGTCTTCGCCGCCGCGTCACTGACGAAGGCCTTCACGGCCGAAGGCAGGGCCTTCCAGGCCAGCCACCCAGGGCTGCGCGTCACCTTCTCCTTCGCTGGCTCACCGACGTTGGTGGCGCAGATCAAGCAAGGCGCTCCGGCGTCGGTGCTCGCCACCGCCGATCTGTCCTCGATCGACCAGGTCAAGGACAAGCTCTCCGAAGCGCCAGTCGTCTTCGCCCACAACCAGCTCGCGATCGTCACAGCCAAGGGCAACCCGCTGAAGATCACCACCCTTGCTGGGCTCGGGAAGCCGGGGCTGAAGGTCGTGCTCGCCGGACCGACCGTGCCCGTCGGCAAGGCCGCAGCCAAGGCCCTCAAGGCGGCCCACGTCACGGTCAAACCGGTCTCGCTCGAGGACGCCGTGACAGGTGTCGTCACCAAGGTCCGACTCGGGGAGGCGGACGCCGGGATCGCCTACGTGACAGACCTTGTCAGCTCGGCTGCCGGCTCTGAGGTGGGTGGGGTCCCCCTTCCCGGTACGACGACCTCGCTCGCCATCGGTGCCCTCAAGGGCCTCAGCCACCCCCAGGACGCGGAAGCCTTCCTCGGCTATGTGCAGAGCGCCGCGGGTCGAAAGATCCTCATGTCCTACGGCTTCACCTGACGTCGAGGTGAGAGCCCTCCATGGGGCGACAGCCAGGCCACCGCTGCTGCTGGTTGTTCCCGCCGTCGCCGGCGCCGCCCTGCTGCTCATCCCCCTGGTGGCCCTGCTCCTGCGAACCCCGTGGAGCCGGCTGGCAGACCTGCTCGTGCGTGCCGACGTTCAGCAGGCGCTGTGGCTGTCCCTGCGCTGCGCCCTCGCAGCCACGGCCCTTTCGCTCCTGCTCGGGGTGCCCCTGGCGTGGGTGCTGGCGCGCACCCGCCTGCCCGGTCGTCGGGTCCTGCGCGGCCTGGTCGTCGTCCCGCTCGTCCTGCCCCCCGTCGTCGGGGGTGTCGCCCTGCTGCTCGCCTTCGGCCGCCGCGGGGTCCTCGGCCCCCTGCTCGTCGAGGCCGGCGCCGTACCCGCCTTCACCCTGTGGGGCGTCGTGCTCGCGGAGTCCTTCGTCGCCCTGCCGTTCCTGGTGCTCACGGTCGAGGGAGCGCTGGCGGCACTGTCCCCGGCCTCCGAGGAGGTCGCAGGGACCCTGGGGGCGCGACCGAGCCGGGTCTTCTTCACCGTCACGCTGCCGACCATCGCGCCCTCGGTAGCGGCCGGAGCCGTCCTGTCAGGGGCCCGCGCTCTCGGGGAGTTCGGCGCGACCATCACCTTCGCGGGGAGCCTGCCCGGGCGGACCCAAACCGTGCCGCTGACCGTCTACGCCCTGCTCCAGGACGACCCCCCGGCGGCCTACGCGCTGTCGGCGGTCCTGCTGGCGGTCAGCGTGGGGCTCGTGCTGAGCCTGCGCCCGCGGCTGCGATGAGGGCCTCCATCACCTCGGCCCTGGTCCGCGCCGACCTGGTCGCCGAGCCTGGGCAGGTCGTGGCTGTCGTCGGCCCCAATGGAGCCGGCAAGACCTCCCTGCTGCGTGCGCTCGCCGGCCTGCTGCCCTCCACCGGGGCCGTGGAGGTGGCCGGTCGGGACGTGAGCGCACTGCCCCTGCACGCCCGCGGCATCGGCTGGGTGCCCCAGGCCCCGTCGCTGTTCGCGCACCTGTCCGCCCGCGACAACGCCGGTTACTCGCTGCGGGCAAGGGGCATGTCCCGCCGCGCCGCCCGCACGGCGGCTGACCAGTGGTTGGGGCGCCTCGACATTGGACACCTCGGCGACTCCCGTCCCAGCGCACTGTCAGGCGGCCAAGTCGCACGGGTTGCCCTGGCGCGAGCCCTCGCGGCAGACCCGGACCTGGTACTGCTCGACGAGCCGCTCGCTGCCCTCGACACGGCCACCAAGGACGACGTACGTCGGCTGCTCCGCAGCATCCTCGCCGGCGGCCGCGCCCCCGTACTGGTCGTCACCCACGACCCGGTCGACGTCGTGGCCCTGGCCGACAGCGTGCTCGTACTGGAGAACGGCGCCGTCGTGCAGCACGCCCCCCCGGCGGAGGTCGCGGTCCGGCCACGCAGTGCCTGGGTGGCCGGCCTGCTGGGCCAGAACGCCTGGCGCGGGATCGCCGACGAGACCGGCCTGCTGACGTCACCCGTGAGGACTGGACACGTGACTGGACACGTGACTGGACACATTGCAGCCGCCGAGACCCTTCCTGTGGGGACCCCTGCCCTGGCCCTGTGTGAGCCGGCCGCGGTCACCCTGCACCGGCAGCGCCCGAGTGGTTCGGCCCGCACCGTGCTGGCCGGTCAGGTCGGCGAGCTCCGGTCCCTGGGCGGCCGCGTGCGGGTCGTCCTCGGCAGCGATCCGCAGGTGACCGCCGAGGTGACCGTGGGCGCCGCGACCGAGCTCGGGCTCGCCGACGGTGGACTGGTCTGGGCCGCCATCAAGGCCACCGAGGTACGCCTTGTCGCGTTATGACCGCACCGACGTGGATAGTCTCGACCCATGAGCCAGCCGACGAGTCCGGACGTCCCACAGGCCCTCTCGGTGGCCCGTGAGGCGCCCGACAGGAACATCTCGCTGGAGTTGGTCCGCGTCACGGAGGCCGCCGCGATGGCCGCCGGCCGGTGGGTCGGCCGCGGCGACAAGAACGGCGGCGACGGTGCGGCCGTCGACGCGATGCGCCAGCTGATCGGCACGGTCAGCATGCAGGGCGTCGTCGTCATCGGCGAGGGCGAGAAGGACGCTGCGCCGATGCTCTACAACGGCGAGGAGGTCGGCAGCGGCGAGGGCCCCGAATGTGACGTTGCCGTCGACCCGATCGACGGCACCACCCTGATGGCCAAGGGCATGCCTAACGCGATCGCTGTCATGGCTGTCGCCGAGCGTGGCACGATGTACGACCCGTCGGCGGTCTTCTACATGGAAAAGCTCGTCACCGGTCCGGACGCCGCCGACTCGGTCGACATCACCGCACCGGTCGCCCACAACATCAAGGCGGTCGCCAAGGCCAAGGGCGCCGCGGTCGAGGACGTGACGGTCTGCATCCTGGACCGGCCTCGTCATGAGGACCTGGTGCGCGCCGTGCGCGACGCCGGCGCCCGCATCACCTTCATCTCCGACGGCGACGTCGCTGGCGCGGTGATGGCCTGCACCGAGGGCACCGGCATCGACCTGCTGATCGGAATCGGCGGCACCCCCGAAGGCATCATCACGGCCTGCGCCGTCAAGTGCCTCGGCGGGGTCATCCAGGCAAAGCTCTGGCCGCAGAAGAAGAGCGAGTTCATCAACGCCGCCGCCGCCGGTCTGGACCTGGAGCAGGTGCTGTCAACCGACGACCTCGTGCGCAGCGACAACGTGTTCTTCGTCGCCACAGGCATCACCGACGGCGAGCTCGTGCGCGGTGTCCGTTACCGCGGCGGCGGCGCCTCGACGGAGTCACTGGTGATGCGCTCCAAGTCCGGCACCATCCGTCGGGTCATCTCCGAGCACCGGCTGTCGAAGCTCTCGGCTTACTCCTCGATCGACTTCGAGCACACCCACCGCTAGGCGGACGCCCCGCCCGGGATTCCATCTGACAGCCTGGTCGAATGAGGATCGCGACCTGGAACGTCAACTCGGTCGGCGCCCGACTGCCCCGCCTGCTGCCCTGGCTCGAGGACATCGCGCCTGACGTCGTCGCCCTGCAGGAGACCAAGACGGCCAACTTCCCGACGGCCGAGGTCCAGGCGCTGGGTTACGAGGTCGCCCACAACGGCGACGGCCGCTGGAACGGCACGGCGCTGCTGTCCCGGGTGGGCTTGGAGGACGTCGCCCTGCAGTTTCCCGGCCAGCCCGGCTACGCCGGCGACGACGACGCGCTGTTCGACGTCCCCGTCGTCGAGGCGCGAGCAGTCGGCGCCACGTGCGGCGGGCTGCGGATGTGGTCGCTCTACGTCCCCAACGGCCGCAGCGTCGATCACGCGCACTTCCGCTACAAACTCGCCTGGCTCGACGCGCTACAGGCCGCGCTGACCCCCGAGGTTGCCACCGGCCCGTTCGTGGCGACTGGTGATTTCAACGTCGCCCCAACCAACGACGACGTGTGGGACATCGCCGACTTCGCCGGCTCCACGCACGTCACGCCGGCCGAACGCGAGCGGCTCACGGCACTGCTCGGCCTGGGCCTGCGGGACGTCGTACCCCGCCCCGGTAAGAACGACCGGCCCTTCACCTATTGGGACTACCGAGCCGGGATGTTCCACAAGGACAAGGGGATGCGGATCGACCTGGTCTACGCCAGCACCTCGCTCACCGTCTCGGACGCCTACGTCGACCGGGCTGCCCGCAAGGGGACCGGACCTTCCGACCATGCCCCCGTCGTCGTCGACCTGGAGATGCCATGACCGAGCAAGGACACGAGCACCCCGACCACGTCCACGACGCCTCCTGCGCGGCCGCCCACGGTGAGGTTGTCCTGCCGCCCGACCCGCGCGCGGTTGTTGTCGTCTTTGCCTCCCCGGTCGCCACCGAAATCGGCGTGCTGGCCCGGCGGCTTGGCTGGCCGGTCATCCTGCTTGACCCGGTGACGGGCAACCTCGACGGCGCGGATGTCCCCAGCACGACCGTCGTCGGCAACTCCGGCCTCAGCGCCGGCACGGACGTCGTGTTCTGCGACCACGGCCGTCCCGAGCTCGGTGACCTGCTCGCCGAGGTACTGACGCACCCCACCCGCTGGGTCGGCGTGATGGGGTCTGCACGGCACACGGCGCCGCACGTCGAAGCACTGCGCAGCCGGGGCGTCGACGAGACCACCATCGCCCGCGTGCACCGCCCGATCGGCCTCGACATTGGCTCGCACACCCCCACCGAGATTGCGATCTCCACGGTGGCAGGACTCCTGGCCGACCGCAACGGCCGCTCCGGCGGCATCCCGGCGAGGGCGTAGACCACGCTGCTCTGTCCCTGATCTGCCTGTCCGTCTGAGCTCAGTCCGCAAGCAGCTTGCGCAGGGTGGCGGGCGTCCTCGCGGTGGAGCTCACCCCGAGGGCGCGCTCCAACCGGGCGTTGGTGAGCTTCGTGCGTCCCGCATCGACGTAGCCGATGAACACCGCGCGCTCGTCACCAGCGACCACCTCGGGTGACACGTCCGATGCCAGGAACATCGCCAGGGCAGCCGGCGACGGACGCTCGAAAAGCACGGAGCAGACCACGTAGCCCGGGAGGTCCGGGACCGAGTCGACCAGGGCGCGTACCTCGTGGTCGGGCAGCACACAGGCGCGCACGACGACCCCGAGCTGTTCCTGGAGGCCGCGCTCCACCTCGGCCGCCAGGTCACCGCCTCGGTCACTGGTGAAAACGGCGTTCCCGCTGTTGAGCACGGTGCGCACCTCGGTGTACCCAAGCTGTTCCAGCAGGTCGCGGAGGTCGGCCATCGCGAGCCGATTGCGCGTGCCCACGTTGACGGCCCGCAGCAGAAGGACCCACCTCATGGCGTCAGGGTCGGCAGGGTGTCACGGGGGCTCTCGTGCCCGAGACCGCCGAGTAGGTCCACGACCGCAACCCGCAGCTGGGCGACCACCACCTGTGCCGAGAGCGTCTGGGCACCGAGGGTGACCGGGTCGAGCTGGGCCGCCAATGACACCAGTGCCGGGATGCCGTCCCCCCCGGAGGCGGCCAGGGCCAGAGCGTCGCTGAAGTCCTCGAGCAGGTCGGGCAGGGCCGAGGGCAGGGGGTCCCCGGTGTCGAGCGCGACCACCACCCGGCGCATGAGCACCCGGACGTTGCCGGTGCCACGGTCGACGCCGACGAGCAGCCGCGACAGCGCCTCCCACTCCTCGCGGCGGGTCTCCCGGAACGGCGTGATGCGGGACGTCTCACGACCGGT
>JAYUBO010000045.1:0-2592 GCA_043740815.1 Frankiales bacterium | reverse complement strand
GCACCGCAATCACCCTACGGATACCCTGTCATCCGGTGCGCCGGGAAGCCTGGTCGGCAGTCTTGTCGTCGACCCCCGGGAGCAGCGTGCACGACACCTTCACGTTCGGACTGCTTGTCCTGAGTGCGGCGTCCGCCATGCTTGTGGCCGTGCAGTCGCACCGGGTGTCGGAGCGGCTCCGGGTGCCCACCCCGGCCTTCTTCCTGGTCGCTGCGGCCCTCGCCGTCGAGCTCGTCCCCGACCTGAGCGAGCCCTCGCACCGCACCGTCGAGCGCATCGTGACGGTCGCCCTTGTGGTCATCTTGTTCGACGGCGGCCTGCACATCGGCACCGCTCGCTTCCGATCCTCTGCCGGGCCCATCCTCAGCCTCGGGGTGGTGGGCACGCTCGTCACGGTCGTCGGCGCCGCTGAGCTCGTGCACCTGCTGCTCGACACGTCCTGGTACGCCGCTGTACTTGTCGCCACGGCCATCGCTCCGACGGACCCCGCGGTGGTCTTCTCCGTGCTGGGGCGCCGCGACATCGAAGGCAGGAGCGGGACTGTCCTTGAAGGTGAGTCGGGAGCCAACGACCCGGTCGGGATCGCCTTGATGGCAGCACTCCTGACGGCCGGGTCGCTGTCCGCCGGAGCTCTGGTCGGGGCCGCGGGCACGTTCGTCCTGCAGCTCGTGGTCGGCACCGTTGTCGGAATCTTGGGCGGGCGGCTGCTGCTTGTCGGGATGCGCCGGCTGCCGTTGCCGGCGCAAGGCCTCTACCCGGTCCGCACCCTCGTCGGGGTCGGCGTCGTCTTCGGCCTGGCCACTGTTGCCCACGGCTCAGGTTTCCTCGCGGTCTTCGTGGCCGGGATCGTCCTCGGCGACGAGCGAGCGCCGTACAAGCGTGACATCGAGCGCTTCCACGCGGCCCTCGCCTCGTTGGGGGAGGTTGTCGCGTTCGCCTACCTGGGTTTCACCGTGCACCTCGACGTCCTGGCTCGCTCGGACGTCTGGATCCCTGGTCTCGTCATCGGGCTTGCCCTGGCGCTGGTGGTCCGGCCGGTCCTGGTTGCGCCGCTGCTGCTCCGGTCCGGCCTCTCACGAGGGGAGCGGGGGTTCGTGCTGCTGTCCGGCCTCAAGGGCGCGGTCCCTCTGCTCCTTGGCAGCTTTCTGCTGGACGCCGGCCTCCCACAGGCAGATCGCCTGTACGCCGTCGTCGTCGTCGTGGTCCTCGTCTCGGTGGTCCTGCAAGGCGGGCTCGTGCCGACCCTGGCGCGGCTGTTCCATGTCCGGATGCGCACCGTCGAGCAGGAGCCGTTCAGCCTCGGGATCGGGCTCAGGGAGCAGCCCCGTGCCGCGCACCGGGTGACGATCGAAGCGGGCTCGGTGGCAGCGGGCAGCCAGTTGCGGCGGCTACCGGGACTTGCCGAGGGGACCTGGGTCAGCCTCGTCCTGCGCGAGGGGGTGCTCGTCAACGTCCGCGGCGACACGATCCTGCTCCCGGGCGATGACGTCCTGCTCCTCGTCGACGAGGAGCAGGACCCCGACGAAGTGCGGCAGCTGTTCATGGGCCATCCACAGATCTGATCCGAGCCGGTATGTAGCCGTCCGGGCGCGCCAGGCTCACCGACATGTCGAAGCCTGTCGTCCGCCTCACCACCCCTGCCCAGATGGTCGCGTCGCTGCCGTTGCAGCTGGGCTACGTCCCGACCGAGTCCTTGGTCGTCTGCTGCCTGCACGAGCCGCGCGGTCGGGTCGGGCTCACGATGCGGTTCGACCTGCCTGCCGTCGCTTTCGAGGCCGACCTGATCAGTGACGCGGTCGATCGGGTTCGGGATCAGCGAGCCAGCCGTGTCCTGGTTGTGGTGTACACCAGCGCGGCGGACGGGCCGACGTTGCCACGCATCGACCTGGTCGCCAGGCTGGTGGCCATGCTCGCGGACCTGCGCCGCGCCGAGCTGTTCCTCGTCCGCAACGGACGCATCTGGTCGTACTTCTGCTCGCTGGCCTGCTGCCCCCCCGAGGGCCGTCCCGTCGGCGAAGCAGACGGGTCAAGTCCGGTCCAGCTGCTCGCAGCCGAGAACGTGCTCCAGGGCCGCGTTGTCCTGGCTGACCGCAAGGCGTTGGAGGACTCCCTCGCCGGACCGGTCGACGCGCAGGCGAGGGCGGCGAGGGAGCGCTGCGAGATCGCCGTGGCGCTGCTCGCCGGCGCCATCGAGCAAGCCGGGGTCGACGTCGCGGCAGACGCCTGCCTGCAAGGTTGGCGCGCCGCCCGCACGCGGGTCGCCAACCCACCGTGGCAGCTGGCAGACATGGAGGCCGCTGCCCTCGCCGTCAGCCTCGTCCTCGTGTCGGTCAGGGATGTGGTGGTCGCCAGTCCCGGGCACGAGATCCCCAGCCTGTTCGGGCTGCTCCACGAGCTGGTACGCCGTACGCCCGCGCCTTACGACGCCCCGGTGTGCACCCTGCTGGCCTGGCTGACCTACTGCCAAGGCGGGGGAGCCGTCGTCACGATCGCCCTCGGTCGAGCGCTGGCGACCGACCGCGACTACAGCATGGCCAAGCTCCTGGACAAGGCGTTGTCGGCACAGCTGCCGCCGGAGCAGCTGCGTCGGGT
>JAYUBO010000044.1:0-11265 GCA_043740815.1 Frankiales bacterium | reverse complement strand
TGCCGACAGCCGCCCTGGTCGCACGGGCCGCCACCTGCTTTGGTCCCGTGCGGGTGCACGTAGGCCCGACCGTCTCCACGGACGCACTGCTCGCGCAGCCCCCGGAGCTGCTGACCCGCTGGAGCGAGGCGGGCCACCTGGGCGTCGACATGGAGACCAGTGCGGTCTTCTCGGTGGCTCGTTCCCATGGTGTGCAAGCGGTTTCGTTGCTCTTCGTCTGGGACGAGCTGCCCGGGCGGTCGTGGACGGAGGCGTTCAGTGGGGCCGAGGTGGCTGCCCAGCAACGCGCCAACCTGCTGACCTTCGAGGTCGCACTCAGCCTCGTGCGCTAGCCCGAGAGGACGCGGAACAGGTCACCGAAGACGGCGTCGCGGTCGACGTCGTAGGCCTCCCGGATCTGGTGCCGCCCGGGTGGGTGCTGCCAGCGCAGCTCGTCGTCCAGCACGGGTGAGTCGACCAGGTCGGTCGCGAGCCAGGCGGGTTGGACCAGATAGGCGATGTTGAGCAGGTCCCAGATCACCTTGCTGAACCCGGGTCGTCGCGTCCGCGTCATCCAGTGGCTCTCCCACGTCTGCCACAGGTAGTCGCCGACCGGTCCGCGACCGCGGACGTGGTCAGCCAGCTCCGCGCGCGTGGTGCGCAGCTCCTCCCCGACGTAGTAGCCCGGCAGATAGACCAGCGGCACGCCGCTGTCGAACAGGACCCGCGAGGCCGGCAGGTCCAACGACAGGTTGTACGACGCGGTGGGGCGTGGCCAGAACGTCGGATGAGCGCTGGTCCATACGACGCAGATCTGCTCCGCGATGCTCGGGTCCAGCAGCAGGGCGCTCGCGATGTTCGTCGCGCAGGCGATCCCGACGACGTAGAGCGGACCGGTGCGCGGTTCGTGGGCGAGGGCGATGAGGGCCTCGGTCGCGGCGCTCTGGACCGGCTGTCCCGGTCCCGGCATGAAGCGGTCCGCCCCCTGATGGACGGCAGCGCTGCTCCCGGTCAGTTCGACGAGGCGATGCAGCTCACCGGTCGCGCGGACGACACCCTCGGCGGGGGCCACGGCCGGACGGGTGGCCTGCTCGTGCCGCGGCGCGTCGACGGTCGGGTCGGTGCTCGCGTAGACCTGCTCGTCGCTGACCCACGGCGCGGCGAGCAGGGCCTGGACGTGGAGACGGTCAGGCCGCAGCAGGGCCCAGGCGATGGCGAACTGGTCATCGACCTCGTTGAGGGGGTCGGTGTCGATGACGACGTCGAGGACACGGTCCGTGGGCGGGAGGTCGAGCGGGTTCATCATGGCTCCAGCAGGGTCGTCGCGGCCGGGTCGACCGACAGGTGCACGTGGGACGGGAGTGTCACGCTGGGCGGCGCGTGGAGCTGCAGGCGCGACCCGTCCGTGAGCTCGACCGTGACGGCCACGTGGGTGCCGAGGAAGCGGGCTTCGAGCACCGTCGCCCGCACGCCCTCCGAGGCCAGTCCCACGGCCTCGGGCCGGACCGTGAGCACGGCGTCCCCGTCCGGCCAGGACGTCGCCCACCGGCCGAGGGCGGAGTGCACCGTGCCCGCGCGCACGGTGGCGGTCAGCTCGTTGCGGCCGCCGAAGAAGCGGGCCACCCGCATACTGGCCGGCGCGGCGTAGAAGTCCCTCGGTGGCCCGCTCTGCTCGACCTTTCCCTCGAGCAGCAAGGCAATGTCGTCCGACATGGCGACCGCCTCCTCCTGGTCGTGCGTGACAAACAGGGTTGTGACCCCCAGCTCCTGTTGGAGCCCACGGACCAGGTCGCGGACCTCGCCACGCAGACTGGCGTCGAGGGCCGAGAACGGCTCGTCCAACAGCAGCACCGACGGCTCGGTCACGAGCGCGCGGGCCAAGGCGACCCGCTGCTCCTGCCCCCCCGAGATTTCCCCGACCCGCCGTGCGGCCAGGTCCTGCAGGCGGACCAGCTCGAGGGCCCGCTCGACCCGCTCGACCCGCTCCTTCTTGGGCACCTTGCGCATCCGGAGCCCGAAGCCGACGTTGTCGCCCAGTGACAGGTGCGGGAACAGCAGCGGCTTCTGGAACACCATCGCCACCGGTCGCTGCTCCGCGCGCAGGGACAGCACGCTGCGGCCGTCGAAAAGGACGTCTCCGGCGTCCGGGTCGAGCAGCCCGGCCACCACCTTCAGGGTCGTCGTCTTCCCGCAGCCCGACGGGCCCAGCAGTGCGGTCAGCGACCCCGGCTGGACCACGAGGTCCAGGTCCGCCACGACCTGCGTGCCGTCGTAGGACTTGGTCAGGCCACGGAGCTCGACCGTCGTACCGGGGGCAGTCACAGGCGACCGAACCCGACGGCGCCGGTCTGGCTGCCGGTGAGCCACCGCGAGGTGAGCAGCACGAGCAGGAACGGCGGCAGCACGACGAGCAGGGCGAGTGCTGCCGCAACGTTCTGGTCGGAGCTTCCGATGTAGGCGAACAGCAGCAGTGGCAGCGTCTTGACGGTGCCGCCACCGATGAGCAGGGTCAGGATGTACTCGCTCCACGAAATGAGGAACGCGAAGAAGGCTGCCACGATCAGCGGAGGGCGCAAGACAGGCAGCGTCACGTGCCAGAAGGTGCGCAGCGGACCGGCGCCCAGGGTTCGGGCTTGCTCCTCGTAGTCCGTCTCGAAGTTGGCAAAGGCGCTCCCCAGGACGAGCGTGACGTAAGGGATCGTGGGGAGCAGCTGGACGAGTACGACCCCGGGCAGCGTCCCCGCCAGCCCGTAGCGCAGGAAGAAGACCTGGATCCCGAGTGTGACCGCCAGGCCAGGGACGATGGCCGGCGCGAGCAGCAGGAACTGCACCGCGCGCTTGCCACGGAAGGCATACAGCCCCAGTGCCCGTCCAGCGCACAGCCCTACGACGCAGGCGATCACACTGACAGTGACACCGAGCAACAGGGAGGTGAACAGGCCCTGCGGGATGTCGGAGGCAGGGTCCACCAGCAGCCGCAGCCCCCGAGCACTCCCGTGCTGCGGTACGACGCCCGGGTACCGCCACTGACCGGCGGCGGCCCAGACCACCAGGGGGACGAAGGGCAGCAACAGCCCGATCGCGAGCAGCCACCGTGGCAGCAGCCGGATCACGCTGTTCTCCGCACGAAGCGCTCGGCGAGCAGCATGTAGAGCGCCACGAGTGAGGCGATCAGAACCGCGATGACGACGCAGATCGCCATCGCCACCGGACGAGAGTTGAGGTCCACGTCGGTGTAGTACTGGTAGGCGACAACGGGCAGGGTGGCCGGGTAGGGCCGACCCAGCAGGTAGGGCACCTCGTAGGAGCCGAAGCTGTAGGCGAAGACCAGGATCGAGGTCGCGAGCACACCCGGCGTGATGAGCGGCAGCACCACATGCCGCAGGCGGGCCCCGGGTCCCGCGCCGAGGGTGCGGGCGGCGTCCTCGAGGTCGGCCACTCCGGAGCTGAGCGCCGACAGGACGACGACCCCGATGAACGGAGCCTCCTTCCAGACGTACTCGGCGAGGATCGCCCAACCGAACCGGTCTCCGGCGAGCTCCGGGAATCCCTGCGAGCCGTGCGTCAGTCCCACCGCGTTGGTGAGCCGCGACAGGGTGCCGCCCTGTGACAGGAGCAGAAGCATCGCCAGAGCGCCGACAACGTGGGGTACGGGCAGGGTGCTCTGGAACAGTGCAGACAGCAGCCGCTTGCCCCGGCGGGTGGACCTGATGAGCAGCGCACCACCGACTCCCACCACGACGGCCAGGCCGGTCGACAGGAACGCGATCCGGAACGTGAGGACGAAGGACTGGCGGACGGCCTTGTCGTCGAGCAGACCCGAGTAGGCGTCCAACGACCAGTGCCAGCCTGGCAGGAACGGCAGGTACCCGAACGACTGCGCCACCCCAAGTCCTAGCCCCCCCAGGAACAGCACGCCGACCAGAGTGAGCGCAGGGCTCAGCAGCAGGGCGATGCGCAGTCCTCGGGGGACGCGGCTACTTCTCGAGGACGTTGGTCTTCCAGTCCTTCTCGATTGCGGTGACGTAACCGCTGGTGAGCTCTGGCTGAGCGTTCTTGCTGAGCTCCGCCAGGGGCAGCACGGAGGGGCTGGTACTCACGGCGGCGAACTGCGCCTGCTCAGCGGTGGTGAGCTTGCTGAGGTCGATGGCGGGGAAGTTGCCCGACACCTTGTAGAACTCCAGCTGCGTCTGCGGGTCGAGCAGGACGTTCTCGAGCACCTGGGCGGCGGCCTTGTGTGGGCTGTTGGCCGGAATGCTCAGGAAGCTGTAGTTACTGATGTTGCCGATGTCGAGCACGGCCTCCTTGGTGGTCTTGGGATAGACGCCCTTGGTGACCTTGTCACCCACCCCACCTGGGGTGTACGTGAGGAACGCGGCGACTTCGCCGTTGGCGAACAGCTTCTCCACGTCGGGCTGGCCGGCCGGGTAGGTCGCGCCCTTCTTGTAGAGGCTGGGCTTGAGTGCGTTGAGCCGGTCCCACAGTTTGGTGGCGGCTGGCGAATAGGTGGCTTTGTCGAAGGCTCCCTTGAAGCCGGACGGACCGCCGTTGGTGTCGTAGAAGAACGTGCGGACGGCCATCGAGCCGGTGAAGTCCGGCGGCGCCGGGTAGGTGAACTGGCCCGGGTGGGCCTTCGCCCAGGCGAACAGGCTGGTGACGCTCTTGACGTCGTTTGCGGTGAGCTTGGAGCTGTCGTACACCAGGGCCGAGTTGGCTTGCTGCCACACCGACTCGCAGCCGTCGACGGGCAGCCCGAAGTCGTTGGCGACGGCCGGCCTGGTGAAGTCGACGTACTTCGCGTTGGCCAGGGTCTTGTCGCTGCCGCAGTACCACGCACCAGCCTGCTTGCCGGTCGCGAAGTTCTCGCCGTTGATCCAGATCGCGTCGACCGCGCCGTTCTTGGTCCCAGCCTGCTTCTCGGCAAGGACTTTGTCGACGGCGGTGACCGTGTCGGTGATCTTGACCTGGTTGAGCGTCACCCCGAGGGCTTTGAGCTTGTCGGCGACGTAACCGTTGACGAAGCCGTTGATGGTGTCGTCCCCGCCGTACATGTACCAGTTGACGGTCTGGCCCTTGGCCTGCGTCAGGACGTCGGCGAAGCTCGCACCGCTGGCTTTGGGGGTGGAACTGGTCGAGCCGGAGCTGCACGCGCTGAGCGCGAGGGCGGCGAGGGTGGCGAGGGCTAGCTGGCGGCGCACGGGACTCCCAGGTGAAGTCGGACAGGTGGCGATGAGTGTTGCATGTATCGCCGTTTGTGCCCGTCGGGGGGTCAGGCGCGGTGCACGAGGGGCTCCCCGCGATGCCAGCGCTCGACGTCTCTGACGAGCAGTTCGGTGTGGTGCCGGACCACGTCGTCGGCAGCCCCTGCCAGGTGAGGGGTGAGCAGCAGCCCAGGGGTGTGGAGCAGGCGGCTGTCTCTGGGGAGCGGCTCGGAGGTGAAGACGTCCAGGGCCGCGCCGCGCAGGGTGCCGGCGTCGAGGGCGTCGCACAGGGCCTGCTCGTCGACGATGCCGCCGCCCGCTGTGTTGACGACCCAGCCAGGGCCGAGCCGGGCCAGCAGACTGGCATCGACAAGGCCCTGGGTCGCGGGCGAGCGCGGGCAGTGCAGGGTCAGCAGGTCGACCTGGTCGGCCAGCTCGCCGAGCGAAGGCCCGACGCCTTGTACCGGGTCGTGGACAACGACGGTGGTGCCGAAGCCGTCCCGGAGACGCTGCGCCACGCGGGCCCCGATGGCGCCGTTGCCGACGACCCCGACCGTGAGCTGGGACAGCTCGGGTCCGCGAAAGTGCAGGTAGGGCAGCTCGGCGCCGACGTTCCACCCGGTGTCACGCAGGTGCCGCTCGGCGGCCGCGATCCCGCGGACCAGCGACAGGACGGTGCCGAGCACGAAGTCGGCAACCGAGTCGGCGTTGCGCGCCGGCGTGAAGACCACCGGGATGCCACGGGCAGCGCAGGCGAGCAGGTCCACGTTGACCGGTCCGCCCCGGGCCGTCGCGACCAGAAGTAGGTCGGGCAGGGCCGCGAGGACGTCGGCGTCGACGACCTCGATCTCGGTGACCAGGAGCTGAGCACCCTCGGCAGCGGCGACCAGCCGGTCCCGATCGAGGGCCTGGCGGGTCACGCCCCAGCCCGCCCTGACGACCGTGTAACCGAGGGCCTCCAGCCGCCGGGTGCCCTCGGCCGTGAGCTCAGCGGTGACGAGGGCCTTCACGAGGGGGCCACCGCGCGCAGCGCCGCGACGGCCTGTGTCCACTGCGTGCGCCGCTCGCCCAAGGAAGCTGGATCGCCTGCGGGACAGCAGTTCTGGGGGAGCGGTGGGGTGTGCTCGCCGGCCTGGGCGGCATCGACGGCCCGGGCGACCAGAGCCGTACCCGCTGCGGCGGCGCTCGGCTCGGAGTCCCAACGGACCTCACGGCCGAGCACCGTCGCCAGCAGCGCCGGAAGCTCTCCGTCCAGGGCGGCCCCGCCGGTGACGACCACGTCAGGCGCCGGCCCCAGCAGCCGGGCGAGGTCGTCGACGCCCGCCGCGACGGAGAACGCATGCGCCTCGAGCAGCGCCCGGCGTACCTGGCCCGGGGTTGTCGCGGGGCTCAGGTGGAGCAGGGACCAGGGGGGCTTTGCCTGCCAGGTCGGCTGCGACCACAGCTCCACGGCGGTGACCGCGACGACGCCGCCGGGGTCGTCGGCCAGCGGCGCGTCGGCGATACCGGACCACCAGCCGGAGAAGGACCCGGGGTAGCCGGCGTTGCCTTCGACGGCCCACAGGTCCGGTGCCGTGTGCGTCGAGATCCAGGGCCGGCCCAGTGGGTCGGTGACGGGCTTGTGGGTCGCAGCCAGGACCGGGGTGCTGGATCCGGCGACGACGGTCACCACGGCGTCGGTGAGGCCACCGGCACCCATCGCGGCGAGCTGGGTGTCTCCGCAGCCCGACACGACCGGGATTCCGGGCGGCAGCGTCCATCCCTTGCGCAGCGACCCGACGACGGTGCCGGCCTCCACGACCGGCGCGAGCAGACCAGCTCCGACGCCGCAGGCCGCGAGCAGGTCGTGGGCCCAGTCGCGGCGAGCGACGTCAGCCATGCCTCCGGCGCAGGCATAGGACGCCTCGGTCACCTGCTCGCCGGTCATGGCGTGCAGGAGCCAGTCGTGCAGGAACAGGACGCGGGCAGTGGCCGCCCAGCGGTCCGGCTCCTCGGCCTTGACGCAGAGCAGCTTGGGCAGGGTGAGCTCCGGCGCCGGCCAATGACCAGTGAGAGAGTGCTGGCCCTCGAGCACGCGCAGGTAACCAGCGCCCCGCCGGTCGCTGTTGAGGACGCCGGGACCGAGCACCTCGCCGCTGCCGTCGAGCAGCACGAAGCCTTGCCGCAGCGAGCTCACCGTCAGCCCCAGCCACTCCCCCGCCACGTCCGCGGTCACGTCCGACAGCGCCTGTCGGCACGCGGCTTCCCAGGCTGTGGCGTCGAACTCGGCCCGGAAACCCTGGCGATCGGTCACCGTCGGGACGGTCGCGGAGGCCACCACCCCGCCGCCGAGCTGCTGCACCCAGGCCTTCACCGACGACCCGCCGACGTCCAGGCCGGCGACCAGCAGCACGGCTAGACCGAGCCCTCTCCGGCACGCACGCGGGCAAGGTACTCCGGGGGGCAGGCAGTCGTCGTGTCGCCGAGCTGCAGCATCGTGAGGGTGGCCCGGGCTGCCTCCTCGAGGTTGGCAGCTCGCTTGTGCGCGAGCTCGACCGTCTCGCCCAGGACCGAGCAGCCATGGTGGCCGAGGATCACACAGTTGCAGCCATCGGCAACGGCGGCGGCCCCCGCCTCGGCCAGCTCCGGGGTGCCGCTCTGGATGAAGGGGGTGGAGCGGACCTCACGGACGTAGTAGGCGTGGTCGATCGTGAGCAGCCGGATGGGCTTGCCCAGGGCGTCGAGCAGGACAGACGTCTGCGGGTGCAGGTGGATCACCGCGTTCACGTCGGCGCGGACCCGGTAGGTCGCGAGGTGGAGCATCGCCTCGCTGCTCGGCTTCGGGTGCCCGCCACGGACGGTGCCGTCGGCGATCGCCACCAACGAGAAGTCCTCCGGGCGCAGCTCGTCGAGCCACGAGCCCGAGCAGGTCACCACGCACGCGTCACTGCCCGGCTCACGGGCCGACAGGTTTCCGCCGGAGCCGATGACCAGGCCCGCGGCCACGGCCTTGCGGCCCACAGCGATGAGCTGCTCGACGAGGTCGGCCTGCTGGGGCGTCACGGGATGACGATCTCCTTCATGCGCTCGGGTCGTGGTGCGAACGCGTCGGTGAGGCGCTCGAGCGGGTGGCTGCCGGTGACGACGCCGTGCACCTGCGCGAGCAGCGTGATCGCCTCCGGGAAGCAACCGGGAGCGAGGTGCCCGCCGGCCAGGGAGCGTTCGCCGAACTCGCCCAGCTGGTTCAGGTCGAGCACGACTGGCCGGTCGTAGACACCGTACGCACCGACCCGGCCGCCGGGCCTCGTGGCGGCGAGCACGGCCTCGACCGCGTCCACCGACCCGCTCACGTCCACGCCCACGTCGTACGACGACTCGATGGGTTGGCGCACGACATCGTCGTAGCCGAGCTCCCTTGCCAGTTCGGCTTTCTGGTCGCTCCGGACCAGCGCTGTCACGTGCGCGGCGCCCTCGTGCCGGGCCGCAGTGACGGCGAGCGCCCCGAGGCCGCCGAGGCCCGCGACAAGGACCCGGTCCCCCTGCCGGACACCGGCCCGGCGGACGGCGTGCAGGGCGCAGGCCATCGGCTCGGCGAGCACGGCCTGCTCGAGGGTGAGCGTCAGCGGTACCTCGTGCACTCTCGCGCCCGACGGCAGGGCGAGCAGCTCGGCGAAGCCCCCGGGGATGGCGCTGCCCAGGTGCAGGCCATGCGGGCACAGGTGCTCCTCACCCCGTGCGCAGAAGGCACAGGAGCCACACGGCACCATGACCTCCGCGGTGACCCTCGTCCCGACTGGCAGGCGGCCGGCGACGACGGTGCCGACCACCTCGTGGCCGGGGGTGAACGGCCACGCCAGCTCGCCCCAGGGGTGCCGACCGCTCCACAGCATCCGGTCGGCTGCACAGACCCCGGTGGCCTCCACCCGGACGACCAGGCCGCCGGTGGGGACGTGCGGGTCGTCGAGGTCCTCGAGCCGGAAGTCCCCGGGACCATGGGCGACGACAGCCCTCACGCCCGCCTCGACAGCACGTGGTCGCGGCTCTCCCGCACGGCCTCCAGGCCGGTGGCGAGACCGGCGACGACGGCGCCGTACAGGTCGAAGGAGGCGGTGCCCCGAAAGCCCGAGGCGTCGAGCGCGGCGACAAACGAGCTCAGGTCATGCAGTCTGCCGCAGGGCAGGTCGTCGTCACTGCCACCGAGGTCGGCATCGCCCAGATGGCAGTGCAGCAGCAAGTCCCCGAGAAGCTCGACGACCTGCGCCGGGTCCTCGCCGGCGGCGTAGGCGTGACCTGTGTCGAGCAGCACCCCGAGCCCGGGTACCTGCGCGCACAGCGCCACGGCGTCTGCAGCGGTCTCGACGGCCGTGCCGGGCTTGTACTCGAGGGCGACGCGGACGTCACCGGCCGCTTCGACCACCCGCCGGGCGCCCTCGACGACGTTGGCGCCGACCGGGTCGGCACCGGGCCACAGGCCAAGGACCGGAAGGCCGAGGGAGCGGCAGGCGTCCGCGCAGGCGCGCACCTGCGCGACGAGCCGGTCCACGTCACCGGACAGGGCGCCGCCCGGCCAGCGCTCGACCGTCAGCGACAGCAGCACGTCGGTGACGGGCACGTCGGTGGGTAGCGCGGCCAGCCGGTCCGGGGCGAGCTCGACGGACGCGTCGTAGACCCCCAGCTCGACGCCCTCAAGACCGAGGGCGGCGGTCTGCCGGACGTGGTCGGGTCCGGACAGACCGTCCGGCCAGGAGTTCCAGTCGGCGTCGGTGAGCCGCCAGGTGCTCACGCGCCGACCGCCGAGAAGCCACCGTCGACGTGCACGATGGTCCCGGTCGTCGCGGGGAACCAGTCCGAAAGCAGGGCCACGCAGGCCTGCGCGACGGGCTCGGCGTCGGTGACGTCCCAGCCGAGGGGCGCGCGCTCGTCCCAGACGGCCTCGAACTGCGCGAAGCCGGGCACGCTCCTGGCGGCCATCGTCTTGACCGGCCCCGCGGCGACCAGGTTGCTGCGGATCCCCCGAGCCCCCAGATCCCGTGCCAGGTAACGGTTGGCGCTCTCCAGGCCGGCTTTGGCGACGCCCATCCAGTCGTAGCCGGGCCAGGCCACGCGCGCGTCGAAGTCGAGCCCCACGTAGGACGAGCCGCGGGGCATCAGGGGCGCGCAGGCCCGCGCCAGCGCGGCGTAGGACCAGGTCGACACGTGCAGAGCGGTGCCGACGTCTGCCCAGGGGGTGTTCAGCAGACCTGACCCGAGGGCTGACGCCGGCGCAAAACCGATCGCGTGCAGGACGCCGTCGAGCCGCCCGCCCACCCGCTCGGCCAAGGCGGCGAGGTCGGCCTCGCTCGTCACGTCGAGCTCGACCACCGGCAGCTCACCGGGCAACCGCCGGGCGACCCGCCGGGTCAGCGACAGCGCGCGGCCGAAGCCGGACAGCACGACCTCGGCTCCCTGTTCAGCAGCGAGCCGGGCGACGGAGAAGGCGATGCTCGCCTCAGTGAGGACCCCCGTCACCAGCAGCCGCTTTCCGGCCAGCAACACCTACGCGGGGACCTTGGTCATGATCAGGTCCAGGAAGGCACCGATCGTCGTGAGGTCGGTCAGCTCGTCCTCGGGCAGCTCGACACCCAGGGAGTCCTCGAGCTCCATCGTGTACTCCACCAGCGAGAGCGAGTCGACTTTGAGGTCGTCGACGAACGACTTGTCCTCCTGCACGGCGTCGGCCTCGACCTCGAGCATCTGGACGGCCTTGTCCCGCATGACCTGCAACACCTCTGCGCGCTCCATGAGCGGCAGCGTAACCGGCCTCCGCCGATCGGGGACCCGACGCCGGCTCACGGTCCTGGGGTCTGTGGTCACAGCTGTTCCAGGTCAGCAGGGGTCGCCACGCTGACAGCGGTCAGGTCGGGCCGGGTCCGCTTGACCAGTCCGGTGAGCACGCCTCCGGGACCGACCTCGACGACCCGGTCGACGTCGAGGGACTCCAGCGTCTGCCGCCAGCGGACCGGCGCCGTCAGCTGCTCGGACAGCACAGCGGCAACGCCTGGGGGATAGCGGGAAGCCGTCACGTTGGCGAGGACGGGCAGCGTCGGCTCGGCGTACTCCGCCTGCG
>JAYUBO010000043.1:0-7060 GCA_043740815.1 Frankiales bacterium | reverse complement strand
CGGCCACAAAGCGAACCTCAGCGACGTGCATGCCGCGATCGGACTGGGGCACCTGCCACACCTTGCCCTGTGGCAGGCACGACGCGCCGAGCTCGCGGCGCGGTACGACCGGCTGCTCGCAGACATCACCGGGCTCGCCCTGCCGCCTCGCCCGACATCCGGCGCGCACGGATGGCATCTCTACATCGTTCGGGTTACGCCCGAGTTCGGGCTCGATCGCAACCAGGTCGCCAGAGCACTCGCCGAGCGGGGTGTGGGGACGTCAGTGCACTTCATTCCCGTGCACCACTTCCCCTTCTATAGGTCGCTGCTCGGCGAGAACGCATGCACGGGTCTGGGCGAGTCTGACCAGGCGTTCTCCGAGGTGCTGTCACTGCCACTGCACCCCGGGCTCGCCCTGGATGATCTTGAATATGTCAGGGAGCAACTCGACCAGTTGCGCGGGTAGAAACATCCACATCTCAAGGAGAACCCATGTTTACTCACCTGCGGGACCGGGGCCCGGGCTTGGACAACACGACGTCGCTGTTGTCAGCGCTCATCGTAGGGGCTGGGAAAGCCGGCCAGACACTCGCCCGCGCACTACGGGAGGCTCCGGAGTACGGGCTACGACCCGTCGGCTTCCTCGACGACGACGCAACCAAGCGAAGCATCTGCGGATTGCCCGTCGTAGGGCCACTTTCCACGGTGTCCGACTGTGTCAGGCGGCAACGCGCACAGGTCGTGCTTATCGCCATCCCCGGGCTCTCGACCCCGGAACAGCGCAAGCTGACGGCTTCAGCTATCAACGCTGGCGCCTCCGTCCGGTACCTCCCCTCGTTTCTGAGCGCGGTGCAGCGTGATGCCCGTACGAGTGACCTGCGCCCGGTGTGCATCGAGACGCTCCTGGGCCGGACCGAGCGGGACATCGGCGAAGAAGAAGGGAGAATGAACGTCGAGGGCAAACGGGTGCTGGTCACTGGCGCTGGTGGGTCAATCGGCAGTGAGTTGTGCCGGCAGCTGCGTCGGTTCAGCCCCGCCGCGCTCTATCTCCTCGACCACGACGAGTCGAACCTGCACCGGCTTCAACTCGAGCTCAGCGGTGAGGCACTGCTCGATACCGAGGAGATCATCCTGGCCGACATTCGCGATGAGAAGCGCATCCACCACGTCTTCGAAGAGGTGGCGCCGGAGGTGGTCTTTCACGCCGCGGCCCACAAGCATCTTCCGGTGCTGGAGCGACACCCCTGCGAAGGTGTCAAGACGAATGTACGTGGGACGCATGTCCTGCTCGAGGCGGCTCAGCAGGTCTCGACCGAACGTTTCGTGCTGATCAGCACCGACAAAGCGGCCGATCCGGTCTCGGTGTTGGGCGCCACGAAACGGTTGGCGGAGATGCTGGTGCAAGTCAACGCGTTCGGTCGGACGCGCTTGTGCTCCGTGCGCTTTGGCAACGTCCTCGGCAGCCGTGGTTCCTTCCTGCCAACGCTGGCATCGCAATTGCACGCGGGTGGACCGGTGACCATCACCCACCCGGATGTGACGCGCTATTTCATGACGACCGAAGAGGCGGTCGGGTTGGTCCTCGTGGCTGCGTCGATGGCTGAGTACGGTGAGACGTTCGTCCTCGACATGGGCGAGCCAGTCCGGATCGTCGATCTCGTCGCCGGCTATGCGGCGCAGCTGAACATCCACGACTACGGCGTTGAGTTCACCGGCCTTCGACCTGGAGAAAAACTGAACGAGACCCTCCTCAGTGCGACGGAGCAGTCGTTGCCCACGGCACACCTGCGCGTACGGGCCGCAGGCCCTAGGCAGCTCCCAGACGATTTCGGCGTCGGGCTGGCTGGCCTCTACCAGTCCGCCGACGAGAATGACGTCGAACAGACGCGGCGTCGCCTGGGTGCAATCGTCCCGGAGTATGCCCCGGCCCACGCAGCGCGGATCGTCCCGGCAGCGCGCCAGCCCGTCCTCGATACCGCTGTCCTGCAGGGGGTCGCAGTGTCATGATGACCGGAACACTGCAGACAGCCGGAGAGTGCCTGAGCATTGAGTGCGAGCTCGGCTGGGTTGAGAAGCATCTGAAACAGGGCACTGCCGCCGAGTTGCATGAAAACGATGCGCGCGTGCCAACGGTCCGGCTCATCGTCGAACGATCCAGTGCGCCGTTCGATGTGGGTAACGCCGACCGTGTGACGCGTGGTGTGTGGCAGGCCGGTGGCGCTGTCGTGATCGAGGACGCCTGCAGTTCAGGCTTCATGTTGCACTGCCGGCCGGAGGGGGGCGTCCTCCTCGTCCGAGCTCGCTGGGTTCCCCCCACGAGGACTCGCGCGGCCGCCGCCCTGCTGCGGCAACGGTCCAGCATGCTCATGCGAGCCGTCCTACTGCAGTACCCGGTGCTGTGGTGGAGCGTCGTGCACGGATGTGCCCCCCTCCATGTGTCCGCGCTGAACCTCGGTACGTCGGTTCCGCTGCTCGTTGGGCCCGGTGGTGTAGGCAAGTCAACCCTGGTGGAGACGGAGCTCGCCGCGGGACACCACGCGACGTGCGACAACCTCGCGGTCACTGATGGCCGTCTCGTGCACGGCCTCGTGGAACCCCGCCGCATCCTGGGGGGGACCGGGCACCGCACGTCACACGGACGCAGGGAAGTCGACATGCCTGAGCGTGTGGCCTCGGTTCAGCCCGACCGCGTCATCGCGGTGTCCCTGTCTGAAACCTCGCTGGAGGCAGCGCTCCATCCCGTCGAGGCCAAGGTGGCTTGTCGCTCTCTGGTCACAGGCACGTATATGGCTGGCGAGCTTCGGCGGTTCTGGCCCTTCGCAGCCGCTCTGTCCAGCGGTACCGGCTGTGGTCCTGCCGCCCCACCGGTGCAGGCGATGGCGCAGCGCCTCACTGAAGCGCTGCCCTGTTTCTCGTTGACACTGTCGCGTCGCTCCGGCGCGCGGCTCGAAAAGTTGCTCGTCGACTCCACTGTCGGCGCATGATGCGGTCCTGGGTCACAACCCGTCAACGAGATGGTTGCGTACGGCGAAGGCCGCGGCTTCGAGCCGGGAGTGGACGCCGAGTTTTGTCAGGATGCTTTGGACATGCGTCCGCGACGTGCTGTAGCTGACTCCCAAGTTGTCGGCGATGGCGTGCGTGTTCTGGCCTCGGACCAGCCGCCGCAACACCTCGAACTCGCAGGGTGTCAAGTAGTCGCTAAGCCGGTGCTCGTCGTGGCCGTGCAGTCGTCGCAGCAACTGCACAACGACGTCAGGGTTTGGTTTCGGACCTCCGCGCCTCGTGCCCTCGATGGCTCGCACGACCTCGGCAAGGCGCTGGCTTTTACTGCAGACCGCAACCGCGCCCGCGTCGACCGCAGCGAGAAGCGTTCGGCTCTCAATCGCCGCCGTGAGCACCACGACAGGGGTCCTTTGGGCCGAGGTGGTGATGGTTCGGATTGCCGCGACCGCGTCGCCGTCCGGAAAGCCTAGGTCCATGACGACGACGTCAACGCTATGCCGTCCGACCCGGTCTATGGCGTCGTCCGGATGGTGTGCTGTCTCTATGTCGTGAGCATGCTGGCGCAGCGCAGCCTGCAGAGCCTCGCAGAACAGGACGTGGTCGTCACACAGCAAGACCCTCATGGTCACCGATCCCGCCACTGCGTTGGTCGACGCGTCGTGGGATGCTGAGGCTGAGCATGGCTCCCCCAAGGTTGCTCTGCTGGATCTCGAAAGTGCCATGCACGCTGCCGAGGAACTCAAAGACGACACCGAGACCGAGCGAGCTGCGGCCCCCCGGCGCCTGACCGAAGCCCGGCCCAGAATCCTCGATGATGAGGTATGCGGCCTCGGAGTCCTGCTGAATGCAGAAACGTACGCTGCCACCAGCGCCCGCGGACCGCATTGCGTTGTCGAGCAGGTTGCTCGTTGCACGCCGCACGAGGATCGGATCGGCTGCAATCATCACGTGATCGTCCACGTCGACCTCGAGGTCGACGGAACACACCAGCTTGGCTGCCACGACGAGGTCCTCGACAATGAACCACAGTTGCAGAACCTCGACATCGGCACTCCCACCCAACGGATGCTCGAGCAGGTCGACGAGTTGCATCGCGGCGTGAGAGACAAGGTGCAAGGTCTCGTCCTGCCCGGACCCCTGCGAGTGCCCGATAACCTGAATGAGGGCACTGATTGTCGCTGCCTGCTGTCGCGCGTCGTGCAGCAGCTGGACGATGACCTTGAGCGCCGCGACGCCGGCGTATCGGCCGGTTTCCGCCCGTCTGTCTACGCCACGCCGATCAATGCTTGTCATGCAATACCTCCGCAAGGTTCACTTTCCCGCTGGAAGTGGAGCACGGCAAGCGACTAGTGAGTTTCTAGTCAGACCTGACTAGGCCGACCGTTACTGTTGATCGCAGACCATTGCTCGTCGGTTACGGGATCGAGCCCTGACCCATAACGACGCACCCAAGGAGGGGGTCTAGGGGCAGGTGACGATCCTCCCGGGTTGACGCTCACGCCCACGTCACGGCGGCGTCGGCGACGAGTTGGCACCTGCCTGGTGGCGCGTTATGCCCGACGCGGTGTCGTCGAGCGTCGACCCGAGCGCTTTGCGTCGTTCGGTACGCCTCCGAGACATGCAGCCACGACCAACGCAGATGTCGGCCAGGTGTCCCACCGACTTCACCCCGCGGACCCGGGCCCCCTCGATGACTGTGCGGGAGTGCGCGACCCGCCAGTGGGCGACGGGCAGGTTTCCAAGCCCGGGCGGCTGTGCCTGCGGAGGCGGCTCTCGCGCTGCTCGATGGTCCGTGCGGCCTTGGATTGTGCCGTGCTGTCGGCCAGGTAAGCATCCGCAAGGCATTCCCCGTACGGCCGCGCGCGAGAGGCTGGCGCGCACAGGTGCCGCGGTCATGGCGTCGAGCGCTCCCTCGACCTGAGTGAGGATGTGTCGGGCTTCCGCTTCGGTGGGCGCCGTCCTGGAGGTCCAGAGCCAACCCTGGTCAGACTCCTCCTCGAGCCTGACGCGGTAGAGCCGGTAGCGATCACCCGGCGTGTACAGCCCGGCCCTCCATGGACGGGCACCGCTCCCTACGGCCCTGGGCTTGCCGACACCGAGTCGATTGCCTGCTTTGCTCATCGTGCACCTCGAGTTCTCACATGAGGATGGACGGCATGAAACGGCACCTGCTGCTAGGCCCAGGCACGTTCCAATCAGCTTGGACGACGTTTTCATGGGTCTGTTTCATGGGTCTTAGTAGGGAACAAGACCAATGACATCACTGGAAAGGATGTGAGAGATGGCGAACCGCCTGGCCGGCGAGACGAGCCCTTATCTGCTCCAGCACGCTCAAAATCCGGTGGATTGGTGGCCCTGGGGACCCGAGGCCTTCGCCGAGGCTGAGCGCTTAGACCAACCAATCCTGCTCAGCATCGGGTACGCGGCCTGTCACTGGTGCCATGTCATGGCCCACGAGTCGTTCGAGGACGAGACGACCGCCGACTTCATGAACAACCACTTCGTCAACGTGAAGGTGGACCGGGAAGAGCGCCCGGATGTCGACGCGGTCTACATGGAAGCGGTGCAAGCGATGACCGGCCACGGAGGCTGGCCGATGACGTCGTTCCTGACAACGAAGGGCCAGCCGTTCTTCTGCGGGACCTACTGGCCGCGCCAGGCCCGCCAGGGGCTGCCGAGCTTTGCCGAGGTGCTGCAGTCCGTAGCCCAGACCTGGCAGACGCGCCGTGCGGAGGTCGAGGCTGCTGGCACCGAGGTCGTCCAGCGCCTAGCCCGGACGTCAGCTTCCAACGGTGCGGCGGTCACGGAAGCCCTTCTGGACAGGGCTTCGGCAGCCCTGATGCCGTCGTACGACGGGGTGTACGGCGGGTTTGGCAGTGCCCCGAAGTTCCCACCGTCGATGGTTCTGGAGTTCCTGCTCCGTCGGCACGCCCGCACCGGGGAGGGGCTCGAGAAGGTCGAGCACACCTGCCAAGCGATGGCCCGCGGCGGGATGTATGACCAGCTCGGCGGCGGGTTCGCGCGGTACGCCGTGGACGGCCAGTGGGTCGTGCCGCACTTCGAGAAGATGCTCTATGACAACGCCCTGCTGCTGCGGGTCTACCTGCACTGGTGGCGTGCCTCAGGGTCGGCCTTCGCCGAGCGGGTCGTCCGCGAGACCGCCGACTTCTTGCTGCGCGACCTCCTGACCGCCGAGGGTGGCTTCGCCTCGGCCCTGGACGCGGACACCGACGGCGTCGAGGGCCTCACCTACGGATGGACACCGGCGCAGCTCGTCGAGGAGCTTGGGGAGGTGGACGGCGCCTGGGCCGCCGAGCAGTTCGAGGTGACCCGTACAGGGACCTTCCAGGGGGGTTCGTCGACCCTGCAGCGCCTGGTCGAGCCGGAGGATCCCGACCGCTATGAGCGCGTGCGGTCCCGGCTGTTCGAGGCCCGCCTGCTCAGGGCGCAGCCAGGACGAGACGACAAGGTCGTCGCCGGTTGGAACGGGCTCGCTGTCGCCGCCCTTGCCGAGGCAGCGGTCATGCTCGACCAACCGCAATATCTCGAGGCGGCGAAGCGCTGCGCGGAGCTGGTCCGCTCGCTCCACTGGGTCGACGGACGGTTGCGGCGGGTGTCCCGCAACGGTGTGGTCGGTCGGCACCTCGGCGTCCTCGAGGACTACGCGGACGTCGCCGAGGGGCTGCTGGCGTTGTACTCCGCGACCGGTGACCTCGACCAGCTGCGCGGCGCGCACGCCCTTCTGGACGTGGTCCTCGCCCAGTTCCGCGACGACCGCGGCGGCTTGTGGGACACCGCCGACGACGCCGAGCAGCTGGTACGACGCCCCCAAGACCTCACCGACAATGCCACCCCTTCGGGCGCCGCAGCGGCGGCCGGAGCGTTGCTCACCTACGCCGCGCTCACCGGGTCCCAGCGACACCGCGTCGCCGCGGAGGAGGTACTCACGACGCTGACGCCGCTGTTTGCCCGGCACGCGCGGTTTGCCGGCTGGGCCTGCGCGGTCGGGGAGGCGCTGCTCGCCGGACCCGCCGAGGTCGTCGTGATCGACCGTCCGGACCTGCTGAGGCTGGCC
>JAYUBO010000042.1:0-7831 GCA_043740815.1 Frankiales bacterium | reverse complement strand
TCGAAGCACATCTCCGTGTGGCGCAAGCCGTGACGCACGCGTGCGGCGTCGCCGCGCCGGGCCATGGCACGGGTCAGGACAGGGCGAGGCCGATGGCGAGCAGGGCGCCGTACAGGAGCTGGAGCTTGCCGGTGGCCTGCAGGACCGCGATGAGGTCGCGACCGACCGCGCCACCGCGGACCAACTGGAACGGGCCGAAGGCGAGGGGGAGCGCCAGCAGCGCCAGCAGCGCACCCGGCCAGAAGGGTGCGAGCACCAGCACGGCCAGGAACGGCGCCGCGAGCAGGGCCTGGTAAAGCAGTCGGCTTCGGCTGTCTCCGAGGCGGACCGCGAGGGTCTGCTTCCCGGTGGTGGTGTCGGTCGGGATGTCGCGCAGGTTGTTGGTGACCAGAATGGCGCAGGCCAGGCACCCACTGGCGATCCCGCCGACGACAGCGAGGCCGGTGATGCGCTCGACCTGCACGTAGGTCGTGCCGACGACCGCCACGAGACCGAAGAAGACGAACACCGAGATCTCGCCCAGTCCCCGGTAGCCGTAGGGATTCTTGCCGCCCGTGTAGCCCCACGCGGCAGCGATCGCGACGGCACCGAGGAGCACAAGCCACGGCGACGTGAGCAGCGCCAGCGCGAGCCCCGCAAGGGCTGCGACCAGAAAGCTGAGCAGGGCCGCCGTCCGGACGGTTGCCGGCCGGGCCACGCCGGAACCCACCAGTCGCAGTGGCCCGACCCGGACGGCGTCGGTCCCTCGGATTCCGTCGCTGTAGTCGTTGGCGTAGTTGACGCCTATCTGCAGCGCCAAGGCCACCAACAACGCGAGGAGGGCTCGAACAGGGCGTACGCCGGAGGCTGCAGCCGCTGCTCCGGTGCCCACCAGGACGGGCGACAGCGCTGCTGGAAGGGTGCGCGGTCGCGCCCCCTCGAGCCATTGCGCCGCGGTCGTCATGGCCCCTGTTCCTGAGCTGCTGCCGCAGCGTGAGCCACGGCGTCGAGAGCGACTAGCCTAGCTGCGGCTCGGTCCACCTTGCCGCCCGACAGGTCCGGGAGCGCGTCCACGACAACCAGTGAACGTGGTGCGGCCACGCGGGAAACGGCCGCTCCTACGACCTCGCGGGCGGCCGCGAGGCTCAGGTCTGCGCGCAAGACGACCACCGCCACGACCCGCGACCCCCAGTCGGCGTCCGGGATCCCCACGACCACCACGTCGACCACCGACGGGTGCCGGGCGAGCGCCGCCTCGACGGCGAGCGGGGCCACTTTCTCGCCGCCGGTCACGATCAGGTCGTCTGCGCGGCCCAGGACGTGCAGCCGCCCGTCGACCAGCTCCCCGAGGTCGGAGGTCGTGAAGCGGTCACCGGAGAAGGACTGCGCCGTCAGATCGGGACGCAGCCGGTAGCCCTGGGCGACAACCGGTCCCGACAGCACGATCCGGTCAGTCACGTCGACCGACACACCCGGCAGCGGCAGGCCGTCGTACACGCAGCCACCGCTGGTCTCTGACATCCCGTACGTCGTGACGACGCGGACGTGGGCGGCCCGGGCCGCGTCGAGCAGGTCCGGGGGCGTGGCCGCTCCGCCGAGCAGCACCGCCTCGTAGCAGGCCAGCTCAGCGGGGTGCGTGACGAGCAGCCGGCGCAGCTGGGTCGGGACCAGCGAGCAGTAGCTGGCCTCCTGCGGGACAGTTCCCAGGCGTGGCTCGGACCCCGCCAGCAAGGAGCGGAGCACCACCTGCAGCCCCCCGATGTGGGTCACGGGCAGCGCCAGCCACCACGAACCCGGTCCGCCCAGGTAGGAGACGGCCACCGCCGCGGAGGCCAACAGGCACTCTGCGGTGAGCAGCACCCCCTTGGGCTCCCCCGTCGACCCGGACGTCGGTACGACGAGGCACACGTCTTGCTCGACCGGCAGCTCCGGTTTCAGTGCCACGAGGACGCGGGCTGCCTCCGCCGGGTCGCTCGACACGGGCAGCAGGGCAGGCCCGGAGCCGTCCACGGCATCCCGCAATGCCCGGTACAGCTCCGGCCCAGGCTCCGCCGGGACCGCGACGAGGCGGCGCACGATCAGAAGTAGTAGGGGTAGGGCGACCAGTCGGGGTCGCGCTTTTCCAGGAACGCGTCGCGCCCCTCCACAGCCTCATCGGTCATGTAGGCCAGCCGGGTCGCCTCGCCGGCGAACACCTGCTGGCCCATCATTCCGTCGTCCACGGCGTTGAACGCGAACTTCAACATCCGCTGCGCCGTCGGGCTCTTGGAGCAGATGACCCGGCCCCACTCCAGCGCCTTGGCTTCGAGCTCTGCGTGCGGGACGACCTCGTTGACCATGCCCATCCGGTGCGCGTCCTCGGCGCTGTGCACCTCACCGAGGAAGAAGATCTGCCGAGCGAACTTCTGGCCCACCTGCCTAGCCAAGTAGGCACTTCCGTAGCCACCGTCGAAGCTGCCGACATCGGCATCGGTCTGCTTGAAGCGGGCGTGCTCGGCACTGGCCAGGGTGAGGTCGCACACGACGTGCAGCGAGTGACCCCCACCTGCTGCCCAGCCGTTGACGACCGCGATGACCACCTTGGGCATCGTGCGGATCAGCCGCTGGACCTCCAGGATGTGCAGCCGCCCCGCCCTGGCCGGGTCGACCGTCTCGACGGTCTCGCCGGAGGCGTACTGGTAGCCAGACCTGCCACGGATCCGCTGGTCGCCACCGGAGCAGAACGCCCAGACGGCGTCCTTGGGAGCCGGGCCGTTGCCCGTCAGGAGCACGCAGCCGACGTCCGGTGACATCCGGGCGTGGTCGAGGGCGCGGTAGAGCTCGTCGACCGTGGCCGGACGGAACGCGTTGCGCACCTCGGGTCGGTCGAAGGCGATCCGGACCACCCCCGCGGACACCGACCGGTGGTAGGTGATGTCAGTGAAGTCGAACCCCTCGACCTCCCGCCACTGGGTCGGGTCGAAGGTCTCTGAGACGGTGTCCACGTGACCACCCTAGGAGCCGACCTCGAGGTCCACGTCGTCTCGATCCCGATGCGTGTTCCGTTTCGGGGCGTCACGCATCGCGAGGCTTTACTGCTCGAAGGCCCCGCCGGCTGGGGAGAGTTCGCCCCCTTCCTGGAGTACGACGATCCCGAGGCCGCCCGCTGGCTCGCTGCGGCGGTGGAGGCAGCCACCCTGGGCTGGCCTGCCCCACGCAGGTCGAGCGTGCCCGTCAACGCCACCGTCCCCGCTGTTCCCGCCGGACAGGTGGCCGAGGTGCTGGCCCGTTTCCCCGGCTGCACGACGGCCAAGGTCAAGGTCGCCCAAGCGGGGCAGGCGTTGCGAGACGACATCGAACGGGTCGCTGCCGTCCGGGACCAGCTCGGTCCGGCGGGCAAGGTCCGGGTCGACGCTAACGGCGCCTGGTCCGTGGAGCAGGCGGTGGAGGCGCTCAAGGCCCTGAGCCGCTTCGACCTGGAGTACGCCGAGCAGCCCTGCGCCTCGCTCGGTGAACTGGCCCAGCTCCGCCGATCTCTTGCCGCGCGGGGCATCGAGGTTTTGATCGCCGCTGACGAGAGCGTCCGCAAGGCCGAGGACCCGCTGCGGGTCGCCGTCGCCGGCGCCGCCGACGTCGTGGTTCTCAAAGTTGCCCCGCTGGGTGGTGTCGCGAGGGCGCTGGAGGTGGCGGCGGCCTGCGGGCTCCCCGTCGTGGTCAGCAGCGCCCTCGACACCTCCGTCGGGATCAGCGCGGGCGTCGCCCTGGCCGCGGCGCTGACGGATCTGCCCTACGCGTGCGGTCTGGCAACGACCAGCCTGATGGCGGCCGACGTCGTCCGCGACTCCCTCGACGGCCACGGGGGGTCGATCGCGGTGGGTCGGGTCGTACCGGAGGCAGGGTTGCTGGCGGAGCTGAAGGCGTCGCCGGAGCGTGAGCGCTGGTGGCGCGAGCGGCTGACGCGCTGCGCGGCGCTAGGTGCGGGAGGATCTCGGGTGTGAACCCGTCGACGGCCCTGGCCCGCGTCCTGGTCGACGAGCTGGTCCGGGGCGGTGTGACCGAAGCCGTCCTCTCGCCCGGCTCCCGCTCGGCCCCGCTGGCCTTCGCCCTGGCTGCCGCCGACCGCGAAGGTCGGATCCGGCTGCACGTGCGGATCGACGAGCGCTCAGCAGGCTTCCTCGCCCTCGGACTGGCCAAGGCGTCGGGTAGGCCGGTACCGGTCGTCACCACCTCGGGCACGGCCACCGCCAACCTGCACCCTGCTGTTCTGGAGGCCTCGCATGCCCGCACCCCGCTGCTCGTCCTGACGGCGGACCGCCCACCGGAGCTACGCGGCACCGGCGCCAACCAGACGGTCGACCAGGTCAAGCTGTACGGCGCAGCGGTGCGGTTGTTCGTCGAGGTCGGCGCGCCCGAGCTCGGCCAGGACGCCTACTGGCGTGGCCTTACCTGCCGGGCGCTGTCGGCGGCGACGGGCGACCTGAGTGGCGATCCGGGCCCGGTGCACCTCAACCTCGCGTTTCGCGAGCCGCTCGTCCCCGTCGACGGTGATCTCGCGCCGGGTCGGGAAGGCGGTGGCCCGTGGACCAGCCGCGAATCGGCCCGACCGGGCACGTCGGTCGACGACTTCCCCGACCGCACCGTCGTGGTCGTCGGGGACACCGACGTCGACACAGCCCGCTCGGTCGCGGCGCTCGCAGATGCGCGGGGTTGGCCGGTCGTCGCCGAGCCTTCGTCGGGCATCCAGGGGATCGACGCGGTGGAACTGCTGCTGGGCGTCCCGGGCTGGCTTGAGCGACACCTGCCGGACCGCGTCCTGGTTGTCGGTCGGCACACGCTGAGCCGGGCCGTGGGCCGGCTCGTCGCCTCCGCACCGTCCTGCGTCGTGGCGACCGCTGGGACCTGGCCCGACCCGGGACACCGGGCCAGCCGGGTCCTGGCCGATGTTCCTGTGGCCGCCGCCGGAGGCAACGACCCGACGTGGTTGCTGCTGTGGGCACAGGCGGGGGAGGCCGCCCGGGAGGCCGTCGAGAGGGTGCTCGGCGCGTCGGCCCTCAGCGAGCCGGTCGTCGCTGCCGAGGTCATCGCCGCGGCGGAGGACCTGCTGGTGGTCGGTTCGTCCAAGCCGGTGCGCGACCTGTTCCTTGCCGGCTCCAAAGCGGGGGTCCGGGTCCTCGCCAACAGGGGCGCCGCCGGCATCGACGGGGTCGTCTCGACGGCGGTGGGAGCGGCCCTCGCGCACCAACGGGAGACGTCGAGAACCCCAGCAACGCAGACCTTCGCGCTCGTGGGCGACTTGACGTTCCTGCACGACTCCAATGGCCTGGTGATCGGTCCCGAGGAGCCCCGTCCTGACCTGACCTTCGTGGTCGTCAACAACGACGGGGGCGCGATCTTCGGGCTGCTGGAACAGGGCCGCCCGGAGTACGCCGAGGTCTTCGAACGGGTCTTCGGCACCCCGCACCACACCGACCTCGAGTCGTTGTGTGCGGCGACGAGGACGTCCTACCGAAGGGTGGGTACTCGGCAGGAGCTGGCCGAGGCGCTCGCCGAGACCGGGGGGATGCGGGTGGTCGAGGTTCCTACCGACCGCAGTGACGCCGTCGCGCTGGACGCGCGGCTGCGGGACGCCGTGGTGCTCGCGGTCGGCTAGCTCCCGAGCGCGTCGCGCATCGGCACCAGCTTGGCGTTGCTCTCGGCCAGCTCGCGGAACGGCTCGGAGCCGGCCACGATGCCGCAACCGGCGAACAACCGGATCCGGCTCGGGTCCTTGGGGTCGATCTCGCCGCAGCGAAGGGCGATGCCCCACTCGCCGTCACCGGTCGCGTCGATCCAGCCGACCGGCCCGGCGTAGCGACCGCGGGCCAGCCCCTCGATCTCGCGGATGATCTCCAGCGCGACCGGTGTGGGGGTCCCACAGACCGCCGCGGAGGGGTGCAGCGAGGCGACCAGCTCGAGGGAGGTGGCGCCGTCGGTGACCGTCCCCGTGACATCGCTGGCGAGGTGCATCACGTTGGGGAGCTCGAGCACGAACGGGTTGCTGGGGACGTCGACGTCCCGGCAGTGCAGCGCGAGGGCGTCGGCGACCGAGCGGACACCGTAACCGTGCTCCTCGATGTCCTTGATCGACCGGGAGAGGTCCTCGCTGCGGCGCAGGTCCTGGTTGGCGTCGCCGCTGCGACGAAGCGTGCCCGCCAGCACCCGGGAGGTCGCGACACCGGCGCGCAGCCGGACCAGCATCTCGGGCGTGGCCCCGATCAGGCCGTCGACGGCGAAGGTCCAGCAGCCCGGGTAGGACCCGGCAAGCCGGCGCAGCGGCCAGCGGACGTCGACGGGTGCGGAGGTGCACACCTCGACGTCCCGGGCCAGGACGACCTTGTCGACCTCCCCCGCGTCGATCCGACGGACCGCCTCAGCGACCACACCCATCCATTCGGTGCTGGCGAGGGCGCCATCGGCGAACGAGACGCCTTCGGGGGCCCGCGGCGGGGCGTGCGCCGCGAGCACGGGCGAGGCGCCGTCGACGGTCGTCAACCACCACTGCTCGTCCCGCTGGCCGACCACGACCGACGGCACGATCAGCACGGAGGTCGCGTCCTCGCCGTCGAACGCGAACGAACCGAACGCCACCAGCCCACTGCCGGGTACGCCCACCTCGTCAGCCACCCGGGTCGTCGTGACGAGCGCGTCCCACCAGGCCTGCGCGCGGGCGAACCGGTCCGGTCCGCTGAGCTCGATCCGGGCCGCCTCACCCCACCCGACCAGGCCCTCGTCAGCGGTCGTCCAGGCCAGCCCGCCTACGACGGGCAACAGGTCGAGCAGCGCGCCGGGGTCATCGATCCGAACCGTGCTGACCGCGAGCAGGTCGGCGTCCGGCACGGTGAGCACAGAGCCATGCTAGGGGGGCCTGCGCGGGCCCGGGTCCAGACCCTTGCGCAACCAGCGTCGCAGGCGGACCCTCAGGGGACCCGCCACCTCGGAGGCCGCGATGCACGCCCCGACAGCACTGCACCTGCACCTGGACGACACCCGCGCCGCCGACGCAGTGATGGCAGTGCTCAGCGTCGTACTCGGTGGGGTGGGCTTGGCACTTCTTGCCGTCGACTCCGTCGCTGCCATGGTCTGCGGAGCCGCCGGGGTCATCAGCGGCCTGAGCGGGCAGCTCATCTCGCGGACCCGCGCGGAGCGGTTCGCCGACATCACGGGGCTGGTCGCGTCGGCTCTGGCCTTCGCCCTCGGGGCCGCGACGGGCCAGCTGACCTTCTCCGGCTGACCTACCCGCGACCATGGACGGGTGACCGCCACCCTGCACGCCGCGCCGGTGGTGCTGACGATGTCGGGTGCGCCGCTGCGCGACGGTGCGGTCCTCGTCGAGGGCAGCCAGGTCACCGATGTCGGCCTTCGTGAGGTGCTCGCCCGCCGTCACCCCGCCGCCCGGTTGCGCCAGTGGACCGGCGTGATGACGCCAGGGCTCGTTAACGCCCACACCCACCTCGAGTACGGCCCGCCCTTCGCGGACCTGGCGGTAGGTGATCGCCTGAACTGGTCGGTACGGGTCCAGAGCCGGGTCCTGACGGACGCGCAGTGGCAGGCTGCAGCGCGCGGCTCGGCCCACCTGTTGCTGAAGTCCGGGACCACCGCGGTCGCCGACATCGTGACCCACGGACCTGGGCTCACCGTTGTCAGATCTCTAGGCCTGCAGGGAACCTCGCGCACGGGAACCCTCACCCGATGTCGGCCGACATCCACAGCCGTGCTCCTGACCCGCAGCGACGCCTTCCTGGGCGTCGAGCAGGCGCCGGTCGCCGATCTTTTGAGCAAGGGCCCGGTCGCGCTCGGGACGGACTCCCTTGCCAGCTGCCCCGACCTCGACCTG
>JAYUBO010000041.1:0-8211 GCA_043740815.1 Frankiales bacterium | reverse complement strand
AGGCGTCTCGGTGCCCGTCGTCGTGCTGCGGTAGAGGGTGTAACTGTCAGGGGCACCGCCAAGAGGTGCGAACCACAGGTCGATCTGCCCCTGGTCCGGCGCGAGACACAGGTGCGGAGCGTTTCCGGAATCGATCGAGCAGGCGGTGGCCACGGTGAACTGGCTGAAGTGCGACACGGTCGCGACGAGGACGTGGTTGACCAGATCCACTGTCGTCGGTTCCTTGACCCACTGACCGGTCGATGGGTCGAAGTGGTAGACCGCGAGGCTGGCCGCGGCAAAGGGCGACAGGTCCGCGGGAATCGCAAACGTGATGGTGGCTGCCTGATCGAGCAGGTGCACGGAGCCGCCGGTCGCCAGGCTGGTCGCGTCGACCTCGTAGGTGGAGCCGATCTGACGCAGCGAGCTCGGCAGCGGCGCTCCGGTGATGCGGCTGATGCTGACGTCCAGGCGGGCGGAGCTCTGCGGTGCGAGGGTGACCCTGACAAGGTTGTCCGGCGTACTGGTCGTGGTGGCGTTGGGTGCGGCGCCGGCGAGGGTCGAGGCGCTCGAGCTGACCGGTCCCGTGGGATCCAGGGCGACGAGTAGGTAGGTGTAGCTGACGCCGGGAAGCAAGCCGGTGTCGGTGTAGGTGATTGCTGTCGCGGCCGTGACGGCGACAGCCTCGAACGGGCCGCTCTCACCCAGTACCGACCGCAAGATCTGGAACTGCGTGCCAGGTGCGTTCCAGCTGAGGTGGGCCCCGCCGGGCAGGGGCGTTGCGGTCAGCTGGAACCCGGGTGGCCCGCGGGCTGGAGGCAGACCCGCAACGGTGAACGCACGAACGATCTGGCTGGAGTGCCCTGCGGTGTCCACGGCAACGGCCCGCACTTGGTAGGCACCAGGGGCAAGCCCGGTCTGCCAGCTGCCTGCCCAGACCGCGCTGCCGCCGGACGATGCGAGCAGGGCGTTCCCCGGACGACCGGCCGGGTTCATCCTGAGCGACAGGCTGAACGGGGCGCCGACCAGGTCGACCCAGTGGCTGCCTGCATCCGCGGAGTACGCGAAGTCGACGTGGGCGATGCCCGTAGCCGACGACACTTCGACCGCAAGCGGCATGGGCTGGCCGATGCCGACGTACGACGTGGCTGCCGTCGGGGTACGCCACAGGAGCACAGGGCCGGCCGCGACGGGGTTCGTGCCGCCTGGTGTGGCCGCGGGCGAGAACCGGCTTTCGTTGCCGAGGGCGTCGCACGTCGTCACCACGTAAGCAGGCAAGGGGCCGGGCGGCAGCGCGGTGTCAACGAACGACGTCGTGGCGATGTCTCGAGCGGCGGCGACGAAACCACCGTTCGGCGAGGCCCGATAGACGGTGTAGGTCAACGGACCGGACGCGCTCGCCGGAGCCGTCCACACGACGGTGACGCCGCCGGCCGTCTTCATCGCCCTCGTTCCGGAGGGGGCCTCGACGGCATGGACGACGTCGAGCGTGCCGACGGCCGTCGTGTCGAGGGTGGAGTTGTCGGGGCCAAGGGCGCTGACCAGCAACGTGTAACGGCCGCCGGACAACGACCAGGTCGGGATCGACCCGGAGGCAACCCAGCCCCCGGCCGTGAGAGCGGGCGTCAGGAAGGCCGTCTGTTGGACCACCGAGCCGAGCAGGATGTCGGCACGCACCCTCACCACCGAGGCTGCGCTCGTGCCCGAGGCCGTGAGCAGCAGCCTGCGGCCGGCCCGGGCCGCGATCCCCGTCGCGACCGGGCCGAGCACCATCTCGCCCGGGGCCTGCGCGGCGGGCAGGCTAGGTGCGCCCGAGGTAGCGACAACGAACGTCGCCGGGGCCCCGTGGGAGGTCGCACGCGGGATCACCACTGCAGCGATCGGCGCGCCTGCAACACCGAGCAGGGAGATACCAGCCGCGGGAGCGGCCGCCCCTACCGAGCGGACCCGGTACCAGACAAGGCCGGCCAGCACGTTGGTCGCGTCGACCATGAGGGGGCGGGCGACCCGGGCGACCTCTCGGAACGGTCCGCTCTGGGTGGCGGACCGCTCGACGACGTACATCACTGCTCCGGCGACGGCATCCCAGAGCACCGTGGTCTGACCGGCGTCGGTGATCCCACGCAGCCGGGTCGGGGCGGCGATGGGGTTCAGCAAAGGGGCGGGGCCAAGCAGCGCGGGCAGAGCTGCGGTGACGGCCAGGGTGGGGACGCCCCGGTTGCCGTCGTTGTCGATCGAGCTCACCCGGTAGGCAGTGCTGGAACCACGCGGACCACTGGCATCGACGAGCGTCCGGTCAGGCACGAGATCGAGCGTTGACCAGTCAGCACCGTCCTTGCGCTCGACCAGGTAGCCATGGGGGGTGGTGCCGTCCGGTGGCGCCCAGTCGAGCTGGATCCCGTCCACCGTCAGTGCTGCCGTGATCGCCTTGGGACTGCCGAGCCCTGAGGGGTGGGTGACGACGACGATGGCAGGCGCACTCGTGAGGCCCGAGAGCTGACCGCCCAGCACCGCACGCACCGCGTAGACGCCGACGGGAACACCGGCGGTGTTCCAGGTCTGGGCGCAGCCGGTGCCGCACACGACCTGACCGTCAAGCAGCGCCCAGTCGCCGGTGGCCGTGCGGTACTCGAAGTGCAGTGGGGCGTCACTGCTGGCACCGGCGACGGCTGCCTCGAGCAGCGCGCCGCCGCTGACCTGGCCGCCGGCGACCACCGGGGCCCCGGTGGCCGTGAGCACCTGAATCGCCACCGTGGCAACGGAACCAGCGAGGGAGGCTGCGGCAGGCACCGAGGCCGCTGACCTCGCGGGCGCGCTCGAGCGGCCGACGCCGTCGAAGGCGATGACCACATAAGTGTGTGCGCCGACCGCGGCGGTGGTGTCGGTCCAGGCACGGCTCGAGCTAGGCAGCTCGGCGATCGGGGTCACCGCACCGTCCCGGGTGATCCGGTAGCCAGCGAGGTCGGCGGCAGCAGGTTGCTGCCATGTCAGGTCGACGCCGTGCGACGCCGGTGAAGCCACCAGGGCGATCGGAGAGGGCGGCGGCGCGTTGGCGATCTTGTACTCACGCTGGATCTGCGTCTGGTTGCCGGCGGCGTCCGTGACCATGACGGTGACGGTGTAGGTGCCGTCGGGAAGGGAACCGGTGTCCCACGAGGTCGTCGCTGTCCAGGCGTCGTTGGCGAAGGTTGAGCCCGCCGCCTTGGCCGTGCCGATGGCCAAGGCACCGGTCGGACCGGACACCAGCCAGGCGGCGGTCGCCGTGCCGTCGCCGCTGGTGCCTGACACCGCAAGCAGGACCACGCCACCGAGACTCGCGGAGTCGGGGCCAACCCGGCTGATCTGCGGCACCGTGGTCGAGGGCTGCCATCTGATCGGGCCGGCTGAGTCGGTGACCGATCCAGCGTCGGTCGTCGCGACCAGAAGGTAGGTGTAGTCGGCGCCGGTGGCGCCGCCCATATCGACGAACGCATAGCTCGCCTGTCCGGCCACGACCACGGGCTTTGCGACGAGCCTGTCCGTCGAGTCGCCAGCGATGCGGTGCAGCTCGTAGGCAGTCGCACCGCCGATGGCCTGCCAGCTGACGTTGACGTGACCTCCGGTCGCACGCAGCGTGACTGCGCCCGGGCCCGTGGACGTTGCGGTCGCCGGTGCGAGCGTCGGCGGGGTTGTGGTCCCCGGACCGGGGCTGCCCGGGGGATCGATCGTCACCTCGGCTGCCGGACTGGCCAGTCCGGCGAAGAAACCGGGTGCATTCTGGTAGCAGCCGAGGGGCGTTCCCGTGCCGCAGGCAGGGAGCGACGTCACTGTGTAGTAGCTCACGCCGGATGGGGCGCCGCTGTCGGTGAAGTGCACGGCACTGGCACCGGCCGTGACCGTGGCGACGTACTGCCATGGCCCGCTCGGGTGGCTGCCGTGCCAGACGGCGTATGCGACAGCACCCGTCGCGCGCGGCCACGACAGGGCAGCCGAGCCGAGGGCTGACGTGAGACTTGCCGGCGCCGTGATGCCAGTCGACGCCGACGGTGGGGTTGCGCAGCCGGCAGCCGTGGTGGATACGCAGAGCACGGCCGGCGAGTCAGCAAGCAGCTGCTTCAGGGCGTCGCGGCGACTGGGACTGACGGTGATCGCCAGCAGGCCCGAGGCGTTCGGGTTGCCCAGCGTGGCGCCCAACCCCACGAGCGCCGCACTGATCGACGCCGGCGTGGCGTGCGGTGCGAGCCGGACGTACAGGCTCGCCGATGCGCTCGGCGGCGGCAGCTGAAAGGTGGGCTGCCGATGCAGCGGCGTCGGCGTCGGCCTCACGGTGATCGTCGGTCGTAGGGTTGGACGAAACGTCGTACGGTAAAGCCCCACAGGCTGCGCACCGCCGGGCCGTTGGACGGTGATGGTGCGCATCGGCGGGGTCAACGGACGCGGCAGACGCAGCATCGAGGCGCCGGTGCGTGGGTCGTAAGAGACCACCGTCATGCCGATCCGCCTCGCCCAGGCATCCACCGCGATGCGGGTCATGCCGGCAGGCAGCGTCGCACGGTAACGGCCGTCGCCGACCGGCGTGAGGGCGAGGTTCGGGAAGCTCACGATCGCCTGCCGGTGTCCCGTCGCATCCGATGCCACCCAGCGCAGGAGCTTCAGGTTGTTGACCTTGAGGTACTGGTCGATGTCGGCCTGTGCCGCTATCAGCGGGAAGGTCAGCCGGGCCTGTGTGCCGCCGACCTTTTGCACCTTCACGTTGGGCAGCGTCAAGACGTAGGAACCGTCGGCGCTCGGTCCGGTGTGGTAGTCCAACTCGTAACGATGGAGCAGCGCATCGACAAAGCTGCGCGGCGTGCCGGGCGCGACGTTCAGCACCACCTGGCCCGGAGCCGGGCCGGCGCTGAAGTGGTAGGCGGGAGACTGCTGCGCCGCTTTGACCGGCGCCGGTGTCTGACCACGTGCCACGAGGGGGAGCAGGAACTGCGACATCAACAGGAACAGGGCGGCCGGGATCACCATCCTCCGCGCACTACTGCTGCGCATGACCCGCCCATTGTCTGTCAACCAGCCCGCGTGTCACGGACACACGCCCCCGCGCGATGCCCGCACGCTAAGCCCCAGCCGCGAAAGCGGCAAGTGTCGCCATGGAGTCGACCGTCACCGATTTGACCATTTTTTACCGGTTGGTGACAGTCGATCGACGGCGCTCCGTCGAGTAGAGGGGACACCGTTGCGGACGGGGTTTAGCGCTGGCCAGAACTGCCCGGAGGACGTCCACGAGAAAGTCGAAACGACATGCGTCAATCTGGTCCTGTGCCGCCTGGCATCCGCCCATATTGCGAGGGCGGTGGTCCCGGCACTGTGAGTTTGCTGCCACCGCGCCGGGCTCCACATCTTGTTGCCAGGTCAACATGCACCAACGACGTGGCACGACTCGGCGTTACCTACGTCTAGGGAAGCCATTGTGAGTATCCGTCGCAAACTCCTCACCGTGACCGTCACCTCGACGGCGGTCTTCGCTGGGACGCTGGTCGTCGCGCCGACCCCCGCGGAAGCCGTAAGTCCGGTCCGGATCTACCGCATCTGGTACGACAGCCCAGGCGTCGACACAAGGACGAACGCGAGCATCAACGCCTAGTACGTGACTGTGAAGAACTACACGATGACGACCCGCAGCCTGACGGGCTGGACCGTTCGCGACGCTTCTGGACACGTCTACATATTCGGGACGTTCAGCCTCGCAGCTGGCAAGACCGTCGTACTCCGCACTGGCAGGGGCACGAACACGAGTAGCACCCGGTACTGGGGAAGCACGTCCTACATCTGGATCAACGACCGCGATACCGGCTATCTCCGCAACGGCACCGGAACGCTGCTCCAAGCATGCGCCTGCAACAGCGTTGCAGTTGATTACAAGAACTGCTGACGCGCCGATCCACTGTGTCGTCGGCGTTGTTGTGCAGCGAGGCGAGTGGGGCGGGTGGGGCTCGAACCCACGACCGAGGGATTATGAGTCCCGTGCTCTGACCAGCTGAGCTACCGCCCCTTTTTATGAATCGTCGCAGGTCAGAGGGGGTGACACTCGACGGGGGTACCCCCTCCGTCGGTGCCCGTAAGGCCTCCGTGCCAGATACGTGCCAGATCGGAGGGGGCGGAACTCATGCTCACGGCCGCCCGGGCTGCCTGGCGAGCCTTGTCGAGCCGATCGGCCACGACCGCGTCGCCACCGGCCATCGGCCGGGCGTAGTGGCGCGTTGTGACGTTGGAGCGGCTGTGCCCCAGTCGCCTCGCCGCCTCCAGCACGCCATCGCTCTCGGCTACCCACGAGGCGCACGAAGCCCGCAGGCTGTGCGGCGTCACGTAGACCAGCCCGACCCGGCGGCACGCCGCGTCGAAACTGCGCCGAAGGCTCCGATACCGAACGGGCCCTCCCGTCACGCCCGTGAACACGAATGCGTCGACGGTCCGGGCGGCGTCATGGTCGAGGTGCTCCTCGAGGTCGGGCAGCAGCCCCCGCGCAAGCGGTACCTCGCGCACCTGCTGGGTCTTCGTAGGACCGAAAGTGAAGACGTCGTTGATCTCGGTCAAGCTCTTGGCGACCACGAGCTTGCAGCCGAGGACGTCGAGGTGCTTGCGACGCAGTGCCAGAGCCTCGCCGACCCGTAGGCCGCCGTACGCGAGCAGCTCGACGATGGGCGCCAGCTGCGCGTTCGGCTTGATGGGCTGACAGCTGCGCTTGTCCCTCCCCGTTGGGGGCGAACCGGACCTGAGGTGTGCGATGAGCTTCTCTACCTGCTCGACAGTGAGAAGCGTGGGCTCGTGCTCGGGCAGCCGAGGAAGGCCGTGGTGCTTGCCGCACGGAGTGGTGGCAAGCAGCTTGTCGCGGACGGCAGCGTCCATGACCAACGACAGCATGCGGTACGCCTTCCGGACGCGGCTCGCAGACAGGCCACAACGCTGCAGGTCCGCCAACCACTCCCCCACCCGCATCGGCGTCAAGGACGTGAGATGCAAGTCCCCCAAGCCGATCTCCCGACCGTTGGCCGAGTTCGCGATCAAGGACACAGCACTTGAGCAAGTTCTTCTACGAGGCAGCCGTTCCGACGATTGGAGCGTCACGCCGCGGCAGGACTCCCCCACGGACAGGGTGCCGCCCGTCGACCCCACAGTTGCGCCTGAGCACCGAGGGTGGCGCCACCGATCGCGATGCCGCCACCGCCGGGTTCTGCGCGCAACCGCTCGATTTCTTCGGTCAAGCCGCATGGTTACCGCCTGGCGCACGCTAGAGCCGCCTTCCTCCGAGAACGGCAGGGATGAAGATGTTGGTGATCTCCCACCCGGTCTGACTCCGAATAACGGCGGGGACAAGTCCCCCACCGCGGCATGGAAAGACGCTCTGCGTGTCGGTGCCGGGCTTAGGAACGTCCCCCCTGATGCGCTGCGGGCTTGGTGTCCACGCAGAAGGAGGACGTTCAGTGAGCAACGGCAATGGTGTATCTCGGGGTGATCGCAACCGCAACGCACGCCTCGTGCAGCTTCGGTCGCTAGTGCCAATGAGGAACGCGATCATCGGCATCGACCTGGCCGACAACAAGCAGATGGTTGTCGTCTGTGATCACGACTCGAAGGTGCTCGCACGGCGCACGTTCCGGTGCAAGGCCTGGGACCTCGGCGTCGCTTTGGACTGGGCCGCTGAGCGTGCCGTCGCGAAGGGCTTCGCGGGGGTGACGGTGGCTTGTGAGCCGACCGGTCACCGGTGGCGGGTCCTTGGCGAGATCGCCGGGCGACGGTCGATGCCGTTCGTCTGCGTCCAGCCGGCGCTGACCTCGGCGGCGCGCCGCACCGAGGACCTCACGGTAGACAAGACCGATGAGAAGGACGCGGTCCTGATCGCCCGGCTGACCGCGCAGCTGCGCTGCTACATCCCCGAACAGACCGACGAGACCTGGGCCGGGGCTGCGGCACCTTGGTGCACGTCGCGAGCAGTTGATCACCGAGACCACCGGTCAGGTACAGCAGATGCGTGACCTGCTCGAATGCCTCTGGCCCGCGGTACTCGAGACGGCGCAACAGCCGTTCCGCTCCCACACATGGATCGCCGGGTTGGCCGTGGTCGTCGACCGCGACGGTGGTGACCTGACCCGCACCCGGCGCCTCGGCGCAACCCGCTTCGAGCACGCCATCCGCCGCGAGATCACCAAGCGCGGCGGACTGAAGCCGTGTCTGCCGATCGTGCGCGAACTGTTCGCTGCCCTC
>JAYUBO010000040.1:0-22590 GCA_043740815.1 Frankiales bacterium | reverse complement strand
CGGCTCCCCGGTCGAGTCGACATACGGCGTGCCGGTGCGCGCCGCAGCCTCCACGACCGGCATGCCGAGCTGCATGAACGGGCCGACACAGGTGATCAGGATGTCCACGCCGTCGAGAAAGGCGTCCAGGCTTGCCGGGTCGGCGAGGTCCACCAGATGCCGCTCGCCGCTGGACGGGACGTCCGCGAGGCGGGCCTTGGAGCGGCCACCCACGCGATGCTCGAGGCCTTTGCGTTCGAGCTCGGCGGCGGTGAGCCGACCGGTGTAGCCGGTTGCGCCCAGCAGGGCGACGGTGCGCGTCATAGTCGCCAGGGTAGGCGTCACGTCGGGCTGGTCCGGAGACGCTCCCGCCCGAGCCGACGCCACCCGGCCCCCAGGCCCCCAGGCCCCCCAAAAAAATAAACCGAACCTGCAAATCGCAGGTCCGGCCCATCGTGATGGCCGAAGACATTACCAGCGTCGGGGTGACAGGATTTGAACCTGCGGCCTCTACGTCCCGAACGTAGCGCGCTACCAAGCTGCGCCACACCCCGATGGTGCCAGACCAGCCTAGCGGACAGGCGGGGCGGCTCCCTACCGGGAATCAGCCCCCGACATCGACAGGGGTGGGCGGGACTAGCCTGGCGGGCATGGGACAGCTCAAGGACCGCCTGCATGCCGACCTCACGACAGCCATGAAGGCCCGGGACGAGCTGAGCCGCGCGACCCTGCGGATGGCGTTGACCGCGATTGGCAACGAGGAGGTCGCGGGAGCCTCCGCGCGCACGCTCACCGATGACGAGGAGCTGAAGATCGTCGCGCGTGAGGCCAAGAAGCGGCGCGAGGCGGCGGAGGCTTTTTCCGCTGGTGGCGCCACGGACCGGGCGGCTCGGGAGCTGGCTGAGGAAGGCGTCCTCAACACCTACCTGCCCGCGCAACTGTCGGAACAGGAGTTGGTCGCGCTGGTAGCGGAGGCGGTGGCCGAGACCGGCGCCAGTGGGCCGCAGGCGATGGGTCAGGTCATGAAGGCCGTTGCCGCGAAGGTCGCCGGCCGAGCCGAGGGCGGGCGGGTCGCCGCCGCGGTACGCGCCGCCCTGGCCTGACCGCCTCATGAGGCAGCGGCGTAGTCCCGGCTAGGGCTTGTTGGTCGGGGAGACGGTCGGAATTGGGGTGCCCCGGGGCGGCTTGCGGGGCGGCAACGGCGAAGGAGGGGGCGGCGGGCCGCCGGGTGTCGCGCTGGGCGACGGCGACGGGGTCGCGACCGGCGCCACACCGGTGGACGGCCGGATCGTGACCGTCGAGCCGGTCGGCGCCGTGGCTCCCGGAACGGGGAGGGTCGCGCCGATCGCGCCGGCCGGGATCGGGCCCGCGGCGACGACGGGGCCGACGGCCACAGCGAAGCCGGCCTGCCGCAGGATGTCCGACGCCACCGCCACCGACTGGCCCAGGACGTTGGGGACCGTTGCTTTCTGCCCCAGGCTCACAGCCAGGTCGGCACCGGCAAAGTCCTCCACGGGAACGCCGGCTAGGGCGCCGCTCATCATCGAGCGCCAGATGGCGGCCGGGATGGTGCCGCCGTAGACCTGCGTGTAGTAGGTGCCGTTGATGACGACGTTGGTCATCGCGGCAGGTGTGGACTTGCCGACCCACACGGCTGTGGCCAGTTGCGGGGTGTATCCGACGAACCAGGCTGCCGTGCTGTCGTTGGTGGTGCCGGTCTTGCCGGCGGCGGGCCTGCCGATCGAGGCGCTGCGGCCGGTGCGGTTGGGCGCGGGGCCGTCGATGACGCCGCGCAGGATGGACGTGACGGTGTCGGCCACGGCCGGCTCGAGCACCTGCCGGCACGGGTCGTTGTTCAGAGCGATCGTCTGGCCCTGGGCGTCGGCGAGGGAGATCACCGGCCGGGGCGGGCAGTACATCCCGTGCTGGGCCAAGGCGGCATACGCGGCCGCCATCGCCAACGGGCTGACCTGGGGGCTGCCGAGGACGAAGGACGGATGGGTCTTGGGCAGCAGCTCCGGGGTCCCGGTGGAGAGGTCGCGCACGCCGAGGGCGTCGGCAAGGCCGGGCGGCGTGATGAGGCCGGTGCGCTCCTCGAGCTGGATGAAGTAAGTGTTCACCGAGTCCCACGTGGCACCGACCATGTCGTAGGTGCCCTTTTCACCGTCTCCGGCGTTGGACGGGCCGCAGCCGGTCCTGGTGACGTACGGGAAGGCCTTGGGGCAGTACCGCTGAGGCGCATAGAGGGTGAGGTGTTCTGAGATCCCCATCTGCAGTGCCCGGGCAAGCACGAAGGTCTTGAAGGTCGACCCACCTTGGAAACCGACGGAGCCGCCGAGGGGGAAGTTGACCTTCGTCTGGCCCTGCTTGTCGCCGAAGACCCGGTCCACCGCCATCGCCCGGACCGCTCCGGTGCCCGGCTCGACCGTGTCGGCAACAGCCACCGCCTGGAACGGGTCGGAGGAGGGGACATTGCTGTCCACCGACTGCTGTGCTGCCGCTTGCACCTGTGGGTCCAGGGTGGTGCGGATCGTCAAGCCGCCGGCCAGCAGCCGCTCCTGCCGCTCTTGCCGGGTGTCTCCGAGGGCCGCGCCGGCTGGGCCGTACACGAGGTAGCGCAGGACGTAGTCGCAGAAGAAGGCGGCAGTGACCCCGGGTGCCTCGCAGCCGCTCTTCTGGTTGACGACGTGCAGTCGTAGCGCCATGCGGGAGGCCTTGGTCGCGTCCGCCTGGCTCAGGTAGCCCAGCTGCTGCATCCGGGCCAGCACCGTGTTGCGCCTGATAACGGCGGCCTTTGGGTGCGTGGACGGGTCGAAGCGGCGCGGGTTCTGGACCATGCCGGCGAGCAAGGCGCCCTGTGCGAGGTTCAGCTTCGTGACGGGAATCCCGAAGTAGTGGTTGGCCGCCGTACCGATGCCGTAGACGCCGCTGCCGTAGTAGGCAATGTTGAGATAGCCCTCCAGGATGTCGTCCTTGGACATCGTGCGCTCGAGGTAGAGCGCGTACTTCGCCTCCTGCAGTTTGCGCTTGGCGGTGCGCTCGACAGCGGCCTTCTGGCCGGCCCGCGTGCGGGCATGCTCGATGAGCACGTTCTTGATGTACTGCTGCGTGAGCGTGGACCCGCCCTGCTGCACCGACCCCGAGCTGGAGTTTCTGGCGAGCGCCCGCAGGGTGCCTTTGATGTCGATACCGCGGTGCTCGTAGAAGCGGTTGTCCTCGATCGCGATCAGCGCCTGGCGGGCCTGAAGTGGCACCGACGTGAGCCTGACCTGGACGCGGTTCTCGGTAAACAGCGTCGCGAGCACGTTGCCGTTCTTGTCCAAGATGCGGCTGCGCTGCGACAGCGACAGGGCAGGTGGCTTCTCGGGAAGAACGTTGAAGTCTTCGGCGGCACCTTTGCCGAGCAGGCCGAGCCCCCCGATGAGTGGGAACGCCAGTCCGGCCAGCACGACCCCGGCGAGCACGCTCACCACGAGCGCGAGCGCAACCCGCACCAGCCCAGGAGTCGACCTCACAGGAGCAGCCTACGTTGAGCCTGGCCCACCACCGGTAATGCCCGAGTCGTCCAGATCGTCCGAGATAGCCCACAGGGACTAGTCAGAAACGGTCCTTTCGGGTCGTGCGCAGGTTACTGGCCAGTTCGTACCTTTCACTTGCACCGCGTGACCCGCGGTGACCCTGATTCGCCCTCCTTGACAAGGACCGCTCTGCCCATGCGATCTGCCGAGACGCTGCACGACTGGACCAGCATGGCGGCCTGCACCGTTGCCGACCCGGACGACCTGTTCGTCTCCGGGGCCGCCCAGAATCGCGCCAAGGCCGTCTGCCAAGCATGCCCCGTCCGCACCGAGTGCCTGGCGGACGCCCTCGACAGTCGGGTCGAGTTCGGCGTCTGGGGGGGGATGACCGAGCGTGAGCGCCGGGCGTTGTTGCGGCGCCGTCCGGAGGTCGCGTCCTGGAAGGCGTTGTTCAGCCAGGCCAGGGCCAGTGTTCTCCAGCAGGGCGAAGCCTCCTAACCTCCCCGGCAGGTAGCTCCGTCAGCCGGGGGCTCAGCCCGCTGCGAGGTCGGCGCCCACCGACCGCAACCCGTCGAGGTCGTGCACGTCTCCTGGTTGGGCAGAGACCTCGACGACGGGCACGTTGGGGTGCGCACTGGTGAAGCGCTCCTGCATGCGGGCCTCGCGTTGCGCCAGGGCGAGCCGCTCGGCGTGCAGTCGCAGCACGCCGGCCGTCAACGACGTCGGGTCGAGTTCCTCGGCGGCAGCGAGCGACTTTTGGGCCGTCAGCCCGGCCGCCGCCGAGTGGTGCACCCGGTTGACGACCAGTCCGGCGAGCGGCATCTGTTCGGTCGCGAGCCGCTCCACGAAGTACGAAGCCTCGCGCAGCGCGTCGCGCTCGGGGGTGGCGACCACGACGAAGGCCGTCCCCGGGTCCTTGAGCAGGTCGTAGGTGGCCTGTGCACGCTCGCGGAACCCGCCGAACATCGTCTCCAGCGCCGCGATGAACTGCGACAGGTCCTGGAGCACCGAGGCGCCGATGATCCTGGTGATCGCGCTGGTGAAGACGTTGAAGCCGACCGTGACGACTTTCAGGTACGCCTTGCCACCGGCCTTGGCCGGCGCCAACAGGACCTTGACGAGCCGGCCGTCGAGAAAGGTCGTCATCCGCTCGGGCGCGTCCAGGAAGTCCAGCGCGGACCTGGTCGGTGGGGTGTCGACGACGATCAGGTCGTAGGTGCCCAAGGCGCGGAGCTGGCCGAGCTTCTCCATCGCCATGTACTCCTGGGTGCCGGCGAAGGAGCTGCTGAGCGCCTGGTAGAAGGGATTGTCGAAGATTTGCTGGGCCTTGCCCGGCTCGGCGTGCGTCTCGACGATCTCATCGAAGGTCCGCTTCATGTCGAGCATCATCGCGTCGAGCGAGCCGCTGCCCGTGACCTGAACGCCCTTGACCGCACGGGGGATGTTGTCGAGCTCGGTCAGGCCCATCGACTGGGCCAGCCGACGGGCGGGGTCGATCGTCAGCACGACGGTGCGCCGGCCGCGCTCAGCGGCCCGCAGTGCCAGCGCCGCGGCCGTGGTGGTCTTGCCGACGCCGCCGGACCCGCAGCAGACAACGATCTTGGCGGTCTCCAGCACGTGGTCGATGTCGAGCTTCGGCGCGCTGCCCTTTACGGTGCGGGCCATCAGGCGAGCCCCTGCTCGATCAGCATCCCGGCCAGCTCGTACAGCCCGCCGAGGTCGACGGCGTCAGGCAGCAGCGGCAGCTCGTACGACGGCTGGTGCAGGTCCGCGAGGGCGTCCCGACCGCGTTCCTCCAGGGCCACCCGGGCGGCATGCTCGCCGGCCTCCACGGCGAGGACCGGTGCCAGGGAAACATCGAGGCCCACGCTCAGCAGCCCACCAGACAGGGCGACAAGGTCGAGCTGGCCACGCTCGGCGGCGAGCAGGTCGGCAGGCGCGAGTGCGGGCGTGCGGACGGCGTTCACGATCACCCCACCGACGGGCAGGCCGAGGGAGGTGAGCTCGGCGACGGCGTCGAGAGTTTCCTGTACTGGCATCTCCTCCAGCAGGGTGACGAGGTGCACGACGGTCTGCGGGCTCTTGAACAGGGCCATCACACCATCGCTCTGGGTCTTGAGCGGTCCGACCTTGGCCAGGTTGCCGATCTCGTGGCTGATGTTGAGAAAACGCGGGACCCGTCCGGTCGGGGGGGCATCGACCACGACGGCGTCGTAGACGGGCTTACCGCCCGTCTGGCGCACGACGGCCTCCTTGACTTTGCCGGTGAGCAGGACGTCCTTCAGACCGGGGGCGATGGTCGTGGCGAAGTCGATCGCCCCGATCCGACGCAGCGTGCGAGCTGGGATCCCAGTCGGCGACAACCGGTAGAACAGGTGGAGGTAGTCGAGCAGCGCCTGCTCGGGGTCGACCGCGAGGGCGTAGACGTCACCGCCATTGGGGGCGACGGCGATCTTGCGCTCCTCGTAGGGCAGTGGGGCGGTGTCGAAGAGCTGGGCGATGCCCTGGCGCCCCTCGACCTCGGCGAGCAGAACTTTCTTTCCGCCACTGGCGAGCGCGAGGGCCAGAGCGGCGGCGACCGTGGTCTTCCCGGTGCCACCCTTGCCGGAGACGACGTGCAGCCGTGCGCGGGGGAAATCGGGCATACCTGCGAGCGTAGGTCGTGGCGCGGTCGGTGTGCGCCTCAGGACCCGGAGCTGTGACACATCTGGCACGAAGCACGGTCGGGTCGGCGTCGTGCACGAAGCCGTCGGAGATGGGTGCAGCCTGACCTGCGCACCGGCTGGATAGGCTCGGTTGCATGACTACGTGGGAGTACTTGACGGCGCCGCTGCTCATCCATGCAACAAAGCAGATCTTGGACAACTTTGGCCAGGAAGGCTGGGAGCTGCTCCAGGTCGTGCCTGGCCCCAACCCCGAGCAGCTGGTGGCGTACTTCAAACGGCCGCGGCCGTGAGCCACCTTGCCCGCCTCGTCGAACTCGGCATCGTGTTGCCGTCGGTCGTGCCGCCGGTGGCGGCGTACGTCCCGGCGAGCCGCACCGGCAACCTCGTCTTCACCAGCGGGCAGCTGCCCATGGTGCAGGGCGCGATGGCTCAGACCGGACTGGTCGGCGGACCGGTCACGGCCGAGCAGGCCAAGGAGCTAGCCAGGGCCTGCGCCCTGAACGCCCTCGCTGCGGTCGACGCGCTCGTGGGGCTCGACAACATCGTTCGTGTCGTGAAGGTCGTCGGGTTCGTGGCCAGCGCGCCTGGCTTCACCGGTCAGCCGGGGGTCGTCAACGGTGCCTCGGAGCTGCTGGGCGAGGTCTTCGGCGAGGCCGGCCAGCACGCCCGCTCCGCGGTGGGGGTCGTCGCGCTGCCGCTCGACGCCCCGGTCGAGGTCGAGATCATCGTTGAGGTCGCGGGCTGACCTCGTGATGCGTCCCACCGGTCTGCGCGAGCTCGAGGATCTCGCGCGCGCCTTTCACCGCGGCGAGAAGACCCCGGCGCCACCGCGGCACGCCTCGACCGTCATCCTGCTGAGGGACTCCCCTGGGGGGCCGGAGGCGTATCTGCTGCGCCGGGTCAAGGCGATGGCGTTTGCGGCTGGGATGCACGTGTTCCCAGGTGGCTCGGTCGACCCCGAGGACGCGCAGGCAGACATCGCATGGGCCGGCCCGTCGGCCGCCCGGTGGGGCCGCTGGTTCGGCGCCGACGAGCCGCTGGCCCGGTCGCTGGTCTGTGCGGCGGTCCGCGAGACCTTCGAGGAGTGCGGGGTCCTACTCGCCGGCGCGTCCGCCGACCACCTACTCGAAGACGTCTCCAGCGACGAGTGGGAAGCCGAGCGCGCAGCCCTGGAGGCCCGGGAGCAGTCGCTGTCTGAGCTGCTTGCCCGGCGCCGGCTGGTGCTTCGCACCGACCTGCTGAGGCCGTTTGCGCACTGGATCACACCAGACGTCGAGCCCAAGCGTTTTGACACCCGCTTCTTCCTCGCCGAGCTGCCGGCCGGCCAGGTGTGCCGCGACGTCGGCGGCGAGGCCGATGAGCGCCTGTGGGTCCGCGTCAGCGACGCCCTGGAGCAGGGGCTGACGCTGATGCTGCCGACGCAAACGTCGCTGTCCGACCTCGGCCCCTATCCCGACGTGCGGTCGGCCCTCGACGCTCCGCGAGAGGTGAAGCTGGTGGCTCCCAAGCTGGTGGTGCAGCCGGACGGCAACGTCCGCTTCTTCGTGCCCACAGATCCGGACTACCCGGGCTGATGCGGCAGGTCACACCGTCTGCCGGGGTGGTGCTCGCGCCCAACCCGGGGCCGATGACGCTCGAAGGCACCAACACCTGGGTGCTCCGCGAACCCGGTCACCCCGACGTGCTGGTGGTCGACCCTGGGCCGCTTGACGAGGGGCACCTACAGGCCGTCGCGGCGACCGGCAACGTCGCACTGATCGTTTTGACCCACGGCCACCACGACCACAGTGCGGGCGCGCAGCGGCTGCACGACCTGACCGGAGCGGCCGTGGTCTCGCTCGATCCAACCTTCACGATCGGCGGTGAGGCCCTCACCCGGGACGGTGAGAGCTTCGGGGCTGCCGGGGTCACCCTGACCGTGGTGCACACCCCCGGGCACAGCTCGGACTCGCTGTCGCTCCACCTGGCGGCCGACGACGCAGTCCTCACCGGCGACACCATCCTGGGCCGTGGCACCACCGTCGTGGCGCACCCCGACGGCGTCCTCGCGGACTACCTGTGCTCGCTGCAGCGCCTCCAGGAGTACGGCGCAGCGACCGTCCTGCCGGGGCACGGCCCGGAGTTGCCGCACGCGGGGGAGGTCGCGGCGTTCTACCTCGCGCACCGGGCCCAGCGGCTCGAGCAGGTCCGTACCGCCGTCGCCGGGGGCGCTTTGACGCCCCGCGAGGTCGTGGAGACTGTCTACGCCGATGTCGACCGCAGCTTGTGGGTGGCCGCCGAGCTGTCGGTGCGGGCTCAACTCGACTACTTGCGCGCTCCGGGCCCTGTCCCAGCGGCCGGTCGCTGAGCGAGACCGGAAGGTCAGCGGGCCCGACGCGCCAGCCGGTCGCCGTCGAGGATGGTCAGTGCGCGCGAGTCCACCCGGACCCAGCCACGTGACGCGAAGTCGGCCAGCGCCTTGTTCACGGTCTCGCGGGAGGCTCCGACAAGCTGCGCCAGCTCCTCCTGGGTGAGGTCGTGGTTGACCCGCAGGCCGTCGGCCTGCTCGGAGCCGAACCGCTCGGACAGGGCCAGCAGCTGCTTTGCCACCCGGCCGGGCACGTCGGTGAAGATCAGGTCGGCGAGCGCGTCGTTGGTGCGCCGGAGCCGACGCGCCAACACTCTGAGCAGCTGCTCGGCGATCTCGGGTCGGTCGGTGATCCACGGCCGCAGGGACGTGTGCGCCAGCGAGCCGAGCCGCGCATCGGTCACGACCGTGGCCGTCGCGGTGCGCGGGCCCGGGTCGAACAGGGAAAGCTCGCCGAACATGTCCGAGGGGCCCATGACGGACAGCATGTTCTCGCGGCCGTCGGCCGCGCGGCGCCCAATTTTCACCTTGCCCGACAGCACGATAAAAAGCGTGTCGCCGAGCTCTCCCTCGGCGAAGACCGTCTCGCCGCGGCCGTAGTCGCCGTAGTCAAGGGACGCCGCGACAGCCTCAGCAGCCTCGTCCGCGATCCCTTGGAACAGCCCCGCATTGGCAAGGACCTCGTCCACGCTGCGTGCCTCCCCGCCGATGTGTCGAACGCTTGGTCACGGAGTCTGGCAGATCACCCGACCGCGTCACAGGCGTAGGTCACGAGAACCTGACAGGTGGCACCACGACGTGACGGGTCAGACCCGAGGCCGACCGGGCAGCAGCCGCGACACCCGCTGGCGTTTCCAGTACCGGTCGAGCGCTGGCCCGTAGCCCTGGCTCACGAAGGTCTCGACCTCCTCCGGTCTGGCCGTGGCCAGAAACGTAGCGAGCTGTTCACTGACGGCGACCACCCGCAACGGCCGCTCTACCCGCTCCATGGCGAGTATGAGCCCGAGCAGGAACGCCGGCAGCAGCAGACCGAGCAGCAGGACGGACATGGCGGTGGTGTGCCCCGATCCTGGGTCTCGAAGCGCCGAGTGGGTGACAGCGGTAGTTACGCGGAGATGGCTCGCCGATTCGGCTGAACGGGCAGTGCCGTCAGGCACAGGTCGGGCTCGTCGCGGTAGCGAGCAATCAGCTCGGAGGTGGCCGCAGCCAGGCGCTCGTGCAGCGCCTTGCGGTACTGCGACAGCTGGTGCTCGACGGCGTCGAGCCGAACCTCGAGGGCGGCGATCGCGACGCTGTCCGTCGGGTCGACTTCGCGTTCCCACAAGCCGGCGAGGTCAGGCAGGACCGGCACGTCATCGAAGGCGATGATGTCGACCAGTGCTTGCCGGCCGGCGCCCATGCGAGCCTCTGTCAGGACGGGCTTGAGGCTGGCGCTGGCCAGGTCGCTGCCGGCCCGGACGACGTCGAGGCGGGCCTGGATGATCCGGCGCCAGTAGGAGACCTTGCTCTCCTCGGCGGCGAGCACCTTGCGATACTCGCGCAGGCCGTCGAGCGTGAGATGGGCGTGCACGGCGGATCGTTCGGCGGCGGGCCGCACGACCTGCCTGCGAGGAGCAGCCTGCTTGGGGGGTGTGAGCACAGCTGGACGCCCGGCCGTGGCCAGGGGCGTGCTCTGCGGATCCATGACACTCCTGACGCATGGTCACTCTCTGTGACCGGTAAGGAAGGGGTCGTCACGAAGGGGCAGGGGCTTGAGAGAGATCACCGGAACGGCCGAGTGGCGGGGCCGTGGGCCGTTCCCGCGGTGCCCGCACGGGTACCTCCACGTAGGGTGAACAGCATGGTGAAAGCGAGTGAGGAGTCCCCTCTCGCACTCACCCGTCGCGCCCGCCGTATGAACAAGCAGTTGGCGGCGATCTACCCAGAGGCGCACTGCGAGCTCGACTTCACGACGCCGCTCGAGCTGGCCGTCGCCACGATCCTGTCGGCCCAGTGCACCGACAAACGGGTCAACGAGGTGACGCCGACGCTGTTCGCGGCGTACCGGACGGCGCAGGACTACGCCGGCGCCGACCGGGCGGTACTCGAGGAGCAGATCCGCAGCACCGGGTTCTTCCGGAACAAGACGACCAGCCTGATGGGCTTGGGTGCGGCACTCGTGGAGCGGTATGGCGGTGAGCTCCCCGGTCGGCTCGAGGACCTCGTGACGCTGCCGGGGATCGGCCGCAAGACGGCCAACGTCGTCCTGGGCGACGCGTTCGGCGTACCGGGGCTGACCGTCGACACCCACTTCGGACGGCTGGTACGGCGCTTCGGCTGGACCTCGCACGAGGACCCCGTCACGGTCGAGACCGCCGTAGGGGGGCTGCTGCCGAAGGCGGAGTGGACGCTGTTCAGCCACCGGGTGATCTTCCACGGCAGGCGGGTCTGCCACTCCCGGACCCCCGCGTGCGGTGCCTGCGCGATCGCGCGCCTGTGTCCGGCGTACGGCGAGGGGGAGACCGACCCGGTGAGGGCCGCGAAGCTGGTCCGTACCGAGGGGTTCTTCACGCCCACCGTCGCCTCCTCGACCGGCGCCGGGTCATGAACCGCTCGCGGCTGGCCGGCCTGCTGGTGGTCCTGGTGGCCCTCGTCGGGGCGGTCGCCTACGGCTCCCAGGGAAAGGGAACGACGGCGACCAACGACACCTCGCTGGTTGCGCTGCAGGCGGCGGCGGCCCTCGAGCCGTGCCCGACCGGCATCGGTGCGGCGTTCCCGAAGCTGAGCTTTGCCTGCCTCGGCGGTGGCCCCGCGGTCCGCCTCGACGGTCCGCCCAGTGGGGTCCCGACCCTCGTCAACGTCTACGGCTCGTGGTGCGCCCCGTGCCAGCGCGAGATGCCGGTGCTGGCGGCCTTCTCCAAGCGGGCCAGGGGGAAGGTCGCGCTGCTCGGGGTCGACACCGAGGATGAGCCTCGCCTCGCGCTGCTGTTCGCCAAGGACGTCGGGCAGACCTGGCCGGCCGTCGTGGACGACAACAAGGTGGTGCTGCGGCGCTACGCCAGTGGGCCGCCGGTGACGCTGTTCGTGGACGCGAAGGGGACCGTCGCGCACGTCCAGGTCGGGGCCTTCACCGGCGTCGCGCAGATCGCGGCGCTGGCCAAGACCTACCTGGGGGTGAGCGTGTGATCCCGGATTGGCTGCAACCCCTGGCTGACGCCATCCCCACCGTGACGGCTGAGCACTTCACCCGCTTCCTGCCCCCCGAGCAGGGTGGTCGGGACAGCGCAGTCCTGATCTTGTTCGGCGAGGGACCTGACGGCCCGGACCTGCTGCTCATCGAGCGGGCCCACACGCTGCGCTCGCACGCCGGCCAGCCTGCCTTCCCAGGCGGCGCGCAGGACCAGGACGACGCCCACCCGACGGCCGCGGCGCTGCGCGAGGCCCAGGAGGAGGTCGGCCTCGACCCTGCCTCTGTCGAGGTCCTCGGTGTGCTGCCTGCCCTGTGGCTCCCGCCGTCGGGCTTCGTCGTACACCCGGTCGTGGGGTGGTGGCGCGAGCCGCACCCCGTCGACGTCGTGGACGCCGGCGAGGTGGCGGCGGTCGTGCGGGTCCCGCTAAGCGAGCTGACCGACCCGGCGCGTCGCTACCGTATCGGGCATACGAGCGGCCTGATCGGCCCGGCGTTCGAGGTTCGTGGGCTGGTGGTGTGGGGCTTCACCGCCGGCTTGATAGCGGGGATCCTCACGCTCGCCGGCTGGGAGCGGCCGTGGGACACCTCGCGCGTCGAGCAGCTCGACCCCGAGACCCTGCGACTGGCCCTGAAGACCTGGCAGACATGAACCGAGGAGACCCAGCTGTGAAGCGCACCCTGATCGCCCTGTCCGTCGCCGTGCTGCTGGCCGGCTGCGGCAACAACAGCAGCAAGGCCAAGGACAACGGCGCCGTCACCACAGAGGGGGCCGGGGCAGCGCAAACCGCGACGGTCGGTATGACCGACAAGCTGCAGTTCGCCCCGACGACCGTCAACGCCAAGGTGGGCACGGTCACCCTCGAGGTCAAGAACGAGGGGCAGACACCTCACAACCTGACCTTCGATGACTCGGCGCTGGGCAAGACGAACACGATCAGTGGCAAGCAGACGCAGTCGCTGAAGGTCGTCTTCGACAAGGCCGGCACCTACACCTTCATGTGCACCTTCCACTCCGGCATGAACGGCAAGGTCGTCGTGTCCTAGGCGCACTGACCCGACAGCGCGGCGGTCGGCCCCTGGCCGTCTCGTAGGCTCTCCCGATGCGTGGAGACCTGTTGGACGTCATCTTGCTCGCGGCGTCCCTGTTGTTTGCGGTTTCGGGCTACCGCCAGGGGTTCGTCGTCGGGGTGCTGTCGTTCTTCGGCTTCCTCGGCGGTGGCCTCCTCGGGGCGAAGTTCGCCCCGGACCTGGCCCGTAGCAGCCTGCTCTCGGGCTTCCCGCGTACGACGACCGCGGTCGTCACGGTGTTCGTCGCCGCCTCGCTAGGCCAGGTGCTGGCCACCGTGGTCGGGTCCGCAGTCCGCGACCGGCTCATCTGGAAGCCAGCAAGGGTGGTGGACGCGGTCGCCGGCGCCGCGGTCAGTGTCGTGTCCGTGCTGCTCGTGTCCTGGCTGGTCGGCACCGCTGTGGCCTCTTCGCCCTTCGCCGGCCTGGCAGGACAGGTACGCCGGTCGGCGGTCCTGGATGTCGTGGACCAGGCGGTCCCGGGCGGCGCGAAGGGGTTGTTTGCGTCGTTCCGAAAGCTGATCGACGACCGCGGCTTCCCGGAGGTCTTCGGTGACCTGGTTCCCACCAAGGTCCGTCCGGTCGACCCGCCGAACGCGGCCCTCGCCCGGTCGGCCACCGTGACCGCCGTGCGAAGCAGGATCTTCAAGATCACTGGCGTTGCACCGTCCTGCTCCAAGCGGATCGAGGGCTCGGGTTTCCTGTTCGCACCGGAGCGGGTCATGACCAACGCGCATGTCGTGGCCGGCGTCACGCGACCCAACGTGGAGGTCGGCGGGCAGCAGCGGGCGGCGACGGTGGTGCTCTACGACCCCGACCGGGACATCGCTGTGCTGGCCGTCCCCGGCCTGACGGCGAGCCCGCTGACCTTCGCCGGTGCGGCCAGGACCGGCGACAGCGCGCTGGTCATCGGCTACCCACAGGATGGGCCCTACCGGGCGGACGCCGCCCGCATCCGCGGTACGCAGAACGCCAAGGGACCAGACATCTACCAGCGCCGAACCGTCACCCGCGAGATCTACGCGCTGCGCTCCCGGGTGCGTCCCGGCAACTCCGGTGGCCCGCTGCTTACCCCCCAGGGCAGGGTCCTGGGCGTGGTCTTCGCGGCCGCGGCGGACGACCCCCAGACCGGATATGCGTTGACCGCCAGGGAGGTCGCGAGCGACGCCGCCGCCGGCCGGAGGGCGAACGCGAAGGTCGGCACCGAGCGCTGCGACTAGTCGGTGTGGGGCGACACGCCGCAGGAAATCGCGGCGTGGGGCTCCTCACACCCGTGGTGCTCGACGGGGTGCTAGCAAGGTGCTTACTCTTGCAAGCAGGCTATGCGGACCCCGACGTCGTGTTCCGCACCGAGCAAGGAGGTACGCCGTGCGCGACCCCGCCAAGACGACCCGCACCCGCGTCACCCGTCGTTTCGCCGCCGACCCCACCAGCACCGCCCTGCTGCTCGCGGGTCCCGCTGCCTTCGAGCTGTGGCCCGGTGCCCGCCGGGTGGCGGACGTCAGTGGGCGCTTGGTCGTCGAAACCGACCTCCCTGAGGGGCGTGCGGTCGCGGCCAGCGTCCGGGCGCTGCCGCCCCAGCGCACCCCTTCCGCCTACGTCACCCGCTTCGAGTGGATCGGCCCGGGCCTGCCGGCCACGACCGGTGAGCTCGTCCTGGCCTACGCCCCGACGGCCGGTGGTGAGGTCTGGACACATGCCGCGCTCGTCCTCGTCAGCTCGATCGAGCAGAGCAGTGCGCTGACCTGCCACGACCTGGAAGCGATGGCCACGGCCTTCCTCGCGAACCTCGCCCGGGCCGCCGAGCGACGTAGCCACGCTGCCTGAGGCGTCTAGTCGGCGAGGGTCAGCCGCGGGAGCGTGAGATCACCGGCGGCGATGCGGTCCGCCGCGTCGTGGCCCCAAGCGCACAGTCGGCCGGTGAGGTGACCGGCGCCGCGCTGGAGCAGGGTCACCGCTCCGTCGACGTTGCCCCGCTGCAGGTGTGTGATCCCGACGCAGAGCTGCGCAAGGCCCTGCCAGTACTCGCGATCGCCGTCAGGGCAGGTCTTCCACGTTGCCTCGAGCACCTCGTGGGCGAAGAACGCCCTCCCCTGGTCGAGCAGCTCCTGCGCATGCGTCAGAGCCTGTTGCGGCGACAGGTCGTCTGAGTGGACTGGCGCGACGGCGTCGGGCGACGACGCGGGAACCGGGCGCCCGAGGGCGTCACGCGCCCGCATGACGCAACAGCAGCTCGCTGACGAGTGCGGGCGCCTCCTCGTGGGGGAAGTGCCCGAGGTCATCGAAGACCTGCAGCTCGTAGCCGGCGTGTGCGTACGCTTCAGAGCCGTGCACCGTCTGCGTCCTGATACAGCCGTCGAGGGCGCCGTGCAGCTGCAGGACGGGCACCTGAACGCCGGCCGCCAGCAGCTTCTGGTAGCGCCGGCCGCTCGGCCGGACCAACGAGCGGACGCTCCAGCGGTAGTACTCCAAGGCGCAGTGCGCCACCGCCGGGATCGCCATCGCCTGCCGGCAACGCGCCTCGGTCTCGGCGTCCGGGAAGTCCGGTCCGCCCCACCGGTGCAGCAGCTCCGACACCAGATCGCCTGCCACTAAACGGTTCTCGGGGGCCTTCGGCGTCTGGAAGAAGCCGATGTAGGACGACATGGCGATCTGCGCGCGGTCACCGCGCAACGCCTGAGCCATCCGCAACGGGTGTGGTATCGACACGATTCCGAGGCGGTTGACGGTGCGCGGGTGAAGGGTCGCCGTGGCCCAGGCAAGCACCCCACCCCAGTCGTGGCCGACGACGTAGGCATCCTGCGCGCCCAGGGCCCGGATGAGGGCCGCCACGTCGCTGGCCAGCGTGTAGGCGTCGTAACCGCGCGGGGGCTTGTCCGTGCCGCCGTACCCGCGCAGGTCGGGGGCGACGGCGTGGAAGCCGGCCTCCCCCAGCGCGACGAGCTGGTGGCGCCAGGACCACCAGAACTCGGGGAAGCCGTGCAGCAACAGCACCAGCTGACCGTCCTCGGGCCCGTGCTCGGCAACGTGAAAGCGCAGGCCGGAAGCGGTGACCTCGCGGTGCCGCCAGGGGCCCTCGACGAGGACGACGCTCTCCTCGACGGCCATGGGTGGACTCTAGGCGTTGCGGTCACCGCGGGACGGCGGCTCCGGAGCCGATCTGTGACCGCCAAACCCCCGCGACGTCCTCGCTCATGAGCGTGCTGCCCCCTGAGTTCCTAGGACACAGCGGGGCACGCCTCAGTCCTCTGCGGCCGTGGACCCCATCTTGTCGTTGATGGCGTTGACGACCGTCGGGTCGGCGAGCGTCGTGACGTCGCCGAGCTCGCGGTGCTCGGCCACGTCGCGCAGCAGCCGACGCATGATCTTGCCGCTGCGGGTCTTGGGCAGCTCGGGGGTGATGAGGATCTGCCGGGGCTTGGCGATCGGGCCGATCTGCTTGGCCACGTGGTCGCGCAGCTCCTTCGCGAACGCCGCGCCGGAGGAGACGTCGTCAGCCACGGAGCCCTTGACGGTGACGAAGGCGACGATCGCCTGCCCGGTGGTGGCGTCGGCCGCTCCCACAACGGCAGCCTCGGCCACCGCCGGGTGGCTGACCAGAGCGCTCTCCACCTCGGTTGTCGAGATGCGGTGGCCGCTGACGTTCATCACGTCATCAACGCGTCCCAGCAGCCACAGCACGTGGTCGTCGTCCCACTTGGCGCCATCGCCCGCGAAGTACCGCCCGTCGAACTTGCTCCAGTAGGTCTCGCGGTAGCGCGCCTCGTCGTTCCAGATCCCACGCAGCATCGCCGGCCACGGCTCGTCGAGCGTGAGGTAGCCGCCGCCGACGTCGCCCACGGACTCGCCGTCGTTGTCGACCACGTCGACGCTAACGCCGGGAAGCGGCCCCATCGCGGAGCCCGGCTTGCACGACGTCACGCCCGGCAGCGGGGCGATCATCATGGCGCCGGTCTCGGTTTGCCACCAGGTGTCGACGATGGGGCAGCGTCCGCCGCCGATGACATCGCGGTACCAGATCCACGCCTCCGGGTTGATCGGCTCCCCGACGCTGCCGAGGACCCGCAGACTCGACAGGTCGCGGCCGGCCGGCAGCTCGTCGCCCCACTTCATGAACGTCCGGATCGCCGTCGGCGCGGTGTAGAGGATAGAGACCTTCAACTCCTCCACGATCGACCACCAGCGGTCCTTGCCACCGGCGTCGGGCGTGCCCTCGTACAGCACCGACGTGCAGCCGTTGGCGAGCGGTGCGTACACGGCGTACGAGTGGCCGGTGACCCAGCCGATGTCGGCGGTGCACCAGTAGACGTCCGTGTCGGGCTTGAGGTCGAACACCGCCCAGTGCGTGTACGCCGCCTGCGTGAGGTAGCCACCCGTCGTGTGCAAGATCCCCTTGGGTGTGCCGGTCGTGCCGCTCGTGTAGAGCAGGAACAGTGGCTGCTCGGCGTCGAAGGCCTGCGGCTCGTGTACTTCCGGCTGCCCGTCGACGGCGTCGTGCCACCAGACGTCCTTGTCGGTCCAGTCGACGTCCTGTCCGGTGCGCTTGACGACGAGGACGTTCTGCACGCCCGGGCATTGCGCCACGGCTTCGTCGACCGCGGGCTTCAGGGCGCTCGGCGCGCCCCGCCGGTAGCCGCCGTCGGAGGTGATGACGAGCTTGGCGTCGGCGTCGGTGATCCGGTCGACGAGCGCCTGCGCGGAGAACCCGCCGAAGACCACGCTGTGCACCGCACCGACGCGGGCGCAGGCGAGCATCGCGACCACTGCCTCCGGGATCATCGGCAGGTAGAGACACACCCGGTCGCCGGCCACGACACCGAGCTCGGTCAGGGCGTGCGCGGCCTTCGACACCTCGATGAGCAGCTGCGCATAGGTGATCGTCCGACGGTCCTGCGCGGGCTCGCCGACCCAGTGGTAGGCGACCCGGTCCCCGAGTCCGTTTGCGACGTGCCGGTCGAGGCAGTTGACGCTCGCGTTGAGCGTGCCGCCGACGAACCACTTCGCGAACGGCGGCTGCCAGTCGAGCACCTCGGTCCACGGCGTCGCCCACTCCAGGCGGCCCGCCTGCTCCGCCCAGAATCCCAGGCGGTCCTTGGTGGCGTGCTCGTAGGCGCTTGCGGTGACGTTGGCGTGCGCGGCCAGCTCGGCCGGCGGGTCGAACCGGCGAGACTCGCTCGACAGCGCGGACAGGGAGGTCTCGGTCATGGTGCTGCCTCTTTCGATCGGTTGCTCCGACCCTGCAACAAGGCAGGGCCGGGAGCAACAGTCGCAGGTTGCGCGAGCTCGTGCCCCGTCCGCCGTCGGCACCGGCGACGAGACTGTTGTTGGGCAGGGGGGATGGTGAGCGAACTGTAGGTCGCCGGCCCCCCTCACGACGAGTTGCGGGCCCGTCACCTAGCCTTTCGGCACGTGACCGATCCCCTCGCCGCTCTGCTCGAGCTGCCCGGTGTGGCGCAGGCCGTCGCCGAAGCCCGGGCCGCCGTGGACGGGCTGCTCGGGCACCGGGTGCTGCGGCGGCGGTCCGCCGAGGTGACGGCCGAGTCCGCCCTGCGTGGCGCCCGCGCCTCGGCGGAACTCGAGGGCGCCGGCATGGAGCTCGAGCGGCTGCGCGGGCAGCTCATGAACGGCCAGCAGGTGACGGTGCAGTCCAAGGACCCGCGCCTCGGGCAGCTCGCCGCGAACGCGGTCCGGGTACATGCTGACCTCGGCTCGCTGCTGCCGTCGTGGAAGAGCTCGCCCAAGCAGGCCCTGGCTCGCCTGCATGTGCTTGCCGCCGCCGACCTCGGGCTTGCGGAGGACGCCCTGGGTCGTCCGCGCACGCTGCCGACCGACCCGGTGGAGGACCCGCTGGAGCTGGGAGCGGCCCCGCAGCCGGTCGAGGTCAGCGCCCGGCTGGACGGTCTGTCCCGGTTGCTGCTCTCCCCGACGAAGGCGCCGGCGGTGGTGGTGGCTGCCGTCGTACACGGGGAGTTGTTGGCGTTGCGGGCCTTCGGGTCGGCGGATGGGCTGGTCGCGCGAGCCTGCGGCCGGCTGGTGCTGGTCGACCGGGGACTGGACCCGAAGGCAGTGTCCGCGCCAGAGGTGGGTCACGCCGAGCTGGACGCCGCCGGGCTCCGAAGTTCCCACACCCACGCGTACGCCGAGGCCGCGCGCAGCTACGTGCACGGTGGGCGGGACGGTGTCGCCGCCTGGCTGGTGCACTGCGCGGAGGCCACCGCGCTCGGTGCGCGCGAAGGTGTCGCCGTGTGCGAGGCGATCGTGCGCGACGCGGTCTGACGCGCGCCCAGCACAGCAAAGGGTACGGGGCCCTACCCGAAGGTAGGACCCCGTCGCCATGCACTACGGCCGAGTGACCAAAGCATGCATCTTCGTCATCGCACTGGGTCCCGTCCCATCCAGGACACTGCCCTTTCGTGAACCGTAGGGACCCGCTCGATGTGCCTCTCGCGGCTGATCGCACGTGGGTGCTCGGACGCGTACTGCACGGACCGCCGTCGGGGGGACAAGTCCGCCCGCTTGGCGGCGTTCCGTACTACCGAGCGTCCGCCTCGATCCCTTTGCTGTCAAGGGTTTGCGTGAGGTTCCTATGAGGGTGTCGCCATCAGGACGAGGGCGAGGAACGGCGGCCGAGCAACCAGGCCAGGGCTACCACGGCGGCCACGGCGCCCACCCCGGCATACGCGACGGGAGATCCCGCAGGGGTGGGGACCCGCCGTGCGGCTCGGACCGGCTTGGCGAAGACCCGGATCGGCCATTCTTGCGCGGTGGCGTGCTTGCGCAGGGCTTTGTCAGGGTTGACCGCGACCGGGTGGCCGACCGCGGTGAGCATCGGGACGTCGGTGACCGAGTCGCTGTAGGCGTAGCAGTCGGCGAGGTCCCAGCCGCGCGTGCCGGCGAGCTCGCGGATCGCGACCGCCTTGCCCTCGCCGTAGGCGTAGAAGGCGATGTCCCCGGTGTAGCGCCCGTCCTCGACGACCATGCGGGTGGCGATCACGCGGTCGACTTCGAGCATCTCGCCGATCGGGCCCACAACCTCCTCGCCGCTGCTGCTGACGAGGACGACCTCGCGGCCCGCGGCGCGGTGCTCGTCGAACAGCTCGACGGCCTCGGCGTAGACCAGCGGGTCGATCAGCTCGTGCAGCGTCTCAGCCACGATCTCGTGCACCTGCTGCACCGACCAGCCTGCGCATAACGCCTTGAGGTAGTCGCGCATCTTGTCCATCGAGTCCTCGTCCGCACCCTGGAGCAGGTAGACGAACTGCGCGAAGGAGCTCTTCAGGACCGCCCGACGGTTGACGAGGCCGCCTTTGTAGAACGGCTTGCCGAACGCCAGCGTGCTGCTCTTGGCGATCACGGTCTTGTCCAGGTCAAAGAACGCCGCAGCCGTCATCTCGTCCACGATATTCGCTCGGCAGGTTTGAGCACCTCCCTGTCCGGGCAACTAAGGCTCGACAGCAACAACCCCCCTGTTGCTCTCACGCACGGGTCTGGCCTCCACCCCCCCGAGGGTCAGACTCGCCAGAGGACCTCCGGCCAGTGGTCGGGGGTCCTCTGCGTTGCGTGTCCACAGGGCCTGGAACCGTCCACAGATCGGGTGTGCGGCGGCCATCGCAGGCTCGGGCCACGCACGGTGGGTTCTTCCTCTCGCGCAGGAGTTGCCCCGTGCCCCGTCCTCTTCTGGTCACCGCAGACCCGAGCATCCTCGACGACCTGCTCCGGCTGGCGGCGACGGCAGGTGTTGAGGTCGATGTCGCCCACGACCTGCCCGCCGCCCGGCGGTCCTGGAACGCCGCGCCACTCGTGGTCCTCGGCTCCGACCTGGTGGACCGATGCAGCGCCGCTCGGCTGGGCCGTCGCAGCAGGGTCGTCGTGCTCGGGCAGGACCTCGACGACGCCACCATCTGGCAGCGGGCCGTGCAGGTCGGAGCCGAGCACGTCGTCTTCCTGCCCGACGGCGAGCGTTGGCTCGTCGACGCCCTCGCCGACGCGGTGGAGGGTACGGGCAGTGACGGCCTGCTGGTCGCGGTCATCGGCGGCCGGGGGGGTGCGGGTGCGACAACCCTGGCCGTCGCGTTGGCCCAGTCCGCGGTACGGCGAAGCCTGCGGACCCTGCTCGTCGACGGCGACCCGCTCGGGGGAGGCATTGACCTGGTCCTCGGGGGCGAGGAGTCCGTGGGTCTGCGGTGGCCCGAGCTGGGGGCGACCCGCGGTCGGGTCCCCGCGGCGGCGCTGGCCGAGGCGCTGCCGCTGCTCCAGGACCTGTCGGTCTTGTCGTGGGACCGCGGTGAGCCGGCGCACCTGGCCGCCGAGGCCGTGCAGGCGGTCCTCGCGGCCGCCCGACGCACCTGCGACCTGGTCGTCGTGGATCTTGCGCGCAGCTTCGACGACGCCAGCCGCGAGGTGCTCACCAGTGCGACGACGACGCTGCTCGTCGTACCGGCCGAGGTGCGGGCGACGGCCGCCGCGGCGCGGGTGGCCGGCCGGACCGGGCTGCTCTGTCGTGACCTGCGGCTGGTCGTGCGCGGCCCGGCACCGGACGGCCTGAGCGCCGCTGCCGTCGAGCGTGCGCTGGGGCTGCCCCTGGCTGGGCAGACCCGCGCCGAGCCGGGGCTCGAGCTGGCCCTGGAGCGCGGTGAGGTCCCGGGTCGGCGGCACCGCTCCCCGCTCGGTCGGCTCTGCGAGCACCTGCTGGACGACCTGGTGAAGGACGACCCGCGGAGGGCCGCGTGAACGTCAGTCCTGCGCTGCTGGAGCGGGTCCGCGGCCGGCTGGCCCGGGAGGGCGGGTCGCCCACACCAGGGCGGGTCGCGGCGGCACTTCGGGAAGAGGGCGGCGGGCTGTTCGGGGACGTCGAGGTGTTGAGCGTCCTACGGGCGCTGCAGAGCGAGATCGTCGGAGCCGGGCCGCTGGAAGTGCTGCTCGCCGACCTTGCGGTCACAGACGTCCTGGTCAACGGTCCTGACGAAGTCTGGGTCGACCGTGGCCGTGGGCTCGAACGGGTCGCGGTCCGCTTCGCGGACGAGGCGGCTGTGCGCCGGCTCGCGGTGCGAATGGTGGCCCCCAGCGGTCGCCGGCTCGATGACGCGCAGCCGTGGGTGGACGCCCGGCTCCGGGACGGGGTGCGCCTGCACGCTGTCCTGCCTCCGGTCGCGACGGGTGGGACGTGCGTGTCGCTACGGGTGCCGCGTCGGCGGCCCTTCACCCTCGCCGAGCTGGTCTCGTCCGGGACGGTGCCCCGAGACGGGGCGGCCTTGCTGGGGCAGCTTGTCGCGGCACGGGTGGCGTTCCTGGTGAGCGGCGGCACAGGGACCGGTAAGACAACGCTGCTGTCGGCGTTGCTGTCCCTCGTCGACACCGGTGACCGCATCCTGCTGGTCGAGGACGCCGGTGAGCTCGCCCCCGACCACCCCCACGTGGTCCGGCTCGAGGCCCGCCCGGCCAACGTCGAGGGTGCCGGTGAGGTGTCCCTGCGCGACCTCGTGCGGCAGGCGCTCCGGATGCGTCCCGACCGCCTGGTCGTCGGTGAGGTCCGCGGCGCGGAGGTAGTGGACCTGCTCGCGGCGCTCAACACCGGCCACGAGGGAGGCTGCGGCACGCTGCACGCCAACGGAGCCGCTGATGTGCCCGCGCGGCTCGAGGCGCTCGCGGCTGTCGCCGGTGTCGGTCGGGAGGCTCTCCACAGCCAGGTGGCGTCGGGACTGCGGGTCGTGGTGCACCTCGTCCGTGCGCCCGGAGGTGGCCCGCGTCGGGTGGGGGAGGTGTGCGTCCTCGCCCGGGACCCTGACGGGCTGGTGCGAGTGCAGGACGCCTGGTCATGGGACGGCATTGCTCCCGCAGGACTCGCGG
>JAYUBO010000039.1:0-6304 GCA_043740815.1 Frankiales bacterium | reverse complement strand
AGGTCGGCCTCGATGAGTTGCGCCGCAAGGGAAGCGCTTCCCCAGATCTGGAGGGCGCCTTCCTCGGTGGCCCGCAGCTCGCGGATCGCACCGATCGCGTCGTCGGAGGGCAGCAGCGTGGAGTTCTCCCAGGTCAGATCGGCCTGGGTGAGGATGCGGGAGGCGACGTACTTCTGGATACCGTTCATGCTGTCGGTGTAGGGGTCGCCGGCGCGGTCCGGCCACGCGGCGGCCATGGTCTGCCAGGTCCGGCGGCCGTAGAGCAGCGCCGTGGAGCGAGCCATGACGTCGCTGATCGCAGGGCCCATCGTCTCCGGGTCGAAGTACGGATGCGACCAGCCGCCGTGCGCGAAGCCGCCGTCGAGGTCTTCCTCCGCGCCACCGAGAAGCCGTTCAGGACAGTAGACGCGCCCCGTCATCGCGAGCTCCAGGGACGTCTTCCAGGCGGGCGTCGTCCCCGAGCCAGGTCCCGGTCCGACTCAGCGTCGAAGCCGTCGCCTCGCCGTCGGGCCGCTCGGCAAGATAGTGAGCGCCGACGCGACTCGGGCCCCGCCGTGGGCAGCGGCAGGGGGCGGTGGGGCGGTGAGGACAGGTGGCTCACCAATGACAGGAGCCGGGGCAACCACTGTGGGAGCGATAGCGACGAAGGCAGGCTGCTCCGGAAACGGCGGGTGCCCCGACATCGGCGAAGCCCACGGCTGCTCCGGCTCTGCGGACCAGGAGTTCCCGGTCGGGAATGGCCGCGGTCGCTTGCGCTCCCGGCTCGCGCCTGCGGCCAGCAGAAGCCGTCCGAACAGAAAGCCGCAGAAGCAGATGATCGACCAGGTGACCGGTTCCCAGCCGTACGGCGACCGACCGGTGTCCCGTTCGCAGGCGACGGCCGCGCGGTGACCACGCCAAGCGATCAGGCCGGCGAGGGACAGGGTGGCCAGCGTGTTGGTCAGCGCAGAGGCGGCGTGCGGGGACGGGTCCTGCGCAAGGCTCATCATCGGCCCGTCACCGTCGACAGGATCCGCGTCCAGCCGGCCTCGGCCGCGGGGCTTCCACCGGTCACGACGAGCAGCTCGTACTCCGTGCCGTCCACAACGATGTCGACCACGTGTCCGGGCTGCCCGGACAGCAGGACGTCCGCTGTCACGGCGTACCCGATCGGTGGGGACAGCGGGCGCTCGGTGCCCGCGACGACGGTGTGGCGCGAGCCACCCCGCTCGGCCCGGACCAGCGTGTCCTGCATCTGCTGCAGGGTGGGAGCGGCTCCAGGCCGCGAGCTGGCCACCAAGGCCGCTCCGCCGGGTCCCACGACCGTGAGGCCGCCCGGGATCTTTGAGACCGGGGCCTGGTGCCAACCGCCCGGCAGCTGGAAGCTCAGGGCCTGATAGGTCACGAGGTGGCCGCCGCCCGTCGTCGCGGCGATCGCCGCCAGCGTGAGCACCCCGTTGAACGCGGCGTGCGCGGACATCGACGCCAGTAACCCACGCTTGCGCCACAGCGTGGCGAGCAGCAGGCCCAGGAAGACGTAGTAACGAAGCGAGGTGGCATTCATGTGCCAGAGGGAGAAGGCGACGGCGCTGACCCAGACGGCCGGCGCAGCGCCACGGGCGATCAGGGTGCCCGCCAGGACGCCGCGGAACAGGGTCTCCTCCACGAGCGGGGCCAGCACCGCGGTGACAAGGAACGTGAGCGAGATCCGCAGGAACCCACCGCCTCCCACCAGGAGCTCGATGCGAGGGTCGCTGGCCAGGTGACCGGACAACGAGGAGTTCAGCAGTACGGCGAGCCCGCCCCCCACCGCGCCGAGCGGGAGGCCCCACAGCAGCGCCTCTACGGCACTGCCGCGGGTCTATGTCAGGCCCACCCGACGCTGCAGGCAGTACCCACCCAGCGCCAGCCCGAGCAGGACGTAAAAGGCAAGGGTGATGACCAGGCTCAACCGCAGCTGGTGGTCAATCTGCTGCGTGGCGTCCGCGCTCGCTCGCGACCATAGGGTGAGCCCGAGTGACAGGACCAGCCCGAGGGCGCCGATAGCGAGGCCGGTACCCAGCGGCAGCCCCGACTCGCTGTCGAGGGAGACCGCCGGTCGTGGCAGGTCGGCGGAGGGCATGGAGCCACGGGCGAGCACAGCGGTGTTCGCCCGAACAGGGGGGGACGCCCAGTCCGGGTGCGATACCGCCTGCCTGAGGACGGGCGGCTCGACGGTCACTCCAGCGACTTCGGTGCCCGGTCGTTCCCACTTGAGTGGTTTGGGTCAGATCGGTAGGACAAGCTCCGGGCCGTTGTTGTGCACGTTGCCGACCCGTTTACCGACCGGCCAGGCTTCAAGTACCCCTGGCGTTCCTGGGATCAGTAGGTCACCAGGGTCCGGCACCGTGGGGTCGAGCCACACTCCCCAGGCGTCGCTGGGGACCAGCAACGGTGAGCGGTCGTGGATCTCGCCGAGGTCGTCGGGGGCGGAGGTCGTGATGATCGTGCAGGTCGACAACCACTCCCCCTCTGGGGTCTTCCAGTGCTCGTAGAGCCCCGCCATCGCGAGCGGGTCCTGCGTGCTGAGGTAGAAGGGCTGCTTGCCGACCCCCTCGGGCTTCCATTCGAAATAGCCGTCTGCGGGCACCAGGCAGCGCCGGGTCGCGTACGCCTTGCGGAACGCCGGCTTGGTCGGCACCGACTCCTGCCGGGCGTTGATCATGCGGGCCGCTCCCTTGGCGCCCTTCGACCAGGACGGCACCAGCCCCCAGCGCAGTACTCGAAGCTGGCGGGTGTCCCGCTGGAGCACTGCGTAGACCTTGTCGGTCGGCGCGACGTTCCACGACGGGGCGAGGACCTCCTCCGGAGGCTCCTCGACCTCGAAGTAGGAGACGAGGTCCTCCGGACTCCGGCTGGAGGCGTAGCGGCCGCACATGACTACTGCGGTCCGACGGGCTGGGCAGCAGCGGACGTGCCGCTGTTGCCGCAGGCGCTGATACCGAGCAGGACCAGAGCCCCGAGGGCTGGGAGGGCGCGCGTCATCGTTGCTCCAGGCTAACGCCACGCCCGGTTTCTGCCGCGCCTGCAAAGATGGCTCGGTGAGCTGGACCGCCCCTCGCCCCACCGCGCCCCTTGAGGCTGTCGTCGCGTTGCCCGGCTCGAAGTCGCTGACCAACCGCGCCCTCGTGCTCGCCGCGATGGCCGACGGCCAGAGCGTCCTGAGACGTCCCCTGCGCAGCCGCGACTCCGAGCTCATGGTCGGCGCGCTGCGCGTGCTCGGTGTGACCGTCACCGACGACGGCGAGGACTGGGTGGTCGACGGAGTCCCGGGACCCCTCACCCCCACGGGGAGGGCGATCGACGTCGGCAACGCCGGCACCGTCGCCCGCTTCGTACCGGCCCTGGCCTGCCTGGCGGTCGGGGACCTCACCTTCGACGGTGACCCCCGGGTCCGTGAGCGGCCCCTCGGCCCCCTGCTCGTCGCCCTGCGCGCCCTGGGCGCCGACCTTTCCTCGGTGGACGCCCTACCCCTGACTGTCCGCGGTACGGGCTCGCTACGCGGAGGCTCCGTCGTCGTCGACGCGACCCAGAGCTCACAGCTCCTGAGCGGACTCCTGCTGGCCGGCCCCCGGATGACCGAAGGCCTCACCGTGCGGCACGAGGGCGGTCGGCTGCCGTCCGCACCGCACCTGGCGATGACCGTCGATGCCCTGCGCGCCGCCGGCGCGGTCGTGGAGGACAGCGTCCCGGGCGTCTGGTCCGTCGAGCCCGGCCCGCTGCTGGCCCGCGATGCCCCCGTCGAGCCCGACCTGTCCACGGCGGCGGCCTACCTTGCGGCTCCCCTCGTCGCGGGCGGCTCGGTCACCGTCACCGGGTGGCCCGCCGACACCCGCCAGCCCGGGGCCGTGCTCCCCGAGTTGCTCGAAGCCATGGGCGGCGTCGTCACGCGTACGCCGGACTCGGTGACCGTCACCGGCTCCGGGGCCATTCACGGCATCGACGCCGACCTCGGCGACGCGCCGGAGCTCACCATGGTTCTGACGGCCCTCGCCGCGCTCGCCGACTCGCCCAGCAGGTTCCGAGGCGTGGCCCACATCCGCCTCCAGGAGACGGACCGCCTCAAGGCGCTCGTCACCGAGCTCGGCCATTGCGGCGCGGACGCGCAGGAGACCGACGACGGTCTCGTCGTACGTCCCGTGCCGCTTTCGGGGGCGCTGCTCTCGTCCTACGACGACCACCGGATCGCGATGGCCTGGGCCGTCCTGGGGCTCGGCGTCGATGGCGTTGCCGTCGACGACATCGCCACCACGCGCAAGACCGTCCCCGACTTCGTCGGGTCCTGGTCGCGGCTGCTCGGGAGCTGACGGTGCCGCGCGAGCTCGATGAGGACGACGTCCGCGTCCGCCCACCGCGCAGCACAAGACCCCGCACCAAGTCCCGTCCCGGGCACGAGGACGCCTCCCTCGGGCAGATCGTGACGGTCGACCGTGGCCGCTATCGCGTGGCCGTCGGCGACGTGCTCGTCACCGCTGTGCGGGCCCGCGAGCTGGGGCGCCGGGCCGTGGTCGTCGGTGACCACGTGTCGGTCGTCGGCGACCTGTCCGGCGGGCCGGACGGCCTCGCCCGGGTGGTACGGGTTGAGGCGCGCACGTCCCTGCTCCGGCGTACACCGGACGACAATGACCCCGTCGAACGAGCGGTCGTCGCGAATGCCGAGATCCTGGTCGTCGTCACGGCCCTCGCCGACCCGGTTCCGCGCCCGCGACTGATCGACCGCTGCCTTGTCGCGGCCTTCGACGGCGGGCTTGTCCCGCTGCTCTGTCTGACCAAGAGTGACCTCGCCTCCCCCACGTCCCTGCTGGCGCTGTATGAACCCCTGGGCGTCGAGTCCGTCGTCACCGGACGCGGCTCCGGGGTCGAGGCGCTGCTCGATCGCCTGCAGGGCAGGACATCTGTGCTGTTCGGCCAGTCCGGCGTAGGCAAGTCGACGCTGGTCAACCAGCTGGTGCCGGACGCCTACCGGGCCGTCGGGTCCGTCTCGGGAGTCGGCAAGGGACGGCACGTCAGCTCCTCCGCCGTGGCCTTCGCGCTGCCGGGTGGCGGGACCGTCATCGACACCCCAGGCGTGCGGTCCTTCGGCCTGGGAGCCGTGACGCCAGCCGGTGTCCTGGCGGCCTTCCCGGACCTTGCCCTTGCGGCCGAGGAGTGTCCGCCCGGCTGCGACCACCTCAGCCCCGGCTGCGCGCTGGACCTGCTCGTGACATCCGGACAGGCGAGCGCTGCCAGGCTCGACTCCTACCGGCGGCTGCTGTCCTCCCGAGAGGGCGACCTCGAGGCCTGACCCGGGGCTGTCCTCATGGGGCTTCGTGCAGCAGCCACCAGAGCAGGGCCGTGAGCGAGAGCCCGTCGCCGACAAGGCCGGCTCGGAGCAGACGGCGCACCTCCGTCACGGACACCCACTCGATCCGGGCGGCCTCGGAAGGGTCCGACGGTTCGCCGACCTGCACGGCTCCGGAGGCCGCGAAGACCTCGAAACGCTGGTCCGACAGGCCGTTTGAAGGGTGGTAGCCGAACAGCGGCTGCAGCCCGGTAACCTCCCAGCCGGTCTCTTCCAGCACCTCTCGCGCGGCGGCCCCGATGATGGTCTCTCCCTCCTCGACCCGACCGGCGGGGATCTCCCAGCCCCACGTCCGCGTGATGAACCGGTGCCGCCACAGCATCAGCACCCCACGGTCAGGGTCGTGGACGACGACCCCCGCCGCAGGCAGGTCGCGGCGGATGACGTGATGCTCGAAGCGAGCCCCACCGGGCACCTCGACGTCGACCAGGTGCAGCGACACCCAGGGCGAATCGTAGATCGCCCGCTCGCCGTGCTCGATCCACTCCACGCACAAGGACGCTAGCCGGTCGCCGACCACTCCCCTTGTACGCCGAATTGCGCGCCCCCTACGACCACGTGCTGATGGCTCCGCCTGCGCGGGTCGGTGTCTGACGGTCCATGCCCAAGGAGGTCATCCACGGTCGGGCGCCTCGCCTCGAAGCGGAAAGACACTCCCCGCTTGTCCGTCAACCAAGATGTGCCCTGCTGTTCTTGTTCGCTATGCGCTAAATACCCAATCTACTGTGGGAAAGTATTCCGTTTACATCCGAATTCTTATACTATTACATCATGTCTGAGCTCGCACCTCCGTTGCTTCCTATGGAGGTGCGGGCGTGCTTGTTGGAGCAGCTCGTGGCTTCGTACCGGCGGGCTGAAGGTGAGCGGCTGGTCGTGCGGCAGTTGGTGGAGGCGTTCCATCGCACGCAGCCGTTGGAGCAGCGCCGGTTCGTGCCTGATGAGTTG
>JAYUBO010000038.1:0-7586 GCA_043740815.1 Frankiales bacterium | reverse complement strand
GTAGACGTCCTGAGTCACCGAGGGCTGGGCGTGGCCCAGTTGGTCGGCGGTTGCCCGAGCCGACAGGCCGGCCTCGTCCATCGTGGTTGCCACGGTCTTGCGCAATGTGTGCGAGGTGATCCAACCGAAGCCCGCGTTACGCACCGCGTCGCGGATGTGAGCTTGCGTGTTGGACGAGTCCCGCAGGCCGCCCTTCTTCGGCGCAGGGAACACGGGGCCGTCGCTGCGGTCCCGCCTATCGAGCATCGCGACCGCCCAGGTCGGCAGCCGCAGGAGTCTCTGGCCAGCGTCGGTCTTCGTCGTCTCACTGAGGATGATCCCCTCGCCCCTGATCCGGTGGATCGTGGTCTGGACGTTGATCGTCCCCTTGACGAGATCGATGTCCTCCCAGTGCAGCGCGGTCGCCTCTCCGATGCGCAGGCCGGTGGCCAGCATCAAGTCGACGAGGTCCGGGACATCTCGGTCGATGGCCTGGAGGTCGTAGGTCAACAGCGCCCGGAGTTGCCGCACCTGCTCGGGAGTCAGCGCACGAGGCACCTTCTTTGCGTTTGCTGGGCATCCGTCCGGCGTCGCAGACCGGGTTTCGATCCAGGGCGTCGTTGCGGGCAGCAAGCCCGCAGATGCCGGAGAGCACGGACCGAACCATCTTGCTCATGGACACGCCATGCTTCGCCGCGACAGCCCGTAGATGCCGGTCAAGAGTTCCCACGGTGAGCGCACGAACACGCAAGTTTCCCAGGCTGGGCAGCACCTGGATGTCGAGTCTCGCCCGGTACGCCTGCCTGGTCGTCGGGGACCAGGCCGGAGAGGCTTCCTTGAACCAGACCTCAGCAAGGTCAGCCACCAGGGTGTTCGGTGAGATGACGGCAAAGGCGTCAGAGCGCGACCGATCCCGGACAGCGATTTTCAACGCTGCTTCGGCCTTGGTCTTGCTTGACCCGGACCGTTCGATCGCCCGAGTCTTGCCGTCGTAGTCACCGACCATGGTCCTGGCCCTGTAGCCGTGGTCAGTCATGTAGATCCGCACGAGACCGTGCGTGCCGAGTGGTAGTGGAGGTCTGCCCATGACTCACATTTTGCTCACAAGGATGATCGGATTATTACGGTTATGGTCGGGGAGCGTCGGGGGCTACTTTCCATGTATGGATGCAGATCAGGGGTAGTGTCGGTCAGTCATGGTCAACAGCAGCACCATGTAACTATCAGTCGGAATGTTCCTGGTTCGAGTCCAGGTAGGGGAGCCCTTCGATACCCCCTCTGACCTGCGGTGATGCAGGTCGAGGCCTAGTGGATGCGCACCGGGACCGGTGCCGGGCGCCAGGGACACAAAGCAACGCGAGCTCCGGCGGGGCTGGGGAGGTTCAGAGTGACCGAAGATGGTCGGCGAAGCCGCCAACGGTGCGGCTCTCGCGGCGGGCGCTGGTGGTGACGGGGATCCGGCCGGTCGAGACCAGGCGGGTCGCGCGCGCGCTGGGTGTCGACGAGGGCCTGGTCCTCCGCGAGGGCCAGCGGGGGGACACCACCCACGTCAAGGTAGGACGACGCGGACAGGCCTAGGTTCGCGCCGTGCACATGTAGGTGCCCCGCACCGGGCGAGCCGTAGGTCTGGAGGAAGTTGCGACTCGTGCGAGGAGGGGCTGCCTGATGACTGCCTCACCACTGCCGGGCGATGCGGGACCCTGACCGGCGAAGACAGCGTGGTTGCCGAAGGCGGAGGCGTCCTTTCAAAGGCGCGGTCGCCGTGCCCGAGCGCTACCCACGTCCGGTCGGTGCCGGGACGCCACAAACGAGATGCCAAGCGCTGCCGAGCCAGGGGTCAGGCTGTGCCTGCGGCCTAGGGTCTACGCATGGCCCTGCATCGTGGCACGTCCCAGCCCGGCACCGACCCGTCGACGGCGAACCCGGTCCTGAGCCTCGGGGCCCGGATCAGCCCGCCGAAGCACCGACTCGCCGAGCAGCCGGTCCCCCCCGACGTCGCCTACCAGCTCATCCACGATGAGCTGCTGCTCGACGGCAGTGCCCGGCTCAACCTGGCGACGTTCGTGACGACCTGGATGGATCCGCAGGCCCGTCAGCTCATGGCCGAGTGCGTCGACAAGAACATGATCGACAAGGACGAGTACCCACGGACCGCCGAGCTCGAGCGGCGCTGCGTCTCGATGCTCGCCGACCTGTGGAACGCCCCCGTGGCCGAGGACGCGACCGGCTGCTCCACGACCGGCTCGAGCGAGGCGTGCATGCTTGCTGGGATGGCGCTGCAGCGCCGCTGGGTCCACCGTGTCAACGACCGTGCGCGCCGCCCCAACTTGGTGATGGGCGCGAATGTTCAAGTCTGCTGGGAGAAGTTTTGCCGCTATTGGGACGTCGAGCCCCGGATCGTCCCGATGAGCGGCGACCGTTTCCACCTTGACGCCGAGACGGCGGTCGCACAGTGCGACCAGGACACCATCGGCGTGGTCGCCATCTTGGGATCCACCTTCGACGGTAGTTACGAGCCGGTTGCCGAGATCGCCGCAGCCCTCGACGTGCTCGCTGCCGGCGGTGGACCGGATGTGCCTATCCACGTCGACGGTGCCTCCGGAGCCATGATCGCGCCGTTCCTTGATCGCGACCTCGTCTGGGACTTCCGCCTTCCGCGGGTCGCTTCGATCAACACCTCCGGCCACAAGTACGGGCTGGTCTACCCCGGCGTCGGCTGGGTCTTGTGGCGTGACGCGGACGCCCTGCCCGAGGAGCTGGTCTTCAACGTCAACTACCTCGGCGGCAACATGCCGACCTTCGCGCTGAATTTCTCGCGTCCCGGTGCGGAGGTCGTCGCGCAGTACTACACGTTTTTCCGGCTCGGCTTCCAGGGCTTCCGCGACGTGCAACAGGCCGCGCGTGACGTCGCGACGTACCTGTCCTCTCAGGTTGAGGCAATGCCCGAGTTCTCGTTGATCTCGCGTGGCAACGAGCTACCGGTGTTCGCCTTCACCACCACATCTGAGGTGCAGGGTTGGGATGTGTTTGGGCTATCGCGTGCGCTGCGCGAGCGCGGTTGGCAGGTACCCGCCTACGCCTTTCCCGAAGACCGCCAGGACCTTTCGGTCCTGCGCGTCGTCTGCCGCAACGGCTTCAGCCACGACCTCGCCGAGCTGTTCCTCGAGGACCTTCGCGCGGCGCTGCTGCAGCTGCGCGACGACCTCGGCGCCAGTACCACCACTGGCTCGACCGGCTTCCACCACTAGCCCCGCAGCGGGCTGCGTCTGTCGCACCCACGTAGGACCTCTGGGCTGGCCGTGACCGACGTCGTCCAACGACATAGCCGGAGGACCAGCCCCGAGACACAGATGCAGCGAATGGCTGAGGCCTCGCCTGCGGCAGGAAGGCCTTCGCGGCAGCCAGGGTCCCATCCACTGACACACCCACGCCTGCCCGCACCCGGCATCGTCCCAGCCAAGGTGGTGTAGCGCCTCGCGTATCGGGGACAAACTCGTCATGAGTGTGCGACGGGCTGGACTGGTGGGAATGGCGGTGACGTTTGCCCGCAGCCAACAGGGACAACGCCTCATATCGCAAGCACGCCTGCGTTACGACACTCCCGCCAATCGCGCGAAGGTTCGTCAGGCAGTCTCCGGACTGCGGCGCCCGAGCCCGTAGCCGACTTCCACGACCCTCGCGTCACGGCAGACCACCGGTGGATCCGGGCTCACTGGAAACAGCTGGCGACCAGTGACAGTCACCGGGTGAGGCACGCTTGTCGCATGCCTCGCATCGCCCGCTCTGACGACGTGTCCCGCGACGAGCTTGTCGAGTTCCTGCGGCATCGTCACCGCGCCCTGCTCATGACCCGGAAGCGGGACGGCTCTGCGCAGCTGTCACCGGTCAGCGCCGGAGTCGACCCCGTTGGCCGGATCGTGGTGGCGACGTACCCCCAGCGGGCCAAGACATGCAACGCACGGCGCCATCCGCAGGTGTCGATGTGCTTTCTTTCCGACGACTGGGATGACGACTGGGTGCAGGTCGACGGCACCGTTGAGGTGCTCGACATGCCGGCCGCCACGGAGGCCTTCGTCGACTACTACCGCAGCATCGCCGGCGAGCACCCGGACTGGGAGGAGTATCGGGCTGCGATGGTCCGCCAGGACAAGTCGCTGTTGCGGGTCACGATCGACCGGTGGGGGCCGGTCGCCAGGGGTGGGTTCCCGCCCGAGGGTGAGAAGGAGCTGACACATCAGCGAGTACGTCGGTAAGCCACCCGTTCGGTTCTCAAACTAGGGTGATCTCTATGACCATTCCCGACTTCACCGCCCTGCTCCCCAGTGGCGCTCGCATGCCCCTCCTCGGCTTCGGCACCTGGCAGATCACGGGTGGGGATGCGATCACCGCCACCGCCGCAGCGCTCGGCGCCGGCTACCGGCACGTTGACACCGCGACGGTGTATGGCAACGAAGCTGAGGTCGGGAGCGCTCTGGCCGGCGTCGCGCGCGCCGACGTCTTCGTGACCACCAAGGTCCCGCCCTCTCGTCGTCATGCCGAGCTCGACACTCTGCGAGCGAGCCTGGACCTGCTCAAGCTGTCCTATGTCGACCTCTGGCTGGTCCATTGGCCGGAGGAGGGCGCAGAGGAGTCCATGTGGCGGCAGTTGCTCTCGGCCCAGGAGCAGGGCCTGGTCCGTGATGTCGGAGTCAGCAACTACTCCCTGGACCAGCTCGACGAGCTGCAGGCCGCGACAGGCGTCGTCCCTGCTGTGAACCAGGTGGAGTGGAGCCCGAAGCTGTTCGAGCGTGCGGTCCAGGACGGTCACGCGCGGCGCGGCGTGGTGCTCGAGGGCTACAGCGCTCTTCGCGGTGGCACTCTTGACGACCCCGTCGTCGTCGGCATCGCAGAGCGGCTGGGGGCGACGCCGGCACAGGTGATCATCCGTTGGCACCTGCAGCATGGGGTGGTGGTGATCCCGAAGTCAGTGGACCCGGAGCGAATCCGGAGCAACGCCGACGTCGGCGACCTCGTCCTAGACGAGGCAGACATGGCCTCGCTCGATGCGACCAGCTCACTACCGGCGAGCTAGTCCCGCCCAAGGAGTCCCCGTTGGGCCAGATGGCCGTCAGGTTTTGGCCCTGACGGCCGATGGTGAACCATGCCCCGGCATTCGCTCGGCCCCAGCGGCATCCGTCTTTTTGTCCTCTACGCTGTCGCGAGCCTTATTCCGGTGGTGATGCTCGGTGTACTTCTCGCCGGACAGGTGGCCGCCCAGGCCAACGCCCGCGGACTGGCTCGGGCCAGGGCGGACGCCCGGCTTGTCTCGCAGGGCATCATCGCACCGCTGTTAGGAGACGCACCGCTACCGGCCGGGCTTGGACCGGCCACGCCGGACCTGCGGCACAACATCGCTGCGATCGTGGCAGACCGGCAGGTGCTTCGCCTGCGGCTACGCGATCTTGACGCCAACGTTGTCTTCACTTCAGACGGCAGTGTCACGACCGAAAAAGACGAGGCCGCTCGGGCAGCTCGGGGGACGACGATCGCGCTGCTGACCACGCTGGAAGGCGACAACGGCGCCGGCGGGATCCGGGTGGCGGAGGTCTACGCCCCCCTGCGTGCCGCCAAGACGGACTCCCTCATCGGGGTGGTCGAGATGTATCTGCCGTACGCACCGATCGCGGCTGACATTGACACCCAGCGCCGGGCTCAGACCTGGACGCTGGCGGCCGGTCTCGTCGTGCTGTGGCTGGTTGGGCTGGCCGTCACCGGCGTCACGACCCGACGCCTGCGTCGATCGGCGCGAGAGAATGCCTTTCTTGCCGCGCACGACCCTTTTACAGGGCTTGCGAACCGCCGTGAGCTACTGCGGCTTGCCGCACGGATGATGGCGCGGGCTCCAGCGGCCTTGCTTGTGTTCGACCTGGACCGGTTCCGCCAGGTCAACGACGCTCTCGGCCACCAGATCGGCGACCGGCTACTTGATGAGGTCGCGGATCGCCTGGTTACTGCTGCCGCATCCGGGGAGGTTGTCGCCCGACTTGGCGGTAACGCGTTCGCCATGGTCATTGGCGCCGCGAGCGACGAGCAGGCCCTGGCTCGGCTGGCTGACATCGCGGCGCTGCTCACGGCTCCGCTCGCGCTGGACGGCCTGCCAGTCATGCTCGAGTACTCCACGGGATACGCCCTCTCACCTGAGGACGCCACGGATCCGGACATGCTGTTGCTGAAGGCGGAGGTGGCCATGTTCGCCGCCAAACAGGCAAGTCTGGGTCCGATCCGCCACCGCGACGACCTAGACACGTTTGACGCGGGTCGGCTCCGGTTGCTCGGTGAGCTGGCCGCTGCCATCCGAGCGGACCAGCTCGTCCTGCACTACCAACCCAAGATCAGCCTGACCTGCGGAGCTGTCGCGTCGATCGAAGCACTGGTCCGGTGGCAACATCCCAACCTCGGCCTTCTCTACCCCGACGCCTTCCTCCCTGCAGCTGAGCAGACCGAGTTAATCGAGCCGCTCACGACATGGGTGCTTGCGGAGGCGCTGGCGGCGATCAACCGGCTTGACCCGACCGGTTGGTTGAGCGTCGCTGTCAACGTCTCGGCACGAAACCTCAGCAAGCCCCACTTCGCGTTGGCAGTGCTGGCCGCGCTCACGACGGCTGATACCCCGTGCTCGCGACTGGTGATCGAGATGACCGAGACCGCCGTTCTCACCGCCCCCGAGGTCGTTGCGGCGAATCTCGCCACGCTGGCAGCAGCTGGCGTGACCATTTCCATCGACGACTTCGGCGCCGGTCAGACCTCGCTCGCCCATCTCGCCCGGCTACCGATCGGCGAGCTCAAGATCGACCGATCCTTTGTCAACGGCATGAGTGCAGACTCTCGGACAGCCGCGATCGTGCAGTCGATGATCGACCTCGGCCACCGCCTCGGCTATACCGTCACCGCCGAAGGGGCGGAAACCGAAGATGACCTCAACGCCTTGACCGTCTCCGGGTGCGACCAGGTCCAGGGCTACGTGTTCGCGCGCCCCTGCCCGGAGTCTGAGATGGCCACGTTCCTCGCGGCCAGGACAACCGGGGCAGGATGGGACAGCCGTTGGGTCAGCCGTTGAAGGTGCTGGTCGAGACGCCACCCGCCACGGTGTGCGGTCCATAGCCGCCACCCGCGTCGTACGGGGTCTGCGTAGAGGAGGTAAAGGCGACGGTGGGCGTGTTCTCCTGCTGGCCCAGCCACGTTTGCAGCGCGAGCTCGTCGTACTCGGACTCGGAGTGGGTGAACTGGCTCTGCGACTGTCCGTCGGCGTTGACGTCGGCCTGTCGCATCGCGCTGGTGTTCGCCGACAGGGCGATCGGCAGGCTCAACGTGGCACCCGGCGGGAAGACCGTGGGCATCGCGGCGCACCCGCCGTAGTAGAGCGGCGAGGCGATGTAGAACTTGCCCGGCGGAGTCACCGGGCTCGATGTGTTGCCGACGCAGATGGCCTTGGGGTAGGGCAGCGACGGGTCGTCGTCCGCCGGCCGGTTGATCTGAACCGTCACGCTGGGCGAGCGGACGCCGTTGTCGAAGGCGCACCAGTCGCAGGTGAACCCGGTCTGAGTGGACGAGGCGGCGGCGAGCTGCCC
>JAYUBO010000037.1:0-4727 GCA_043740815.1 Frankiales bacterium | reverse complement strand
CGAGAAACAGCAGCGCCAGGTAGGTGATCGACCAGTGGAACAGCCGCATCGGGTTGTACGCCGCACCGCCCCTCACCTTGGCCTCGAGCACGTGCACCTCGCGCAGGAACACCGCGCCGAGCACGGCGGCGCAGACCGCGTACACCGCTCCGGAGCCGTCGAGGGCAAGCAGCGCGGACGTCGCCACCATCGCCCACGAGTAGGCCACCATGCGGCGGGCAACGACCTGCGGGCTCGCGACAACCGGCAGCATCGGCACGTCGGCCCGGGCGTAGTCATCCTTGAACTTCATCGCGAGGGCCCAGAAGTGTGGTGGCGTCCAGAAGAAGATCACCGCGAACAGCACCACGGCTGGCCACGACAGGCTGTCAGTCACCGCGGACCATCCGATCAGCACGGGCATACAGCCGGCCGCGCCACCCCAGACGATGTTCTGGGAGGTGCGCCGCTTGAGCACCATCGTGTAGACGACCACATAGAACGCGATCGCTGCGTCCGCCAGCAGCGCCGACAGCACGTTCGTTGTCAGGGCCAGCTCGACGGTCGCGAGCAAGCCCAGCATCAGACCAAACACGAGCGCGGCGGTGGGAGTCACCACGTGTTGCGCGAGCGGGCGCCTTGAGGTGCGGTTCATCAACACGTCGATATCGCGGTCCCACCAGCAGTTCAGCGCGTTGGCGCTGCCTGCCGCGAGTGAGCCGCCAACCAGCGTGACAGCGGTCAGGCCCCAGCCCGGCCAGCCTCGGGCGGCGAGCACCATCGTCGGGATCGTCGTGATGAGCAGCAGCTCGATGATCCGCGGCTTGGTCAGCGCGACGTAGGCCCCTGCGGTGGCCCACACCGCGCTGAGTCGGCTGCGGGTCACAGTTTCCGGAGTGACAGCGGGGGTTGTTTCCGCGAGCTCACCCGCCAGCACTGTCACCTCCCGAACTCTAGCGGGGCACCGGCGCCTCGTCCTGTTGCGGCCGGATGAAGCGCGCCGCACGCCCGGGATAGGCTCGCAACCACCACCAAGAGCGAGGGGACCGTCGTGAGTGCGCTGCAGTGGACCGATCTCGACAAGCGGGCCGTCGACGTCATCAGGGCCCTGGCCATGGACGCCGTCGAAGCCGCCGGATCCGGTCACCCCGGCACAGCGATGAGCCTCGCGCCTGCGGCGTACCTGCTGTTCCAACGACACCTCGTGCACGACCCGTCAGACCCGTCGTGGGTGGGGCGTGACCGGTTTGTACTGTCCTGCGGGCACTCGAGCCTGACCCTGTACCTGCAGCTGCTGTTGTCCGGCTACGGCCTGACCGTCGAGGACATCAGCCACCTGCGGCAGTGGGGGTCGCTCACCCCCGCACATCCGGAGCACGGGCACACCGCTGGCGTCGAGACGACCACCGGCCCGCTGGGGCAGGGCGTGGGGAACGCGGTCGGCATGGCGATGGCCAGCCGCCGTGAGCGTGGGCTGCTCGATCCTGACACTGCCGTGGGCGAGTCGCCGTTCGACCACCACATCTGGTGCTTCGCCTCCGACGGTGACCTCGAGGAGGGCGTGAGCTCGGAGGCCTCCTCCCTCGCCGGCACGCAACGGCTCGGGAACCTCACGCTGCTCTGGGACGACAACCGGATCTCCATCGAGGATGACACGAACATCGCGTTCACCGAGGACGTCTGCGCGCGCTACGAGGCCTACGGCTGGCATGTGCAGCGGGTCGATTTTGTCGACGGTGACGGCGGTTACACCGAGGACGTCACGGCCCTCGACCGGGCCCTGACCCGGGCCAAGCTCGAGACGGGGCGACCGTCGTTCATCGCCCTGCGCACCCTGATCGGCTGGCCCGCACCCACCAAGCAGAACACCGGCAAGGCGCACGGCTCCGCGCTCGGCTCGGCGGAGGTCGCAGCCACCAAGAAAATCATGGGCCTGGACCCGGACCGGACCTTCGAGCTCCCGGCGGACGTTCTTGAGCACGCCCGCGAGGTCGTCGCCCGCGGCCGGGCCGTCCACGCGACGTGGCGGGAGCAGTACGACGCCTGGGCAGCCGACAACCCCGACGGCGTCGCCCTGCTTGCCAGGATGCAGACCCGCACCCTGCCCGACGGTTGGACCGCGCAGGTCCCCACCTTCGCCGACGACCCCAAGGGGATCGCCACCCGCAAGGCCTCCGGTGAGGTGCTCAGCGCCCTCGCGCCGGGTCTGCCCGAGTTGTGGGGCGGCTCGGCCGACCTCGCCGAATCCAACAACACCACGCCCAAGGGCGCGCCGTCGTTCCTGCCGTCGGACCGCCAGAGCAAGGAGTTCCAGGGCGGCCCGTACGGCCGGGTGCTGCACTTCGGCATCCGCGAGCACGCCATGGGCGCGATCATGAACGGCATCGCCCTGCACGGTGGCACCCGCGTCTACGGGGGCACCTTCTTGGTCTTCAGCGACTACATGCGCGGCGCCGTCCGGCTGGCCTCGCTGATGAAGCTCCCTGTCACCTATGTCTGGACGCACGACTCGATCGGACTCGGCGAGGACGGGCCGACACACCAGCCCATCGAGCACCTTGCGTCGCTGAGGGCCCTTCCCGGCCTTGACGTGATCCGGCCCGCCGACGCCAACGAGACAGCTGTCGCCTGGCAGACCCTGCTCGGTCACACCGACCGGCCGGCAGCGCTCGCACTCACCCGTCAGAACGTCCCCGTCCTTGACGCCGAGCTGGCCAAAGGCGCTGCCCGCGGCGGCTATGTGCTCGCCGACGCCAGCGACGGCCAGCCCCGCGTACTGCTGATCGCCACCGGCTCCGAGGTACAGATCGCGCTCGCAGCCCGCGATCTGCTCGAAGCCGAGGGCACCCCCACCCGGGTCGTCTCCATGCCGTGTGTCGAGTGGTTCCGCGAGCAGGACCTCGCCTACCGGGCGACGGTCCTCCCGCCTGACGTCAAGGCGAGGGTGTCGATCGAGGCGGGTATCGCGCAGTCGTGGTGGGAGTTCCTCGGCGATGCCGGCGTCCCCCTGTCGCTTGAGCACTTCGGTGCGTCGGCGCCGTACACCGTGCTTTACGAGCAGTTCGGGCTGACGGCCGACCGGGCCGTCGCCGCCGCCCACGAGTCACTGAGCCTGCTGGGGCAGACCCAGGGCTCGACCACCGGCAACTGACCCACGACCCAAGGAGAGCGCCATGACCGATGCACTTGCCGAGCTGTCCGCCGCGGGCGTGGCGGTCTGGCTGGACGACCTGTCCCGGGAGCGCTTGCGCTCGGGCAACCTCGAGGGCCTGGTCCGTGACCAGCACGTTGTCGGGGTCACGACCAACCCGTCCATCTTCCAGAAGGCCCTCTCGGACGGGGCGGCCTATGACGAGCAGGTCCGCGACTTGGCCGTACGCGGCGTCGACATCGGCGAGGCGGTTCGCGCCCTGACGACGTACGACGTGCGCTGGGCCTGCGACATCCTGCGGCCTGCCTATGACGCCAGTGACACCGTGGACGGGCGCGTCTCGATCGAGGTCGACCCGCGGATCAGCGCCGACGCCGCCAAGACCGCCGCCGAGGCGAAGGCGCTGTGGTGGCAGGTCGACCGGCCCAACCTCTATATCAAGATCCCGGCAACCGTCGACGGACTGCCGGCCATCACGACCACCCTCGCCGCGGGCATCAGCGTCAACGTCACGCTCATCTTCTCGCTCGCACGTTACGACCTGGTCATGGAGGCCTTCCTGGCCGGGCTCGAAGGCGCCCTCGCGGCCGGGCACGACCTGTCCGCGATCGGGTCGGTCGCGAGCTTCTTCGTCAGCCGGGTGGACACCGAGATCGACAAGCGGCTGCCCGCTGACTCGCCGCTGCGCGGCAAGGCCGCCATCGCCAACGCGCGGCTGGCCTACGAGCACTACGAGGCGGTCGTCGCCAGCGACCGGTGGAAGGCTCTGGCCGCGGCGGGCGCCAAGCCGCAGCGGCCCCTCTGGGCCTCGACCGGCGTCAAGGACCCCTCCTACGACGACACGCAGTACGTCATCGAGCTGGCCGCGCCTGGGACGGTCAACACCATGCCGGAGGCCACCCTGGAAGCGGTCGCGGACCACGGCGTGGTGCGCGGGGACCAGGTCACCGGCTTCTACGCCGAGGCCCAGGGCGTGCTCGACGACCTCAAGGCCGCCGGTATCGATTACGACGAGGTCGTCGAGCTGCTCGAGAAGGAGGGCGTCGAGAAGTTCGAGGCGTCGTGGGCGGACCTGATCACCTCCGTCACCAACCAGCTCGCCAAGGCGGGCGCGGGGGACCTCGGGGGCGGGGCGTGACCCTGACAGTCACCGTCCACGGTCAGGCCCTCCAGGCGGCTCAGTCGGCCTCCCTGCACGCCCTGCGCGAGGACGACGTGCCAGCGCGGCTGCTCGCGCACGATGCGAGCCTGTGGGGGCCGGACGCCGAGTCGGAGGCGACAAGCCGGCTCGGCTGGCTCGACGTCCTCACGGTGGCCCAGGACCTGTTGGCGCCGCTCGAGCAGCTGCGCGCCGACCTGCAGGCCGAGGGGGTCGACCGGGTCGTGCTCTGCGGCATGGGCGGCTCCTCGCTGGCGCCGGAGGTCATCTGCGCCACCGCGGGCGTGCCGCTCGTCGTTCTCGACTCGACCCATCCCGACCAGGTGCGGTCAGCGCTGTCCGGGGACCTGTCCCGGACGGTCGTAGTCGTGTCGAGCAAGAGTGGCGGCACCCTGGAGACAGACAGCCAGCGTCGTGCCCTGGCCGAGGCCTTCACCG
>JAYUBO010000036.1:0-4824 GCA_043740815.1 Frankiales bacterium | reverse complement strand
CCCCCAATGTCGATTCGAGGAGTGGAACGACACCGTCTAGGCGGGCGGGCACCGGGTAACAGGGAGCCCTGCCGACGCGATTGCCGATCGACACCGTTCCTTCCGAGAACCGGCCTAGCGGACCAAAATCGGGCGACCGGAACGCGGAGAGGCAGCTGCTGTCCAACTTAGTGACACGTCGGGCAGCGTGTACGACGCCGTCCATCACGACGACAGCGCCGAGGCCGCGGCAGTTGGCCGAACCAGCCGCGGTGATGGCAGCCGTGAGGTTCGCGGGTCCGTCATCAGACAACTGGTCTGCGGATCGCATCGCTCCAATCAGGACGAGTGGCTCATCGTACGGCCAGAGCAGGTCCAGCAAAAAGGCAACCTCTTCGAGGGTGTCGGTGCCCTGCACGACAACTACGCCGGCGCCGCCGCCGACCACCTGGGCCTGCGCCCAGCCCAGCCCAGAACATTGAGGACGTCCGCGAAATCGAGCGAAGCCCCAGGCTTAGTGAACAGCGTCTCGACCTCAAGGTCGGCGATCTCGACGAGTCCGGGCACGGCTGCGGTGAGATCGGCTGCACCCGCGGTGGGGACCACCCCAGATGAGGTTGGCGTCATCGTGATGGTGCCACCCAGGCTGGCCAGTGCCACCCGAGGCCGATCCGTCATGCCGGCCCCAGAACCGCTGCGGCCAGCACCTTCCGGCGTTCGATCTCCCACTGCTCGATGAGCTCGGCCTGTCGCAGCACGGTCTCGGCATCGCCCGCTGGAACGACTACCACGCCGTCACTGTCAGCCCGGACCAAGTCTCCCGACGTGCAAACAACACCTCCGCAGGCGAGCGGGAAGCCGACTTCACCAGTCCCCTCCTTGAGTGGCCCAAACGCGCACGCCCCACGTGCAAACGCCGGCAAGCGCAGGTCGGCGAGCGCCGCAACATCGCGCAATGCTCCGTCGAGGACCACCCCAACGACCCCACGCGCCAGGCATGCAAGTGCCATGAACTCACCGAACACCGCGTGCGTGAGGGACCCCTGCGCGGCGATCACCAGCACGTCACCCGGCTCAACTAATGCGATCGCCTCATGGATACGGGCGTTGTCGCCAGCCCGGACCCAGACGGTCAAAACCGACCCGGTGAGCGCCGCACCCGACCACATTGGGCGGATCCCGGCGTCCATCGCGCCAAGCCGGTGCATCGCATCGGCGATAACCCCGGTAGAGAAGGCGACAAACCGCGCGCCCAGATCCCGGTCCGGTCGCGACCAAGCCGCCGCGGTTCGGTCACCGGGCGTCCCCGGACGGCAGGCGTGGACGCCGTCGGCCACGGTGATTGCCGGCATCAGAGCCCGGCGGAACCAGGATCGCGGGTTCCCCCACCGAGGAAGGAGTCCACGAAGTCGGGGCTGCTGGCCAGGTTGGCCGGGCTGCCTTCCATCCGCAGCAGGCCCCCGGCCCGACCAGCTCTGCGCTGACCCGGCTCACGTCGACCGAGCACTCCCTGTACCGGGAACTGGTCGCCGACACGTTTGGGGAGCGGATCCGCCTCGAGCAGGAGCGCATCGACTGGGACTGGGTTCAGGGTCGACTGGCGAGCGACGTGTGACCCGGCTGCCAGAGTCGGTCGACAGGCATGACGTATAGCCGGTCTTCGTGGTTGTACGAGCGATCACCCAGTGACAGTGCGATGCCCGCGACGAAGGCGTCACCCGCCGCGTCGCGGAGCTTGCGCAGCGGACGCAGGTCATCTCCGGTGACGCGGGTTGAGGTCTTGACCTCGAAGGCGAGGACGGCACCGTCGTCGCGCTCGAGGATGAGGTCGACCTCGTCCCCGTCATGAGTGCGCCAGTGGCCCAGGCCAGTGATGTCGTCCAGCCAGGAGGCCTGCTTGGTGAGCTCCCCGACAACGAAGGTCTCGAGGAGATGACCGAGTTCGGTGAGTGCGGTCGGGTCGCGCTGGGCCAGCTTGTCACTGCTGAGGCGTAACAACCTTGCGGCCACGCCCGAGTCGAGCAGATGCAGCTTCGGCTTCGCCGTGGCGCGCGACGTGAGCGTCTTTCCCCAGGCGGGGAGTCGCTGCATGAGGAACACGGCTTCGAGGAGTCGGGTGTAGCTCTCGGCGGTGGTGGGGTCGAACTTGGCCGCTCGGGCCGCGCGGTCGATGTTGAGGACCTGCGCGGTTTGGCCAGCGAGGACGTTGAGAAGGTCGGGCAGTTGAGATCCCTGACGCAGGTTGCTGAGTTCTCGGACATCTCGCTCCAACGTGAGGCTCGTGTAGTCGTCGAACCAGCGGTTGCGGGCGGTCGTCCTCTTGTGGGTCAGTGCGAGGGGAAAGCCGCCTGCCACGATCCGCTCCAGGTACTCCTGGCGCACGGTGGTCGACGTGGGCCGACTGGCGACGGTTGCGGCGGGGTCGGCGAAGAGACGTTCGATGAGGTCCTCGTGAACGCCGTCGATCTCCCCCTGGGAGAGCGGATGGACGGTCAGGCGCGTCAGCCGACCGGTCAGCGCTTGCGCTGCCGGCGGGAGGGCGTCGTGGCGGGCTGACCCGGTCAGAGCGAAACGGCCCGGTCTGGTGTCACGGTTGAGCTCGGCCTTGATGGCGTCCAGGACGATCGGTGCCTTCTGGTACTCGTCGATGAACACAGGGCGAGGACCGTTGACGAAGATCGCTGGGTCGCGAGCGACGGCCTGTTGGGTGGCGGGATCATCGAGGTCAAGCAAGTCAGCGCCGACGGTACGGGCAAGCTCGGCGAGCAGGGTGGACTTTCCTACCGAGCGGGGCCCTTCCAGCAGAACGACCGGATCTTCAGACAGGCGTTCAAGGGCGAGTGCTGTCAGCCGCCGGGGCTTCAGGCCGCCGAACTGGTTGGTCATGCGTCACCCTAGCAGGAATCCCAGAAACCGAGGAGTTTAAATCCCAGAAACCGAAGCCTCAAGATGCCAGAAACCGAGGTGCAGCCCTGGAGTAGGGCCGTAAGCGCATCCTTAGCCTGGATCCACCGTCAGGCGGTGAGTTTGCGCGGGTCGTGACAGACGAATGCCCTGCTGCGCAGGGTGAATGTGGCTTGCGAAGGTCACAAATTCTCTGCACAGAAAGGCACCCGCTAGATGCGAGTCTGTCACGAGTTCACGACGGTGTTCGATGACCCCAACCTCGTGTCGTGCGTGGGCCTGGGGCCGGTTCTGCAGCTGGCCGAGCGGGTGGGCTTGCAGGACCTGGTCGCTGAACACGTCAAGATCGACAAGCCCGGTGGCGGGAACGCCCGCTTGAAGGTTTCGGCGCTGGTCGCGGGCATGATCGCTGGGGCGGACAGCATCGATGACATGGCGCTGTTGCGGCACGGCGCGATGGGCCGGCTGTTCACTGGCGTCCGCGCCCCTTCGACGCTCGGGACGTTCCTGCGGACCTTCACGTTCGGTCACGTCCGGCAACTCGATGCGGTCGCGTCCCGGTTGCTGATCAACCTGTGCGCCCACGCCCCGTTGCTGGCCGGCGCGGACCAGCTCGTCTGCGTCGACATCGATGACACCGTGCGGCAGACCTACGGCTACGCCAAGCAGGGCGCGGGTCGTGGCTACACCGGCGTGAAGGGCCTGAACGTGCTGCTCGGGATCGTGTCCACACCGACCTCGGCGCCGGTAATCGCCGCCGCCAGGCTCCGGAAGGGTTCCACGAACAGCGCGAAGGGCGCCCGCCGGTTCGTCTGCGACGTCCTGATCACCGCGAAGGCTGCTGGCGCGACCGGAACGTTGGTGCTGCGGGCCGACTCGGCTTTCTACCAGGCCGACGTCATCGCCGCCGCCCGCCGGCAGAGCGCCTACTTCTCGATCACCGCCAGGATCCTTTCCCCTGTCCGCACGGCGATCGCGACCATCGCGGCCGATGCCTGGACTCCGATCAAGTACACCAACGCCATCTGGGACCAGGACACGCAAGTGTGGATCAGCGACGCCGAGGTCGCCGAGATCCCGTTCACCGCGTTCACGTCACTGGCCAAACGCAAGCAGGCCAGCGCCCGGCTGATCGTGCGCCGCGTCCCCGACATGAACCCCGCCCACCAAAGCCCGCTGTTCACCGTCTACCGCTACCACGCCGTGTTCACCAACTCGCCGCTGCCGATGCTGCAGGCCGAGAAGGCCCACCGCGCCCACGCGATCGTCGAGAAGGTCATCGCCGACCTTAAGAACGGACCGCTGGCGCATCTGCCCTCGAAGTCGTTCTCAGCCAATAGCGCCTGGCTGGTCTGCGCCGCGATGGCCTTCAACCTCACCCGCGCCGCCGGCGCCCTAGCCTCGCTGTTCCACGCCAAAGCGACCACCGGAACTATCCGTGCCCAGCTGATCAACGTCCCCGGCCGGCTCGCCCGCTCAGCCCGCAAGCTCACCCTGCACCTCCCGACCGACTGGCCCTGGGAAACAGCCTGGACACAGATGGCAGACGGCGCCCGGCACCGACCACCCGCCGCGGCCTGACCCATCCACCCCGTCCGACCAGGACCAACCGAAACAACACGTGGAGACCACCGGCCCGCCCGGCCAGACAAGCACGCCCTCAGCCAATCAACACCGCCACGCAACGCTCACACATCCAACACAGCCACTGACGGTGGATCCAGGTTAAGCCGATGTCGGCTTAATCACGACCACGGCAGTCAGTACCTGTCAGTGGCCCACACCGAGCACCTCGAGGCCGCCGGGATCAAGCCCTCCACGGGGGCGGTCGGCTCGTCGTATGACAACGCCCTGGCCGAGTCGATCATCGGGCTCTACAAGACCGAGCTCATCAAGCCCCGCAAGCCCTGGAAGGGCTTCGAGGACCTCGAGATCGCCACA
>JAYUBO010000035.1:0-31750 GCA_043740815.1 Frankiales bacterium | reverse complement strand
GCCCTTGACCATAACCTCACCAGCTCCTACCGCGTCCAGCAGTTCCGGGACGAGGCCCGGCGCGATGCCGATGCCCGCGCCCTGCGCGGTGCGCGCAGTAGCCGGATGCGCCGCGTCGGCACCCGCCGTCCGCGCTGAGCGGGAGCACCTGACCGACCGGCTGCGGTTTCGCTAGAGCTCGTCGACCCCGGACTCGGGCGCCCCCTCGGGCTCCTCGCCGACCCTGCCGTCGGCCAGCTCAGTCAGCAGGTCCAGGTGACCGAGGTGCCGACTGGTCTCCTCGAGCATGTGCAGCACGACCCACCGCAGGGTGTGGTCGCGGCGGGCGCTCACCGCGTCGAGGTCAGCACCTGCGATGATCGTGTCGCTGATCGCGGTTTGCGCGCGGTAGGCCGCTACGAGCCCAGGGCCAGGTAAGCGAGCAGCAGCTCCCGCTCAGCCAGTTGATGGCGCGGGATCAGCCCGCCTCCAAGCAGCTCGGTCATCGAAGGCTCCTTTCCACGGGATCGTCGCGACTTGGCTACCGTGACGCTCTCACGACGGAGGACCCAGATGCTGCTCGCCGACGGTGCGTTAGGCATGGCCCTGCTGGTGCTCTGGGTCTACTGCATCTTCGATGCCGTCACCTCTGACGCCGCGGCGGTGCGTCACCTGCCCAAAGGCGTGTGGGTGGTCCTGATCATCGTGCTGTCCGACATCGGATCGCTGCTCTGGCTCGTTGCCGGGCGTCCTCAGGCAGCGCGTTCGGTGCCCCCCCAGGTCAATACCGCGATCCCGCCGGAGTACGACCGCCCCGGGCGGGCCGTGGCGGCCTCCCCGGACGACGACGCCGCCTTTCTCGCCTCCCTGCGGGTCCGGGCCGACCGGCAACGCATGCAGGCGGCGGACGAGGCCCGTCGCTTGCGTGCGACAAAAGACGAACCCCCACCCTCCTGACCAGGCCAACTGAGGCGTCAGGCGTAGGAGTGCAGGCCCACCACGAAGATGTTCACGACGTAGTAGTCAACGATGAGGGCCCCGGCCGCGGCGACGGCAACCCAAGCGGCCTTGTTGCCCTTCCACCCGGCGGTCGCGCGGGCGTGCAGGTAGCCGGCGTAGAGGACCCAGGTGATGAAGGACCAGGTCTCCTTGGGGTCCCAGCCCCAGTACCGCCCCCAGGCCGACTCGGCCCAGATCCCACCGGCGATGATCGCAAAGGTCCACACCGGGAAGGCGAAGGCGATCACGCTGTAGGAGACGCGGTCCAGGACGGGCGCGGAGGGGAGCTGGGCACCGAGGGACACCGGAAAATGCGGTGTGCGGCGAGCGGTCAGCTGGGCGTCGTACCTGCTACGGAGCAGGTACAGCAGGGCAACCACACCAGAGAGCAGGAACGACCCGCTGGCCATGATGGCAGCCGCAACGTGGATCTTGATCCAGTAGGAGTTGAGGGCCGGGACGAGCGGCCCGGCGGCGGTGTAGAGCACCGAGGACGCCAAGCCGAGGTAGAGCACGACGGGCAACATGACGAACGCGCCGAGGGCCCGTTCGACACGACCGCGGGCAACGAGCACGAGGAAGAACGTGACAGCCACGAGGGCGACGGCACTGGAGAACTCATACATGTTGCCCCACGGCACGCGGTGGGCCGCGAACCCGCGGAGCACCAGCGAGGTGACGTGGACGGCCCAGCCGCAGACGGTCAGGAAGACCGCAAGCCGGCCAGAGCGCGAGGGTGTCTCGACGGTGACAGTCTCGGCAGGCAACGTGACGGACGGGCCGCCCGCGCCGACCAGGACCTGGGACGAAGCGCGGACCGACGTGACGGCGCGACGAGCCTTGCGGCTGGCCTGCTCACCGGCGTAGCCGAGCATGGCGAGGGCGTAGACCACGACGGTGGCCAGCAACAAGCCGTCGCCGAGCTGGCCCAGGCTCTGGTCGGTCACGGTCGTTCCTCCACGTCGGTCGAGATGGTCGAACGCGAACCTGACAGGGCGTTCGGTCGCAACTGCTGCACAAGAGCGGCGAACTCCAGCGCGTAGCGCTCCGGGTCGGTGCGCGCCAGCCCGCCGACCTCCACGGTAGTCGGGGCACCTTCTGTCCCGCCTGCCCGGACCCTGACCCAGAGCCGCCGGCGCCGGACGAACAACGACAACATCAGCCCGCCGACCATCCCGATCGAGGCGACGAGCGCGAGTCCCTTACCAGGGTCCTGCGTGACCTGGAAGGTCGCCCACTGCCGCGTATCCACATAGGTCAGGGAGGCACCCCCCGGCAGGTGGAAGACCTGCCCAGGCAGCAGTGCGTGAGCCTGACCGCCGTCGACGGGGGTCATCGCAGTCGTGTCGAGGTTGTAGACCGACTGCGGCGTCCCCGGGTCGACCCCGAGGTCCCCGACAAAGGCAGCCAACGTCAGCACGGGGTTCCTCAACCCCGGGTACGCCGACCCCACGTGGCCCGTGCTGTCGGTCACCGTCGTGGGGGTGAACACCCCGCGGAAGCCGAACTGCGTCCCGGTCGTGTTGGCCTCTTTGATGACGCAGGTCGATAGGAACTGGGAGTTCTGCGGCAGGCACGCCACGAGCTGGTCGTCGATGACGGCCCCGGTGGTGTCCTTGACGATGATGTGCGGGGCGTAGCCGTGCCCGATCAGATAGGTCTTGGCACCGCCGACATCGAGCGGGTGGTTGACCCGGATGTCATCGGTCTTCTCGGCGCCACCGAGAGGCGCCCAATGGACGGCAGCGTCGAACGTCAGGGCCTTGCCGTCCGGCCCGTAGGTCGCCCGGAAGGCGTCGAGGTGCACCGAGAACGGCACCAGCGACGACGCAGCGAACCTTCGACCGGGCTGCACGTCATCGAAGGAGATGATCGTGTTAGAGAAGCCCTTGCCCTCCTTGACCAATACCGTTGCCTTGAACCCGCGGAACGCACCGAGGGCGATCCCGACGAGAAGCAAGATGAGCGACAGGTGGAAGACCAGGTTGCCAGTCTCGCGCAGGTAGCCCTTCTCGGCCGAGATCTCGTGCTCGCGGCGCACGACCCGCCAGCCCCGCAGCGCCGTGCTGGCCTGCTGGAGGACGTCGTCCACCCCGTGGGTGGTCTCCCAGCGGTCGTTGACCGGCAGTTTCGCGAGGGACCGCGGAACCTTGGGGGGCTTGCTCGTGAGGGCCTTCAGGTGCAACCGGCTCCGTGGGATCAGGCACCCGACGAGCGAGACGAACAGCAGCAGGTAGATGGCGGAGAACCACGGTGAGCTGAACACGTCGAACAACCGCAGCCGATCCATCAGCGGACCGGCATTGGGGTGTTGCGCGATGTACTGGTTCACGCGCAGCGGGTTGATGCGGCGCTGCGGGAGGAACCCGCCCGGGACGCTGGCCAGGGCCAGCAGGAACAGCAGGAGCAGGGCAGTGCGCATGCTGGTCAGCTGACGCCAGCCGATTCGGAGCGGACCGAACAGGTCGCCCTTGCGGGGTAGGCCGACCGGCTTGGGCTGGGTCGTCAGTCGGACGGCTTCCTCATCGGCCTTGACGTCACCCGGGACCTCGCTGCGAACCGTCATCAGACGCTCGGGGTGAAGCCGTTGACGACGGTGCGGACGTGGACCATCAGCTGCTCCCACACGCCACTGACGAGCAGCAGCCCGAGGACGACGAGCAAGCCGCCACCGGCCCGCATGACCAGGGCGTAGTGCCGCTTCACCACGGCGAAGGCGCCCATCGCGCGACGGAAAGCCACGGCTGTCAGTAGGAAGGGGACGCCGAGCCCGAGGCAGTAGGCGAAGGTCAGCAGCGCACCGCGACCGGCGCTCGCCTGCGAGAACGCCAGGCTCTGGACGGCGCCCAGCGTGGGGCCGAGGCACGGCGTCCAGCCGACTCCGAACAGGACGCCCAGAAAGGGGGCTCCAGCCAGGCCTGCGCGTGGAAGCGTGTGGAAGCGGATCTCGCGCTGCATCCCGGGGAGCAGGCCGAGGAAGACCAGCCCGAGGACGACCGTCACAGTCCCGAGGACCCGGTCGACGGCCGTCTGGTGCTCGAGCAGCCGGGCGCCAAGACCACCGAAGAAGGCACCTTCGCTGACGAAGACGGCGCTGAAGCCCAGGACGAACAAAGAGGCTCCGAGCAGGACCCGGGCCTTCGCCCTCTCCCGCACCAGGACATCACCCTCAGACCGGACCGGGTCGGCCAGGCCAGCCAGATCGGCGCCGGTCAGGCCGGTGACGAAGGACAAGTAGCCGGGCACCAGCGGCAGCACGCACGGGCTCAGGAAGCTCACCAACCCCGCAGCGGCCGCCACCGGCAGAGCGACCAGCACCGGACCGTCGGTCACGGTCGACACGAAGCTGTCGGCAACGCTCACGGCCGGTTCACCGAAGGTTCACAGTTCACGCCTGCTCGCGGGCCAGCGCCTGCACCGGTGCGCTCAGCTCGGCCTCGGTCAGCGCTCCCGGGTACAGCGCGGCCACCCGGCCCTGCCGGTCGAGGATCAGCGTCGTGGGGGGCTGCTGGGGGGCCTTGCCGCGGAACTTCAGCAGCAGCAGGCCATCAGGATCCGCGATCGAGGGATAGAGCGTATGCCTGCTGCGCTGGAACGCCTTGGCGGCGACATCGTCATCCTTGATGTCGATGCCGACGAACGCCACCCCACTGGCCCTGGTCGCGGCGTAGACCGCATTGAGGTTGGCCGCCTCGGCCCGGCACGGGTTGCACCACTGGGCCCAGAAGTTGACGACAACGACCTTGCCGCGCAGGGAGTCCAGGTCGAGCTGCCCGCCGTCGAGCGTCCGGCCGGACAGCGACGGCGCGGGCCGCCGGTCACCGACCTTGAACACGCCCGACGCGAGGGCGCCGACGCTGTTCTGCTGCGGTCCGCTGGTGCTGCCGTTCGCCGTACCCGCGCGACCGGTGCAGGCAGCAGCCAGCAGGCACGCCACGGCGGCGGGGAGCAGCGAGCGTCGCACGGGAGGGACCTGTTCTGGCGTCGGATGGGCATATTCAGTGTCGTCGACGCAGCCCTCGGCTGCCTACTGGGGTCAGGCGCCCTTGCCCGCGCGACGGGAGCCCTCGCCAGCCGGCTCGGAGTAGGTGACGAACACCAGCTCCTCGTCCTCCCAGGTCAGGGAGGTCAAGGACGCGAGACCACACTGCCGGATCCCCGGGTGGTGCCACAGCCGGCGGCCCTCGACGTAGCGGCGGACCGTCCAGATCGGCAGCTGGTGGCTGACGCAGACCGCCTCGTGACCCAGGTTGCGGTCACGGACGTCTTCGGCAGCGTGCAGCATCCGGCGGGCGATCTGCAGGTACGGCTCGCCCCAGGAGGGCGTAAACGGGTCGTAGAGGTGACGCCAGCTCGATGGGGTCTGCAGGACACCATCGCCGACGCCGACGCGCTTGCCCTCGAAGACGTTCGTGCTCTCGATCAGCCGGTCGTCGGTCGTCGTCGTGAGCCCGAACACCGCGCCGATGGGCGCTGCCGTCTCCTGCGCCCGCTGCAGGGGGGAGGCGCACACCTCGCGGACGTCCCGCCCGCGCAGCGCCTCGGCGGCGTCCACCGCCATCTGCCGGCCGTCGTCGCTGAGCCGAAAGTGCGGCAGCCGGCCGTAAAGCACCTTGTCGGGGTTGTGGACCTCACCGTGGCGCAGCAGGTGCACCGTCGTTCTCATACCGACCCCCGGGCGGCTGCGGCGGCAGCCTTGGGGAGCGCAGCCGCGACCCGGTCGAGCGCTCGGTCATCGTGCGCTGCGGAGACGAACCACGCCTCGTAGGCCGAGGGCGGGAGGTAGACCCCTTCGGACAGCATGGCGTGGAAGAAAGCCTTATAGCGCAGGGTTTCCTGCTGCGTGGCCGTCGCGTAGTCGACGACCTCGTGGTCGCAGAAGAAGATGCTGAACAGCGAGCCGGCCGTGTTGACCCGGTGCGCCACACCCTCCCTGGCGAGTGCCTCGCTGGCCAGTCGGGCGACGGTCGCCGCGGTTGCGTCGACGGCCGCATAGACCTCCTCGGTGCAGTGCTGCAGGGTCGCGAGCCCGGCTGCCACGGCGAGCGGATTGCCGCTCAGCGTGCCCGCCTGGTAGACCGGTCCGGCCGGCGCGAGGTGACCCATCACGTCGGCCCGACCGCCGAACGCCGCTGCCGGCAGGCCACCACCCATGACCTTTCCGAAGGTGAACAGGTCGGGCGCGACGCCTTCGATGCCGTACCAGCCGGCCCGGGAGACCCGGAAGCCCGTCATCACCTCGTCGCTGATCAGTAGCGCCCCGAAGCGGGTGCACAGCGTCTGCAGGCCCTGGCTGAAGCCGGGTTGCGGGGGAACGACGCCCATGTTGGCGGCAGCCGCTTCGGTGATGACGCAGGCGATCTCGCTGCCGTAGGTCTCGAAGGCGGTGGTCACTGCGGCCAGGTCGTTGTAGGGCAGCACGATCGTGTCGGCCGCGCTGGCGCCCGTCACACCCGGGGTGTCCGGCAGGCCGAACGTCACCAGCCCGGAGCCCGCGGCCGCGAGCAGGGCATCGACGTGCCCGTGGTAGCACCCGGCAAACTTCACGACCTTGCTGCGACCGGTGAAGCCGCGGGCCAGCCGGACGGCGCTCATCGTCGCCTCGGTGCCGCTGTTGACCAGCCGCACCTGCTGGACGGGGGCGACGCGGGCGACGATCTCCTCGGCCAGCTCCACCTCACCGGGGCAAGGCGTGCCGTACGACGTGCCTTTGGTCGCCGCCGTCTGCAGGGCCTCGACCACCGCCGGGTGCGCGTGACCCAGAATCAACGGCCCCCAGCTACAGACCAGGTCGACGTACTCGCGGCCGTCGGCATCGGTGAGGTAGGGGCCGGTGCCGCTGACCATGAACCGAGGTGTCCCACCGACGGCCCGGAAGGCCCGCACCGGCGAGTTGACGCCTCCGGGGATCACCGCGCTGGCCCGGTCGAACAACCCCTGCGACACGGGCACGTCGTACGGGTAAGGGGTTGCGGTCATGCCTGCCATCCAACCAGCCGTGGAGTCAGCGCAGCCACGCGGCGGCCTCGGTGGCCCAGTAAGTGAGGATCATCGACGCGCCAGCCCGGCGGATGCCGAGGAGCTGCTCGAGGATCATCCGCTGTCGGTCCACCCAGCCCTGCGCCGCAGCCGCCTCGACCATCGCGTACTCCCCGCTCACCTGGTAGGCGGCGACGGGTACGTCGACGGCGTCGGCGACCGCGCGAAGCACGTCGAGGTAGGCAAGGGCGGGCTTGACCATCACCGCGTCCGCGCCCTCGGCGATATCGAGCAAGGCCTCCCGCACACCCTCCACGGCCGAGCGCGAACCATCCTGCTGGTAAGCAGCGCGGTCCCCGAACTGCGGTGCACACTCGGCCGCCTCCCGGAACGGGCCGTAGAAAGCCGAGGCGTACTTGGTGGAGTAGGACAGGATCGGCAGCGCCGAGAACCCCTGCGCATCGAGGGCTCCACGGATTGCCGCGACCTGACCGTCCATCATCCCGCTGGGCGCGATGACCTGGGACCCGGCACGGGCCTGGGCCAGCGCGATGCTCGCGTAGCGCCCGAGGGTCGCGTCGTTGTCGACCTCACCCTCGGCAGTCAACAGCCCGCAGTGGCCGTGGTCGGTGTACTCGTCCAGGCACAGGTCGCTCATCACGACGAGGGCATCCCCGACCTCGCCGACGACGTCGGCCAGGGCACTCTGCACGATCCCCGACGGGTCATCGGCCTGCGAGCCGCGGGCGTCCTTGCTGGCTGGGATGCCGAACAGGATGAGCCCACCCACGCCCGCTGAGGCCGCCTCAGCGGCGGCCTTGCGGAGCGAGTCCCGGGAGTGCTGGACCACCCCGGGCATCGAGGTGATCGGCACCGGTGCGTCCAGGCCCTCCTTGACGAAGACCGGCAGCACCAGGTCGGACGGGCTGACGCGGACGTCGGCCACCAGCCGGCGAAGGGCCGGGGTGCGACGCAGTCGCCGGGGGCGTGCCGCCGGAAAGCCGCCTACCAGCCCGACCGGACGGCCACTCGCGGTGGTCATCGCCGAGCCCGCGGCGCCGCCTTCTTCGCGCCCTTGCGGCGGCGCGCAGCAGGCGGGAGCTCGCCGGCGGCCCGCAGGGCCAGGGCGTACTCCGCGAGGCCCTCCACGAGGGTCGTGACATCGGGCTTGTCGGCCAGGACGTCGACCCGCAGGCCGAGTTCCTCTGCTGTGGCTTTGGTCTGGGGGCCGATGGCCGCGAGCACCGTCGTGTCGTGCGGTTTGCCAGCGATGCCGACCAGGTTGCGGACGGTCGAGGACGAGGTGAACAGCACCGCGTCGAACCCACCGCCCTTGAGGGCCTCACGGGTCTCGGCCGGCGGCGGGGCCGCCCGCACCGTGCGGTAGGCGGTGACGTCGTCCACCTGCCAACCGAGGTCCTTCAGCCCCGCAACCAGGGAGTCGGTCGCGATGTCGGCCCGTGGCAGGAACACCCGGTCGATCGGGTCGAAGACGTCGTCGTAGGGCGCCCACACCTTCAGCAGCCCCTCAGAGCTCTGCTCCTCGGTGGGCACCAGTTCGGGTTTGAGGCCGAACTCGACGAGGGCTGCGGCGGTCGCCTCGCCGACGGCGGCGACCTTGACCCCGGCGAAGGCACGGGCGTCGAGCCCGAAGTCCTCGAGCTTCTCGCGGACCGCCTTGACAGCGTTGGTGGAGGTGAAGGCGACCCATAGATAGCGGCCCGTGACGAGGCCCTTGATGGCCCGCTCCATGGGAGCGGGGGTGCGCGGCGGCTCGACGGCGATGGTGGGGACCTCGACCGGGATCGCGCCGTAGGCGCGCAGCGCAGTGGACAGCACCCCGGCCTGGTCACGGGTGCGGGGGACGAGCACGCGCCAGCCGTAGAGGGCGCGGTTCTCGAACCAGTTGAGTTTGTCAGCCTTCTTCACGGCGTCGCCGACGACCACGACGACCTCACCCTGCAGGTCACCCGCGTCGGCCTCGACCATGTCGAGGGTGGACAGGACGGTGCGCTGCTGACTGGTCGTACCGGCGGCGGTGACCGACACCGCACTGGAGGCCCGGCGGCCATGCTCGACCAGGGCCGACGCGGCCTTGGCGACCTCGCTCGCATCGCAGGTCAGCACCAGATGCCCTGGGGCGCCGGCGATCCCAGCCCAGTCGAGGCCATCCTCGACGCGCGCGACGGTTCGGGGCATCCCTACGGCCACCCCTGCGAAGGCAGGTACGGCGACCGGCGCCGGCAGGCCGGGCACGACCTCCAGTCGTTGCCTGGCCTTGACGACCGCCTCGGCCTCACGGGCGCCGACGTCGGTGACGAACGGGTCGCCCGGGAGCAGCCGCACGACGAGCTTGCCGTCCTTGGCTGCGGCGACCAGCGCTGCGCCCTGGGGGTCACCGCTCAGGACCCTCTGCACCTCAGCCAAGGGGCCAGCGAGAGCGAGCACCGCCTCGCTGATCGTCTCGTCGGCGATCACGAGGTCGGCCGCCGCGAGCAGCTCAGCGGCGCGCATCGCGAGCAGCCCCGGGTCGCCGGTACCGGCGCCCACCAGGGCTACCTGGCCGGCGGGGCGGCGGGGGCGGGTGGCGCTCATGGTGTCTCTCCCATCATGGGGCCCCGACTGTCGGGACCCATCAGCTCTGCCGCGCCGAGGTCGAGCAGCTCGGCAGCAAGCCGCCGTCCCACCCCGGTCGCGTCGTGCGTCGGACCGGTCGCCGAGAGGCGGACCATGTCACTTCCGTCGAGCGCGGCCACCAGGCCGCGCAGGAACACCGCTGGGCCGTCGTCGTCATCGACGATCTCGGCCATTGCCCCGACCGGTGCGGAGCAGCCGGCCTCGAGCGCTGCGAGCAGGCCGCGCTCGGCGTCGACAGCCAGCCGGCTGTCCGGGTCGTCAAGAGCCTTGAGCACGGCGACCAGGTCTGAGTCGGCGCGGCACTCGATCGCCAGCGCCCCCTGCCCCGGCGCGGGAAGCACCTGTAGTGGGTCCAGTGTCTCGGTAATCTCCCCGGCGCGGCCGAGCCGGACGAGGCCGGCGCGAGCGAGCACCACCGCGTCGAGCGCACCGCTGGTGACCTTCGCGATCCTGGTGTCGACGTTGCCCCGGACGGGCACGATGTCGTGTCCCATGCCTAGGGCGAGCAACTGCGCCGTGCGACGCGGCGAACCGGTGCCGATCCGCGCCCCCGCCGGGAGCTCTCCGAGGGTCAGGCCGTCCCGGGCGACCAGCGCGTCCCGGGCGTCCGCCCGCGGGGGGACCGCGGCGACCACCAGGCCGTCGGCGGGCGCCGTCGGAAGGTCCTTGTAGGAGTGCACGGCGAGGTCGACCTCCCCGGACAGCAGCGCGTCGCGTAGGGCGGTGACGAAAACCCCCGTCGTACCGAGGGAGCTGATGGCTGCCGTCGAGGTGTCGCCGTGCGTCGTGATGTGGACGATCTCCACGTCGTGACCGAGGGCCCGCAGCGCGTCGGCGACGAGCCCCGACTGCGCGAGGGCCAGAGCGGAGGCACGGGTACCGAGCCTCACGAGTCGTCATCTTCCAGGGTGAGGGGGGCTGCGGTGACAGCTGCGGGGACCGCCCGGTCGAGCCCGAACAGCTCGCGCAGCGCGTCGGCATAGGACAGTCCGACGGGGGCCTCGGTCAGCTCCTTCACGCGCACCGTGGGGGTGTGGAGCAGGGTCTTGACGACCCGGCGAACGGCCTGCTCCACCTCGGCGCGCTCGTGGTCGCCGAGCTCGGGCAGCCGGGAGCTGAGCCGGGCGAGCTCCCCGTCGACGACCTCGTCGGCCTTGGTGCGCAACGCCACGACGGTCGGCGCGACGCGGCTGGCCTTCTGCCAGGTGAGGAAGGTGCCCACCTCCTCGGCCACGATCTCGCGGGCCGCCTCGACACCCGCGCCGGCCTCGGTACCGGCGAGGGCGCCCTGCAGCACTTCCAGGTCGACCAGGGTGACGCCGGGGATCGTGCGGACCAGCGGGTCGACGTCGCGGGGCAGCGCCAGGTCGAGGACGACGAGGGGCCGCTCCGGACGCTGGGCCATCGCCGCGGCGACGACGTCGCGGTGCACGACCAGGCCGGTCGCGCCGGTGGACGTGACGACGACGTCCGCGAGGAGCAGCTCCTGTGGCAGCGCGTCCAGGCCCACGCCACGACCGTCGAGGGAGATCGCGAGGCGGGTCGCGTTGGCGGCGGTGCGGTTGGCCACCACGACGTCACCGACGCTTGCCCGCCGCAGGGTCGCGCCGGCGAGCGCCCCCATCGAGCCGGCGCCGACCACGAGGACGCTGCGGCCCTCGAGCTCACCCACGGCCCGGACCGCGTGGGCAAGGCCGACACTGACCAGGGACTGCCCGGCCTCGTCGAGTCCGGTCTCGGAGTGCGCCCGCTTGCCCACGCGCAGTGCCGTCTGGAACAGCTCGTGCAGGACCCGGCCCGCGCTGTCGCTGGACGCGCCGTAGGCCCGGCGGAGCTGGCCGAGGATCTGCGACTCACCGACAACCATCGAGTCGAGCCCGCACGCCACCTGGAACAGGTGCAGGACGGCCTGGCCCTCCCAGTGCACGTAGAGGTGCTTGGACAGCTCCTCCAGCGGTACGCCGGAGCGGCGGGCCAACAGGTCGGTGACGGCGTCGACGCCGGCATGGAAGCCCTCCGTGTCGGCGTAGACCTCGACGCGGTTGCAGGTCGACAACACCACGGCCTCACTCACCGCGCCGGGCGTCAGCTCACCCAGGACCCCGGTCGTGTCACCGAGCCCAAGCGTGACCTCCTCGAGCAGGGACACCGGCGCGCTACGGTGCGAGATACCGACCACGAGCACGCTCATGCGGTCGCCCCCGCCGCAGTCAGGGCTGCCTTGCGGTGCTCATGGAAGCTCAGGATCTGCAGCTCGACCGACAGGTCGACCTTGCGCAGGTCGACGCCCTCGGGGACCGTCAGCACGATCGGCGCAAAGTTGAGGATGCTGGTCACGCCGGCCGCGACGAGCAGGTCGCACACCTCCTGGGCAGCCGGGGCAGGCGTGGCGATGACCCCGATGCTGCCGGTGCTCACGACCTGCGGGAGGTCCTCGACGTGCTGCACGGTGAGCCCGGCGATGACCTCACCGACCCGGCCGCGGTCCGCGTCGAGCAGGGCGTCAATCGCCAGGCCGCGCGAAGCGAAGCCGCCGTAGCCGGCGAGAGCCCGGCCGAGGTTGCCCACCCCGACCAGCACGACCGAGCAGCGGTGCTCCAGGCCGAGCTCGGCGGAGATCTGCTCCACCAGGTTGGTCACGTCATATCCGACACCGCGGGTGCCGTAGGAGCCGAGGTGGCTCAGGTCTTTACGGAGCTTGGCGCTGCCCACGCCGGCAGCCTCGGCCAGCGCCTCGGAGCTGACCGTCTGGTGGCCGTCCTCGGCGAGGACGTGCAGGGCCCGCAGGTAGAGCGGGAGCCGGGCAACGGTGGCCTCGGGGACGTTCGCGCGGCGCCGGCCGGAGGCGCCCAAAGCCCCGTTCGCAAGCCTGCTCGGGTCCACCTGGGCGCTCCTGGGAACGGGCCTCGGGGGAGGCCTTCTGGGGCGCCTGGAATACGCCGACCCCGACAGGTTACGCGCTTGTGAACGCGCGCACAAAGTCAGTGAGGGTGGTCACACCGGCGCCCGCAGGGCAGCCCGAAGCGCCTTCTCCTCGACCCACCAGCGGCTGTGCAGGGCGCCGTCGAGCAGCACGACCGGGACATGGTCACTCCATTGCTGCAGGGCCGGGTGGGCGTCGACATCCAGCACAGTCAGGGTTGCCCCTGCCTCGGCCGCGAGGCGGGCCACCAGGGGCTGCGCCTCGGCGCACATCGAGCAGCCCTGTCGGGTCACGAACTCCACCGCATGGGGACCCGTCGTACCGGCCGTGCGGGTCAGTCGTCGTCGCAGCACCGGACCACGCTAACCCCGACCGGTCAGGCCGACAGCTCCCGAAGACGTCCCTTGGAGACCTTGCCCGTGGCCGAGTGCGGAAGCTCCGGCACGAACTCGACGGCCGTGGGGCACTTGAAGCGAGCCAGGCGGGTCACGCAGAAGGCGATGACTTCGTCCGCGGTCAGGGAGGTGCCGGGTGGCACCACGACAAGGGCCTTCACCGACTCCCCGGTGTAAGGGTGGGCGATCCCGATCACGGCCACCTCCGCGACACCCTCGAGCTGGGCGAGGACCTCCTCGACCTCCCGGGGGTAGACGTTGAAACCGCTGACGAGGATCAGCTCGCGGCGCCGGTCGACCAGGTGCAGGTCCCCGTCGTCGTCGAGGACCGCGACATCACCGGTGGCGAACCAGCCGTGGGCGTCGGGGCCGTCCGCGCCGTCGGGCCAGTAGCCGGAGAACAGGTTGGCGCCCCGCACGACGATCTCCCCAGGGTCGCCCTCCTCGACCGGACGGCCCTTCTCGTCCAACAGGCGCAGCTCGACGCCGGGCACGGGCCGCCCGATCGAGCCTGGTTTGGCGACCTCGCTCATCAAGGTGGTGGTGAGTACCGGTGCGGTCTCGGTCAGGCCGTAGCCCTCGAAGACGTGGTGGCCGGTGACGTCGAGCACTCGCTGCAGGACGTCCGGCGGAAGTGGCGCGGCACCGGACAGGGTCAGTCGGACGGAGGTGAAGGCGTCTCCGACGTCGGCAAGCATCGACCAGGCGACGTACATGGGCGGGGCACCGACGACGTTGGTGACGCCGTCCCTGCGCAGCAGCTCGAGCGTCTCCACCGGGTCGAAGCGCTCGGCAAGCACGCCGGTCGCGCCGTGCCAGGCCACGGCACCGAGAGCGGCATTGAGCCCGTACACGTGGAACAGCGGCAGCACGAGCAGCACGACGTCGTCGTGGGTCACGACAGCAGGCTCGATCCGCGCGCTCTGGTCAAGGTTGGACAGCAGTGCACGGTGGGTCAGCATCGCGCCCTTGGGCCGACCGCTGGTGCCGCTCGTGTAAAGCACGACGGCCAGGTCCTCGCCCCCACCCACACTCTCGAACGGGCCGCTACTGGCCACCAGCCCCTCGTACGACGGGCTGCCCACCACCACCACGTGGGCCGGAGCCGCGGCGAGACCCTCGACCAGATCGGCCGTCGTGGCCCCGGTGACGACGGCGGTCGTGCCGCTGTCGGCGAAGACGTGGGTGAGCTCTGCCGCGGTGTAGCCGTTGTTGACCGGTAGCGCCACGAGGCCGGCCCGCAGAGCGCCGAAGTAGACGACCACGAACTCCGGGGTGTTGCCAAGGTGGACCGCGACACGGTCACCAGCAGCCAGGCCGAGGGCGAGCAGCCCCCGCGCGGCGGCCGACACCTGCGCGTCCAGGTCCGACCATGTGATGACCTGCTGGTCGAACAGCAGAGCCGCCTTGTCAGGAGTCGCAGCGGCCGCGTCAGCGACGAGGTCGGCGAGGTTGCCGGCGGTGCGGGCGGTCACGGGATTCCTCAACTCAGGCTCCGGGAGGAGCAGGCCGGGGCAGCATCGCACAGCGCAGGCATCCCAGGGCCCGAACGCCCTCGCCCGGTCACCCGAACGTGGGCGTGGGGGCCCGCGGGCTGGAGTTGCCCGTCGACAGCAGGGGCGGGGCCGTGGTCCTTTGCGGACCGGTCGGCACCGCCGTCCTGGAGCTCCTGGTGGGCTTCGCAGCGGCGGTCCGGCCCGGCGTGGGCGTCCCCGCCGGGGTGGGCCGCGGTGTCGAGGGCTGGCGGGTCGGGACGACGAGCGCCGAGGGGGTCGGTGTGGGCACGGTCAACCCCGACGCCTTCGCGGCCTGGTCTGCCTTGATCTGGCGGTAGAGCACTTGGGCCCGCGCGAAGATCGCGGCGGGCAGCGTCCCGCCGAAGACCTGGGGGACGCCGTGCAGGTTCTTCATGCCGCCACAGGCGCCGTCGACCCGCAGGTGCTCGGAGCTCTTGCCGACGGAGCAGTTGCTGTACTCGTTGCCCATCCAGGTCGCGATGCACAGATGCTCGTCGGGGATGCAGCCGGTGAACCACGCGTCGGTGGAGTCGTTGGTGGTTCCGGTCTTGCCGAAGACGGTGGACGCCTGTTGGACCGCCGTGCCCGTGCCGCTGGTCACGACGGACGTGAGGGCCTGCACGACCGACCCGGCTACGGCAGCGGTGAGGACCCGACGGGAGGGGCTCGGGGCAGACCGCTCCAGGACCTGCCCGAGATCGGTTCCCACCGCTCCGGTGCGGATCTCGGTGAAGGTCCGTGGGCTGATGTAGACGCCCCCGTCAGCGAAGGTGGCGTAGGCGACCGCCTCCGACAGCGGTGTGACCTCGACCGACCCGCCGACACCGAACGACGGTCGGCTGGGGTCGATCTTGCCGACCAGCCCGGCTGCCTTGGCGAGGTCCGCGACCTTGGTGCGGCCCACCTCCTTGGCCAGCGGGCCGTAGACGGTGTTGACCGAGTCGGCCAGCGCCCGCTCGAGGGTGAAGGTGCCCGCCTCGGCCTTGTCGGCGTTGCACAGGTGATAGGGGTTGGGAGTGCCGCCGGGGTTTGCGATGTCGACGCAGTTCGCGGCGTAGCGCGTCGTGTTGAGCGTCAGCCCCTCCTTCAGCGCCTGCGCGAGGGTGAACGGCTTGATCGTCGAGCCGCTCTGCCGTTGGGCGTTGGTGGCCAGGTTGAACCCGAACTTCTGCTCGTAGCCACTGACCCCCTTGCGCACGACCTTGCCGCTTCCGTCAACCACGCTGGGGACGGTACGACGGGTGGCCATGGCCTTGACATCACCGTTTCGGTAGTCGACGGCGACGATGGCGGCCTGTGGGTCACCGGCGTCGGGGAGGACGTCCTTGATGGCCTGGTTGAACGCCATCTGCAGGTCAAGGTCCAGCGTGGTCCTCACCCGGAGGCCGCCGCGGAAGAACAGGTCCTCGTCGTACCCGGCACTGGACGTGATCTTGGCCTTGACGTAGTCGGCGAACTCGGGCGCGACGGTGGGCAGCTCCGGCGGCGACACGCGCAGGGGCGTGACGTCGATCTGGAAGGCGTCGCTGGCCTCCTGGGGCGTGAGGTAGCCGCCGACGACCATCCGGTTCAGCGTGTACTGCTGCCGGACGCGGGCCGTCGCGAAGTCCTTGACCGGGTTCCAGCTCGACGGTGCGGGCGCGATGCCGGCCATGATCGACGCCCGCGCCACGGCCAGCGCGGGCTCCCGCTCGCCGGTCTTCTGGTTGAGGTCGAGGTCCTTCACCGGGACCCCGAAGTAGTACTTCGAGGCGGCCTGCACGCCGTACAGGCCGTTGCCGAGATAGAGGGCGTTGAGGTAGTCGGTCAGGATCTCCTGCTTGGAGAACTTCTGCTCGAGGCGTACGGCGAGCGCGGCCTCGCGGACCTTGCGCAGAGCGGTCCGCTCGTTGCCGACGTAGGCGTTCTTCACGTACTGCTGGGTCAGCGTCGAGCCACCTTGCGAGACGCCACCGGTGAGGTCCCGGAAGATCGCCCGGATCGTGGCCAGCGGGTCGACGCCGCTGTGCTGCAGAAAGCGCTCATCCTCGGCGGAGATGATCGCGTTGCGCATGACCTGCGGGATGTCCTCGGCCTTGACGACCTCGCGGCGCTCCGGCGGCAGGATCGTCGCAAACTGCCGTCCGTCCGCGGCGACCAGGACCGCCGCGGTGGGCGGGGGCGCGAGGGCGAAGTCGATCGGGGCGGCAAGCAGGCCGGCGACAAAGGTCCCGGTCCCCACGAGCACTGCCAGCAGGCCCACCAGAAACACCCGTGCCACGATCCGCGAACGACGTCGACGCCGCCGACGGGACACCGCCGCTGCCCGCTGGCGGGGCGTCGTGAGGGGACGCCGCCCTCGTCGGAGTGGACCGGAGGCGACCATAAGGGGCAGGGTAGGACGTGCGGGTCGCATTCCGGCACGTACGGCGAGTCGGGGGCAAACACGGGCACGACGGAGGACGGCATGGACGAGCGGCCGTCCGGACAGCGCGCAACCCCGCAAAGCAGCGTGCGGGTGCTCGTGGTCGACGACACCGAGCACGTGCGGACCCTCGTTGCAGACATGCTCCGCCTCGATGGCTTCCACGTCGTCGGTACGGCGGACTCGGGCGACATGGCCGTCGAGCTGGCTCGGCAGACCGACCCCCACGTGGTCGTGATGGACCTACGGATGCCGGGGATCGACGGCCTCGAAGCGACCCGTCGGCTACGCGCCGCCCGCCCGGGACAGCTCGTCGTCCTCTACACCGCCTACGTCGACGCCGAGGTCGCGCGGCAGGCCGAGCAGGCGGGCGCCGCCCTGTGCCTGGGCAAGGTCGAGGGGCTGCCGAAGCTCGAGCGGGAGCTGGTGCGGCTTACCCTCGCGGTGACCCGCGGCCTGTAGACGTGCCGCCTACCGTGAGGGCCTCGTGAGCAGACCGACCTCCGCACACGGCCTGTCGGCCCTGCGAGCCGCCGTCGCGGACGCCCGCCGTGAGGAGCTCATCAGGTCCGCCCGCGGGGTCCTCACCGGCCGCGACCTGCTCGACGGAGGACGGCTGCCCGCGGGTGCGTTCACCTCCACCAACCGGGTCGCCCCCACCGTCGCCACCAGGGGTGCGGCGGCGGCCGGTGCCGTACCCGCCCCCGAGGGTGACACCGCCGTGTCGCTCGGGCTCGTGCAGCGCGCGCAGCAAGGCGACGCGGAGGCGTTCGGCCAGCTCTATGACCTCTACGTCGACCAGGTCTACCGCTACATCGCCTACCGCGTCGCGAGCGCGCAGCTCGCCGAGGACCTCACCAGCGAGACCTTCCTGAGGGCCCTGCGCCGGATCGGCACCTTCACCTGGCAAGGTCGCGACGTTGGCGCCTGGTTCGTGACGATCGCGCGCAACCTGATCGCTGACCATTACAAGAGCGGCCGCTACCGCTTGGAGCTCACCTACGACGACGTGTCCACGGTGAGCGGCGCCGCGACCGTCACGACGGCAGGACCCGAGGGCGAGGTCCTCGATTCGATGCAGAACCAGGTGCTCCTCGAGGCGGTGCAGCAGCTGGGCGCCGAGCAGCAGGAGTGCATCGTCCTACGCTTCCTGCAAGGGCTGTCGGTCGCGGAGACCGCGCAGGTCATGGGCAAGAACGTCGGGGCGATCAAGGCGCTGCAGTACCGCGCGATCCGCACCCTCGGGCGACTGCTGCCGGAGGGGATCGAGCTGTGAGCAGACCCTCCTGCAGACCACCCGTAGTCATTTCAGGCGGTTTCGCCGCTGAGCCCGTCACCGTTGTCCCGACCGCCTCGTTGCAGGGTCAGGCGGTCGAAGCGGATCGTCTGTACCTGACCAACCTGCTGCCGAGAGGAGCCCGGACATGAGCCCGCTGGGCACCCGTGCACGGGTCGAGGAGCTCGCCGGTCTGCTGGAGGGTGCGGTCTCCGGACCGACCACCCGCACCGCGGGACACGCGGCCGTCGCCATGCGTCTGCGGGCGGTCGCGCCCCTCCTGGAAGGCGCCGTCAGCCCACCAGCGGAGTTCCGGGCCACCCTGAGAGCCCGCCTGGTTGCCGTCGCGACCGTCCAGGCCGCCACCCTTACGGCCCTCCCGGCCCCTAGATCTACCCCCGCCCGTTCGGGCGGCAAGGCGCTCGGGGCAGCCGCGTCCTGGACCCAGACCCGCACGGCGCAGCGCCGGATGGGCGTGGTTGCCGGCCTGATGGCCGGTGTCGTCGCCTTCACGGGCATGGCGGTCGCGGCCTCCCGGTCTCTTCCCGGCCAGCCCTTCTACGGTCTCAAGCGCGGGACGGAGGACGTCCGGCTCCAGCTCGCCCACGGCGACACCGCCAAGGGCCGCACGCATCTGGAGTTCGCGGCCACCCGCCTGCGCGAGGTCCAGAGCCTGGCCCACGATGACGTCGCGCTCTCGCTCGGCACCGGTACGAGGGGTCCGGTCGCCGCCGGCGCGTTCGGAGCGCCGGCCCGGACCGCGATCGACCGCACCCTCGCCGATTTCTCCCACGAGACGCGGGCCGGGCAGGCCCTGCTCGACAGGGCCTACCGCGCGTCCGGCAAGCCGGAGCCGCTGCGGATCCTGACCGCCTTCTCCACGCTGCAGAAAGCACGCCTGGTCGCCGTGCTGCCCGACCTCCCCGCCGGCTCACGCGCCGTTGCCGAGCAGGCACTGGAGCTGGTCGCCCTCGTCGGCAGCGACGCAGGACAGCTGCTGTCCGTCGGCAGGTGCGCTCGTGAGTGCTTACCGCCGGGCGGCGGTCCCACGCTGCCCGGGGGGACCACCTACACCCCGAACGGCCAGCCCAGGTCCGGCCAGCCGGGCGACCCGATCGCGACGCCTTCCCTGACGACACCACACCCACCGTCGCGAGGCTCCCTCCGGACCCCCACCCCACCTGTGCCGCTGCGCACCCACGCACCCACGATCTTGCCGCCGCCGCTGCCGCCCCTCCCGCCGCTGGCGACGATCCCGCCGCTGCCCTGAGGTGTGACGCGACCTCGGAGGACGGCCGGTGTGACAGCCGTTCGCCCACATCCGGGAGCGCTCCGTCCCCGCAACCTGGCCGCTGTGGTTAAGGTCGGTCTAACCCGGACGCAGCCCGGACGCCAACGAGAGGACCCACCGTGTCAGTCAGCCTCAGCAAGGGCGGCAACGTCTCCCTGTCCAAGGAGGCCCCCGGCCTGACCGCCGTCCTGGTCGGACTCGGCTGGGACGCCCGCACCACCACCGGTACCGACTTCGACCTCGACGCGAGCGCCATCATGGTCAAGGCCGACGGCAAGGTCGTCTCCGACAGCCACTTCGTCTTCTTCAACAACAAGACCTCCCCCGACGGCTCGGTCGAGCACACCGGCGACAACCTGACCGGTGAGGGCGAGGGTGACGACGAGTCGATCAAGGTCAACCTCGCGACCGTGCCCGCCGAGGTCGACAAGATCGTCTTCCCGGTCTCGATCTACGAGGCCGAGAGCAGAAGCCAGAGCTTTGGCCAGGTCCGCAACGCCTTCATCAGGATCGTCAACCAGGCAGGCGCCACCGAGCTCGCCCGCTACGACCTCACCGAGGACGCGTCAACGGAGACCGCGATGCTGTTCGGCGAGCTGTACCGCAGCGGTGCGGAGTGGAAGTTCCGGGCGGTCGGGCAGGGCTACGCGTCAGGCCTCGCGGGCATCGCCCGTGACTACGGCGTCAACGTCTGATCCCGGGCTGTTTCTGATGGCCATCGACTACACCAAGCGGGGCGGCGCCACACCCGAGCCGCCCGCCGGCGGTCCGGTTCCCGGCTCGGCCGTTCCTGCCTCTGCCGCTCCCGTCTCGCTGAGCAAGGTGACGCTGACCAAGTCGGCACCCTCGATCTCGCTCACCAAGCAGGGCAGTTCCACCGGCCGCCTGCACGTCAACCTCAACTGGCAGGCACGTCCCACCGACGGCGAACAGCCCAAGGGCTTCCTGAAGCGGCTGGCCGGTGCCGCCCAGCCGGGCATCGACCTCGACCTCGGTTGCCTGTACGAGCTGGCCGACGGTCGCAAGGGCGTCATCCAGGCGCTGGGACGCCAGTTCGGTCAGATCGATGCACCGCCGTACATCTTCCTGGACGGCGACGATCGCTCGGGCACCAACGTGGGCGGCGAGAACCTGTTCATCAACCTCGCCCACGCTGCGCAGATCCGGCGGGTACTCGTCTTCGCGTGCATCTACGAAGGGGCGTCGGCCTTCGACCAGGCGCACGGCATCGTGACCCTCACCCCGGCGACCGGCGCACCGATCGAGGTCAAGCTCGACGAGGCGGCCGGTCGCTCTCGGATGTGCGCGGTAGCGCTGATCGAAAACAACAGCGGGGACTTGACAGTGCGCCGCGAGGTCAACTACCTCGACGGCGCACAGGACGTGCTCGACCGGGCCTACAACTGGGGCATGGACTGGACCCCCGGCCGCAAGTAACCCCACAACGCTGACGTTCCACCAGCCCGACAGACCCACCGACTGTCGGCGGCGCGGGTTCAGCGCAGGAAGCGGGCGGCCCGAGCCAGCGGGCGTCTTCGGGCGACCTGCCGACGACGCAGGGCCAGGCCAGCCATGACCCCCCCGACGAGCATCCCCGTGCCAGCCGTGGCCGGCACCCCGACCTTGGCAGCCTTGCGGCCGGTGCGGAAATCCCGGACCTCCCAGCCGTTCTCCCGCGCGGCGGCTCGCAGGCCGGTGTCAGGGTTGATCGCCACGGCGTTGCCGACGGCCGACAGCATCGGGACGTCGTTGACGGAGTCGGAGTACGCCGTACACAGCGACAGGTCGAACCCCTCCCGCTCGGCGAGGGCTTTGACGGCCTCTGCCTTGGACGGCCCATGCAGCGGCTCGCCGACGAGGCGACCGGTGTAGAGCCCGTTCTCGATCTCCGCCACCGTGCCCAGGGCGCCGGTAAGCCCGAGACGCCTGGCGATGATGCGGGCGAGCTCGACAGGGGTAGCCGTCACCAGAAACACCTGCTGGCCGGCGTCGAGATGGGTCTGGGCCAGGGCCCGGGTTCCGGACCAGATCCGCTGCTCCATGAGCTCGTCGTAGATCTCCTCGCCGTAGGCGATGATGTCCGCCACAGCCTTGCCGGCCACCAGCGACAACGCCTTCTCGCGCGCCTCGGCGACCGCAGCGAGGTCTTCCTTGCCGCGGATTCTGAAGCGCAGCTGCTGCCAGCCGAAGCGGAGCAGGTCGCCGGTCGTGACCAGCCCGCGGCCGGCCATGCCCTTGCCAAAGAAGTAGATCGAGGCGCCGCGGATCATGGTGTTGTCCACGTCGAAGAAGGCGGCGGCCGTCGGGTCGGCGCCGACCGCCAAGGAGGCTTCGACCTCGGCGGCCGCGGCCGCGGCTGACGCCGCACCGGCGAGCACGGCGCTCACGCCGTCACCCTCGGATTTCCTGCGCATTCTGGCCACGCCGGCAGCCTAGTGCGCCGCGGCCGACGCGACGACGAGCGTTCAGAAGAAGACAGAGCGGCGCTGCATGAGCAGCGTGTACAGAGTCGACTGGATCGTCTCGCGCACCTGGTCGGTGAGGTTGAAGACCAGCATCGGGTCTTCCGCGGCAGCCGGGCCGCCGAGGTGAGCGGTCTCGATCGGCTCGCCGAACTCGATGATCCACTTCGAGGGCAGCGGCACGAGGCCCAGCGGCCCGAGCAGGGGGAAGAAAGGGGTGATCGGCACGTAGGGCAGCCCGAGCAGCCGCGAGAGCGTCTTGCTGTTGCCGATCAGCGGGTAGATCTCCTCGGCCCCCACGATGGACACCGGGATGATCGGTTTGCCAGTGCGCAGCGCCGCGGACACGAACCCTCCGCGACCGAACCGCTGGAGCTTGTACCGCTCGGCGAACGGCTTGCCGATCCCCTTGAAGCCCTCCGGGAAGACCCCGACCACCTCGTCGGCGGACAGCAGCCGTTCGGCGTCGGCGTTGCACGCGAGGGTGTTGCCGGCCTTGCGCGCGATCGGCGCGACGATGGGCATGGTGAAAACAAGGTCCGCGCCGAGCAGCCGCAGGCTCCGGTGCGCGGGGTGGTGGTCGTGCAAGGCAAGGGTCGTCATCAGCGCGTCGATCGGGATCGTGCCGCTGTGGTTGGCCACGATCAGCGCGCCACCGATGTCGGGGACGTTATCCAGGCCGCGGGTCTCGACCCGGAACCACTTGTCGTAGAGCGGTCGCAACGGCGGCAGGAAGACGTGTTCGGTGAGGTCCAGGTCGAAGCCGAAGTCGTCGACCTCGTAGTCGCCGGTGATCCTGCGCCGTAGGAAGGCCAGGCCACCGGCGAGCTTCTGCTCCCACGCCCCGGCCGGGACCTCCGGGAGCACCAGGGGCGGTGGCGGGGGTGCGGGCTCCTTGGCCTGGGCCGAGCGCGGCATCAGCTCTGGCTCGGTGGGCGTGGCACGCAGCTGGATGACCCTGGCCTCAGGCACGGACCGGCTCCTTCGCAGTGGTCGGGGCGGACGAGCCGGGGACGGTACGAAGGCGCGCGAGCACGCGCAGGAGGCGCTCCTCGGCGGCGAGAACGGTCTCGGGGTGCAGGATCCGCGGGGAGCGTTCGACGAAGCTCTGCATCGCCTCCGCCGTCGAGCGCGGCGCCCAGCCCAGCTCGGCGTGCAGGCGCGCCGTGTCGGCGACTCGGCCGTGCTCGAGGAAGCGCATCTGCTCGGGGGAGAAGTCGACCAGGCCGGCCCGGCGGAAGCCTCGGCCCACGATCGAGACCAGCGGCGAGGGGACGGAGAAGGACAGGCGGCCGACTCGGCGGACCGCTTGGGAAAGCAGCAGGACGCCCTCGCCACCGACATTGAAGATCCCCGGGTGCTCCTCTACGGAGCAGCGCCGCAGGACCTCGATGCCGTCGTCCTCGTGGCAGAGCTGGATCCGCGGGTCGAAGCCGAGCACCGTCGGGACCACCGGAAGCGAGAGGTAGCGGGTCAACGGTGTCTCGATCACGGGCCCGATGAAGTTCGTGAAGCGCAGCAACGACAAGGTCACGTCGGGGCGCCGGCGACCGAAGCCGCGGACGTAGCCCTCGACCTCGACGGCGTCTTTGGCGTAGCCGGACTTCGGCAGCGACTTGGGCTCGCTGTCCTCGGTGAACAGTGCCGGATCGCGAGGGCTGCTGCCGTAGACCGCGGTGGTGCTCTTGACGACAAGCTTGCGCATGGACGGCGCCTTCTGGCAGGCGGCCAGCAGCTGCATCGTCCCGATGACGTTGATCTCCTTCATGGCCGTCCGACCGCCGGCACCCAGGGGCGTCGCGATGACGTTCATGTGGACGACCATGTCGACTTCAGCCTGTGCGATGACCTTCGCGATAAGCGGGTTGCGGATGTCGGCCCGGACGAACTCGGTCCGCCCGAGCTGCACCGCGGCCTCCGGCCGGGGCGGCACCGTGTCGACCCCGATGACCCGCTCGATCGACGGATCAGCCGCCAGCGTCGCCGCGAGCCGGGTCCCGAGGTAGCGGCTCACCCCAGTGACGAGCACGACACGTGGCTTCACCGGTCGCTCCTGTCATGTGCGGAAGCTCAAGTCTACCGAAACGCGACCCAAGCGGAGCACCCACTCGTGGTTGCTCGCGACTACGGCAGCGAGCCGTCAGACCGACACCTACGGCACCGCGATCCTGCGCCCCTGGGCTGCCGGCCTACGCGGTCGCGGTGGAGGGCGCCTCGTCGTAGATACGCAGCGGGCCAATCGCGACCTGTGGCGCACCGTGGACCCGGGCGATCACGACCGGGTCAGCTCTGCGGGCCCGGAGGACCTTCGCGGCGCTGCCCTGGTTGACCGCGACCGTGATGGTGCGGAACGAGTCCTCGCACAGAGCTACCCGGCCGGGGGGGACCTCGCCGTAGGTGACGGTGAAGCGGACGCGCTGCGACTTGCCGCCGCAGCGCAGCTCGACGTCGTCGCCGAGCAGGATGCCGGCCGCCTCGAGGTGGTGGCGCTGCACGTTGAGGGTCAGGTTGCCGAAGTGGTCGACCTGCTCGACCTCGGCGTGCACGTGGTCGTCGTCGACGGAGGGCGGGCGCAGCTCGAGTCGCTCGAGGTCGGCCACGGAGACCGCCGTACCGACCTGCTCGAGGGGCAGGCCCGCAGCAAGTCGGGCCGCGACGGGGGAGAACACGTCGCGGGCCCGAAAAGTACGGGCCGCGTCGGGCATCCACAGCGACGGGTTGTCCAGCACGTGCGCTTCGACGGCACCGCCCGCGGCATGCCAGGCCTGGCTGGTGAGCCCGTTGTCGGGCGCGACGAAGGTGGAGCCGTCAGCAGTACGCACCGCGATGCCGCGAGCGGGCACGGTGCGGAACGGGTCGACCAGCGCCAGGTGCACCGCCGGAGCCGGCAGGTAGGGCAGGGCGCTCGCAAGCACCCCAGCACCGTGCTCGACGTCCTGAACGTGTACGAGGTGGAGGATGTCCAGGACCGTCACGTCGGGGGCAATGCGGGCGATGACGCCCTTGCACACTCCGAGCGACGCATCCTCCAGACCTAGGTCGGACAGGAACGTCAGGAACACAGCGCGCCTCCCTTGCTGACGACCCACCTCGTTGTGGACCGCCTCGGAAAGGCTACTTCGTGCTACTTCTTGTTACGGCGCTGGACGCGGGTCTTCTTCAGCAGCTTGCGGTGCTTCTTCTTGGCCATCCGCTTGCGGCGCTTCTTGATGACGGAACCCACGTCGTACCCCTGCTCAGATCGTCTACGGAAAAACTCATTCTACGGGTAGCGGGGGTCGAGCCTGTGCCGGCTCCCCAGCCGGTTGCTAACCGGCCTCGGTGTAGGCCCCGCGCAGATAGTCGTGGACGGCCTGCTCCGGCACCCGGAACGACCGGCCGACCCGCACGCTGGCGAGCTCGCCGGCGTGCACGAGGCGGTAGACGGTCATGCGCGACACGCGCATCACGTCAGCCACCTCGGCGACGGTGAGGAAGCGCATCTCCGACAGCTTGGTCGGTCGGTCCTGGCTCTCACTCATGGGCATACACACCTGTTCGGCACACCAGCCGCTGGACACCGGGCGCGGCTCCCGGCTTCCCCACCGAGGGCACTGGACACGCACGTGCGTGCTGATCGTATCGGGACGGGTGGGACGCAGATAGTCACCCGTTCGGCCCAACCGTGGCGCGCCTGCCACAGCTGGCTAGGCGCCTGACATCTCGGGATCAAGTCCCAGGTGCCCGAAGCTCGCCGTCCGGGTGGCGACGACTGCGGCGTCGACCGCCTGAGCGAGCCGGCTTGTGGGGGGATCAAGCGGGGCATCGAGGCTCCCACCGAAGTCGTCCCGCTCCCCCGGTGGCACCCAGGGCCGCCACGCTCCCGTGGCCCCGTCGGTCAACGAGGTGGGCGGCAGCTCGCCGCCGCGCTCGGCAGCCTGGTCGCGCCAGTCCTCGGGGGTTGCCCCGTCGACACTCGTCCCGGCGGCCTCCGCCAGCAGGTGCGTCCAGGCTCGCGGGACGACCTGCACCGGCTCGTAACCGCCGCCGCCGAGCGCCACCCAGCGGCCCTCGCACACCTCGTGCGCAAGGGCGTGCAGCGCCCGGTAGGCAACGCGCTGACCGTCGATGCTCATCTGGAGGTTGGCCAACGGGTCCAGCGCATGCGTGTCGCAGCCGTGCTGGGTGATCAGGACCTGCGGACGAAACGCCCGGAGCACCGGAGGCACGACCGCGTGGAAGGCTCGCAGCCAGTCGGCGTCACCGGCGCCTGCGGGGAGGGCGAGGTTGACCGACGTACCGACACCTGCGGCGGTGCCGGTCTCGTCTGCGAAGCCGGTGCCGGGAAACAGCGTCCGGCCACTTTCGTGCACCGACACGGTGAGGACCCGCGGGTCGTCGTAGAAAGCGGCCTGTACGCCGTCGCCGTGGTGCACGTCGACGTCGACGTAGGCGACCCGCTGGGCCCCCGCAGCCAACAGCCAGGCGATGGCGACGGCTGGGTCGTCGTACACGCAGAAGCCGGAGGCGCGGTCGCGCATCGCGTGGTGCAGGCCGCCCGACAGGTTGACGGCATGCTGGTGGGTGCCCTCCCAGACCGCCCGCGCCGCGTCGACCGAGGCGCCCGTGACCATGGCGGACGCCTCGTGCATCTGGGGGAACACCGGGTTGTCGCCGGTCCCCAGACCCCATCGCAGGGACAGCCGGCCGAGCAGGTCGTCAGGAGCGCGGCGTACCGAGGCGACGTAGAGCGGGTCGTGGACCAGCTCGAGCAGGTCGTCCGTGGCCGGCCGCGGGGCTCGGACCTCCACCCCGTCGAGGACACCGAGCTGGCGGGCCAGCGACATCGTGAGCTCGAGCCGGAGCGGCCGCAGCGGGTGGCTCGGCCCGAAGTCGTAACTGGTGAAGGCGTCGTCCCAGACGACGAGGGTGCTGATGCTCACCCCGTCAATGTGCCCCACGGAGCCGGCACCGCAACCACGCGCCTCCGCCCGGACGTGCTCGACAGCAGCACGGCGACGCGACGTTCGGCATCACGGTCGGACCTGGGGTAACGCGCAGGCGCACAGTCAGCCGCCGGCAAGCTCGCGCGAGCGGTCCCGTGCGGCTTCCAGAGCAGCCAGCATGGCGGCTCGGACACCGTGGTCCTCCATGACGCGGATGGCAGAAATCGTCGTACCCGCTGGAGACATGACGGCCTCGCGCAGCACGACAGGATGCTCGTTGCTCTCCTTCAGCATCTTGGCCGAGCCGACAGCGGTCTGGACGATCAGCTCAGCGGCGACCGCGCGCGGCAGGCCGAGCAGGATGCCGGCGTCGATCATCGCTTCGACGAGGTAGAAGAAGTACGCCGGACCCGACCCCGACAGGGCCGTCACGGCGTCCTGCTGGGACTCCGGGACTCGTATGACCCGGCCCACCGGACGCAGCAGGTCCTCAACGAGGGCGAGGTGCTCCTCGGTGGCGTGGCTGCCAGCAGAGATGGCCGACATCGCCTCGTCGACGAAGACGGGCGTGTTGGTCATGACGCGGACGACGTGCGTACCCGGGGGCAGCTCCTGCTCGAGCAGGGCCGTCGTGATGCCCGCGGCCATGCTGACGACCAGGGTGTCGGCACCGATCCCTGGTGCCAGATCGCGTAACGCGGTCCGCATGTCCTGCGGCTTCACAGCGAGCAGGACCACGTCAGCCTGGGCGACCGCCTCGGCCGGGGAGGCGGTCCGTACGCCGTACAGGTCGGCGATCTCCTTGGCCCGGCCGGCATACCGCTCGGCGGCGATGACCTGCTCCTTCGGGCGGCCGGACCGCAGCAGCCCCGACAGCAGGGCCTCACCGAGCTTGCCGACGCCGATCAGGGCGAACGTGTGACTCATGAACGCGTCGCCAGGGCGCGCAGGAAGAAGGCGACGTTGGCGGGGCGTTCGGCGAGGCGGCGCATGAAATATCCGTACCACTCGTCGCCGTAGGGCAGGTAGACCCGCATGGTCTGTCCGCGCTCGGCGAGCTTGAGCTGCTCCTGGGGGCGGATGCCGTAGAGCATCTGGTACTCGTACGTGCCTTTGGCGCGGCCCTTCGCCAGGTCACCCGCGATGGCGATCAGCCGCGGGTCGTGGCTGGCGACCATCGGGTAGCCCGCACCGGCCATCAGGACCTTCAGGCAGCGGACATAGCTCTTGTCGACGTCGGCGACATCCTGGAACGCGACGCTGGCCGGCTCCTTGTAGGCGCCCTTGCACAGGCGTACCCGTGAACCGGCCGTAGCGAGGTCCCGGCAGTCGGCCTCGGTACGGTGCAGGTAGCTCTGCAGGACGGCGCCCGTCTGGGGGAAGTCCTTTCGGAGCTCGCGCAGGACCCCGAGGGTGGAGTCCGTCGTCGTGTGGTCCTCCATGTCGAGGGTGACCGTCGTACCGGCCTGCCGCGCCGCCTCGCAGATGAGGGTCGCGTGAGCGAGGGCGAGCTCCTCATCGACGGCCTGGCCGACGGCGCTGAGCTTCACGCTGACCTCGGCGCGGGCCTGCTCGGTGAGGCCGGCGTCGCTCAGCCGCTGGAGGACCTCGAGGTAGGCCTTGACGGTCACGGCGGCCTGGGCGGCGTCGAGGGTGTCCTCGCCGAGGTGGTCCAGGGTGACGGCCCGCCCGCTGTTGATCAGCGTCGTCGTGGCGCGAACCGCCTCTTCGGCGGAGGCACCCGGCACGAAACGGTGCACGACCTGGCGGGTCAGGGGGGCCTTCTCCACCAGCGTGCGGGTGAGGGCACTACGGGACGCGGCCAGGATGACTTGTCGAAGCACGCTGACGAGGCTAACCCTGATGAGCCTGCGTCCTGGGAAAGTGCCCCGTTGGTCAGACTGAGGGCTAGGACACAGGGGTCAGGGAAGGGCTTCGAGGGAGCGCAGCCACGACAGGACGACGGCGGTGAACTCCGGGCCGCGGTCCTCCTGGAGGAAGTGCCCGCCACCGGTGATGGTCGTGTGCGGCTGACCTGCGGCGCCAGGGATCTTGGCGATCAACGCCCGCTCGCCGCCCCGGGTGATCGGGTCGGAGTCGGAGAACGCGCACAGGAACGGCTTGTCCCACCCTCGCATCACCTCCCACGCGGCTTGGTTTGCCGGGGTGGCCGGGTTCTCGGCGTCCTGCGGGATCAGGTCCGGGAAGGCCAGAGCCCCCATCTTGTACGCCGCGGTCGGGAACGGGGCGTCGTACGCAGCAACGACCTCCGGGAGCATCGGCGTGACGACCGCGGCGCTGACGAGGAATCCGATGGGCAGGTCAGGGGTGCGCGCCACGAAGTCCCGGAACGTCCACCAGGCCTCCGGAAGCTTGTGCAGACCATCGGGCAGTCCGGTGTTGGCAGCGCAGATCCGCGCGAAGCGCTCCGGGTGCTCGGCGGCCAGGCGGATCCCGAGCAGACCGCCCCAGTCTTGGCAGACCAGGGTGATGTCGTCGAGGTTGAGCCCGTCGAACAGCACCGACCGCAGCTGCTCGACGTGGCCGGCATAGGTGTAGTCCGCCAGGGCCGCGGGTTTGTCCGAGCGCCCGAAGCCGATCAGGTCCGGGGCGACCACGCGGCAGCCGGCAGCCAGTAGGCCGGGGATCATCGTGCGGTAGAGAAACGACCAGGATGGCTCGCCGTGGAGCAGCAGCACCACCGGCCCGGCGCCCTCGTCGAGGTAGGCCATCCGCAGCCCGTCCGAGGTCACCGCGTAGCGCGGCGTCCACGCAAAGTCGGGGACGGCGTCGAAGGCCGAGTCGGGCGTGCGCAGGACGTCCATGCAGTCAGCTCCTCATGTCAGCGGGGGCGGGGGTCCAGCATCCTTCACGTGGGCCAGGCGTCAGCGGGGGCGGCCAGGTTGAGCCGGGTGAACGCGAGCGCCTCGGCAAGGTCGGCTTCGCGGGCGTCACGGTCATCGCAGCCTCGCGTGTTGATCTCCACGACGACGACCCCGTCGAAGTCGGCCCGCGCGAGGTCCTCCAGCAGCTCCGCGCACGGCTGGTCGCCGCGGCCGGGCACGAGGTGCTCGTCGCGGGGGGAGCCGGTCCCGTCCGCGATGTGCACGTGGGTCAGGCGTTCGCCCATCGAGCGACGCATCTGCATCGCGTCGGACTGCGACACGGCTGTGTGGGACAGATCGAGGGTGAAGTCCAGAAAGCCCTCGTCGATGGGGTTCCAGTCTATGCCGTACGGCGACACCTCCCGGCCCCGGGCCCGCAGCGGGAACATGTTCTCGACGGCGAACCGGACCGGCGTCTCGGACTCCATCTGCTGGATCCCGCCGACGAACTGCCGCACGTAGTCGCGTTGCCAGCGAAACGGCGGGTGCACCACGACCGTTGACGCCCCGAGCCGCTCGGCCGCCTCCTTCGCCTTGACGAGCTTGACCCACGGATCGGTGCCCCACACCCGCTGCGTGATGATCAGGCAGGGTGCGTGGATCGCGAGGATCGGCACCCGGTGGTAGTCCGAGAGCCGCTCGAGGGCGTCGACGTCCTGGCTGACCGGGTCGGTCCAGACCATGACCTCGACCCCGTCATAGCCGAGCCGGGCGGCGATCTCGAAGGCGTTGGCCGTCGACTCGGGATAGGTCGACGCGGTGGACAGCGCAACCTGAGCCGTCGGCACGTGCACCGCACGGGCGCCAGGGTTGTCCGTCATCTCCCGGCGAGGGTACGTCGGTTCCCAGCGAGGCTACGTCGATTGCTAGGCAGGCTACGTCGAAGACGTGGGGAACCGGCTGCCCTCCTATTAGGCTCGCCGGGTGGCATCAGAACCCGGACCGACCGACGTGTCGGCAGCCGCGTGGACGCTCGTTCAGATCGACCCGACGACACCGGACGCTAGGCGCGCTAGCTCGTGACCAACCGGCTCCCTACTGACCTCGGCCTTCCCCGCCTTCGCGAGGTGCAGCCGGACTTCCCGCGCGACCATGTCGAGTTCGTCGACCCGGCCGACCCGTCGCACGTCATCCGGGCCGACCTGACGTGGCTGCTGTCGTCGTGGACCTGCATCTACAGCGCCGGCTGCCACGGAGTCATCGAGGGCCGCGCAGACGACGGCTGCTGCAGCCACGGTGCGTTCTACAGCGATGCCGAGGACGAGGCCCGCGTCGCCTCCTTCGCCGCACAGCTGAAGAAGAAGACCTGGCAGTACGCCGAGACGGGGCGGGCGGACGGCTTCTCGGTCGACGACGAGCTCGACGACGAACCGGCCCGCAAGACCCGGGTCGTCGACGGCGCCTGCATCTTTCTCAACCGTCCCGGCTTCGCCGGCGGGGAAGGTTGCTCGCTGCACGCCCTGGCACTGCGGATCGACCTGCACCCGCTCGACACCAAGCCCGACGTCTGCTGGCAGCTGCCGGTCCGGCGCTCGCAGGAGGTCATCGAACGCCCCGACGAGAGCTCCGCGACCCTGACGACCCTCGGCGAGTTCGACCGCCGAGGGTGGGGCGTCGGCGGTGAGGACCTGCACTGGTGGTGCACCAGCTCACCGGACGCGCACGTCGGCGCCGACCCGGTCGTCGTCTCCTACGGGCCGGAGCTGACCGCCCTGATCGGGCTGCCGGCCTACGACGAGCTGCTCCGCCTCTGTTCGGTCCGGACCGGGCTGCCGCTGCACCCGGCGACCGCTGCAGCCCAGCCCGGCTGCAGTGCCGAGGCGACTGTCGGTCCGACGGGGTGAGCGACGTCCTCGGCACCGAGGACGCCCGCTTCACGCTGCCCCTCCCGGCGTGGACCTCCAGGTGGCCCGGGGGGGCCGGGGCCATGTGGGCCTTGCCGCTGCCCCTTCGCCTGATCGCCGGCGCGGCAGCCGGCGTGCTGAGCCTCGGTGTGCTGACCGTCGTACAGGCTCAACCTTCGGCACCGACGTTGGTCGTTGCAGCGGCCGGCCTGGAGCGGCTGCGGGCAGACGGCG
>JAYUBO010000034.1:0-3159 GCA_043740815.1 Frankiales bacterium | reverse complement strand
GTGGCGGTCTCGAGATCGAGGTCCTCCCACTCGGTGCCGTGCGGGCGCCGGTAGCGGACCGTCGTGGTGCGGGTCGGGGAGTTGACGAGCTGCTCGCTGGCCGACCCCTTGGGGCACAGACGACCGCGCGAGACCGGACTGTTGGGGTCGCCTTCGATCGACATGACCTTGTCGTCCTTGACGAACACCTTCTGGCCACAGCCCACCGCGCAGTACGGGCAGACACTGTCGACGACCCGGTCGGCGGTGGTCGTGCGGGCGTGCATGCCGACGGAGTGGGCGCTCTGGGCCGCCGGACCACGTGCCATCGGGTCCTTGCCCGTCACCTGCCGCATGACAGGCCACGACAGGAACGTCTTCCTCAGCTCCACAGCGCCCTCCTGCCCGGGTCCCGAGCCAACTACGCCTGCCCGGCCGGCGCGCTGTTCGGGGCGTCGTGGAAGCCAGCTCCAGCGTGGCTGCCGTCGCACAGTGGCTTGTTCTTCGACGCCCCGCAGCGGCAGAGCGTCATGCGGGCCCGGCTTTGGAAGGGCTCCCCATCAGCGCGTACGACGGACGGTGCCCCCGTAACCCACAGCGGACCGTCATCCAGGACCGCGATGCCCGCTGCCAGGGGCGGCTCGATGTCGTCGGTGGACCCCTCGAGCCGGTAGGTCAGGGCACCCGACGGACAGCGTTCGACCATCGCCGCGACCTGCGAGCGTACGGGCGTGCTGTCGGTCTCCCCGGTCATGGTCCACACGTTGCTGACCTTGTTGGCGCAGAAGCCGGCGTGCTCGCAGATCCCGCGGTCGTCACGGACTGTGATTCCAGTTCCCGGCAGGGTCTTGGCCCGTTCGGCGTAGGTGCTTGTCGGAGCCGTCTCCGTCCCGTCCCAGTCCCGCGTCTGGTGGGTACCGTCGCAGAACGGCTTGCTGGCCGACCCTCCGCAGCGGCACAGCGCGTACGAAGCCCCCTGCTCGGTGCCACCGGCACCCAGGGGCGCATCGTGCTCCCAGGCGATCGGCTCGCCTTGCTCGGTGGTCAGGCCGCGGGCGCGGTGCGGCGTCGGAGCCCCCGTCACGACGTACGGACCCTGGGGCGTCACCTTGATCTCCAACGCTGCCTCCTTCTGCTCGACCCCCTCAACATCGCACAAGTGCGGCGACTCAGCAGCGGGGGGCATCACCGCCAGGTTTATCCGAGCCCGCCGCCGGTCATCTTCCACAGACACCCCACCTGAGCGGAGACCCACTGTGAAGCTGCTCTACAAGCCGTGGAGCATCCTGTTCGGCGTGCTGGGCGGTCTGCTCGCCAGCCGGGTGTTCGCGAAGGTGTGGGACCTGCTCGCGAAGGGGCCAGCACCCGAACCCACCGAGCGGCAGGCGTCGTGGAAGACGGTGCTGCCGGCCGCCGTGCTCGAAGGCGCGATCTACGCGGGGGTGAAAGCCGCCACCCAACGGGGTGGGGCGCAAGCGTTCGAACGGGCAACCGGTGTGTGGCCAGGGACTGACGGCGGGGCCTGACAGCGGGGCTGACGTGAGGTCACTGGCCGTTCTGGCGAGGCAGCCGGCCCTTGGAACTCGCCCCGTCCAGCCTGGTCTGGGTGGCCGATGGCTACTCAAGGGGCGATCCGCTCTCGAACGGCTGCTCCGTGACGGGCCCTTCGACGGGAAGCCGGACGCGACGCTCGGCCGGGCGCAGCCGCACGGCCGGTCGTAGCGGGGAGGGCTCGCCGGGCTGGGTCTCGGGCCCGGCGGAAGGTATCCGCCTGCGCACCTCGGCCGGGCGGGCGGACGCGGCAGTTCGGGCCTCGGGCACTGCCGCAGCGGCCACCTCCCCGTCCCGGCGCCACCACGGGAGCACTCCGGCAGCCGAGGCTCGTTCCGGGACAACCGGGCCGAGCGCCTCAGCGTGCGTCGCAGCGCCAGCCGTCGGGGGACCGTGCAGCAGGACCAACCCGAGACCCAGCCCGATCAGCACCCCGCCGGCCATGAGCAGCACGCTGGTCGTCGGCGTGGGTGCCAGGACGCGGAGCAGGCCGAGGACGAAGGTGACGCTGAGACCCAGACCCAGGCCTGGCAGTACGCAGCCGAGGGCTCGCAGGACCGCACGGTTGCCAAGCAGCCGGCGACGCGCCCGGGACACGATCCGGGCGAGGAGCAGCAGCGTGAGGGCCGCAACGGACAGGCCGAAGACCCCGTAGACGCTGAGCAGGCTGCCTCGGACGTCGACCGTGCCGCTGTCGCTCGCGAGCACGCTTCGGTCTGGGGCGAGCAGGGACAGCCGGGCGTTCATGAGTCCCAAAGCCTGACCGCGCAGGTCCCCCAGGTCGAGGGAGAAGACTCGGGTGCCGGTGTCTCCGGGTGCCAGCGTCAGGTCGACCCGGGTGGTGTAGCTGACGAAGGCGAGACCCAGGACGCGGGCGTCCAGGCGGACCGAACGCACCTCCACCGGACGTCCGGTGTGGTTGGTGACCTGGATGCTCACCACCGCCTCGGTAGCGGCACGCAGGACGATCGGGTCGCGGCGGCCGGAGTCAGAAAGGGCGCGCCCTGCGACCGTCTCCTTCAGCTCCAGCCCCGAACCAGCCGCCCGGACAGGACCGGCCAGCGCGAGCAGGACGGCGACAAGGACGAGCAGGGCTCCTGCCCGAGGTGCTCGTGTGCGCATGGCGCGGACGGTAGAGGGCCTGCCCCGCGCTGTCAGCAACGAGTGGCCGTGTCCGGTGTCAGGTCGGACACCTGCCCGTGTGCCGCCTTGACGATCCTCGCCCGAGCCGCAACCGTCCGGGAGTGACCCTCAGGAGCAGCCGCAGCCACATCGTGCTGTTGCTGGCCCTGACCGCCGCACTGGCAGCGGCCTTCAGTGGCACCGACACGGCACGGGCAGCCGGCTGCCCCACGACGAGCAAGGCCACAGTGACCGGGCTGTCGGCGTCGCCCAACAACACCACCAACGTCGTCGCCGCCCCGCACACCGTGTCAGCAAGGGTCACGACCGACACCCCCGACCGCGGCGGGGTGTGCGTCCGCTTCAGCCAGAGCAGCGGCCCGAGCACCGGCTGGCCCCGGTACGGCGTGACCAACACGCAGGGCGCGGCGTCCGTCACGTGGACGAGCTCGCTCGCGGGCACCGACATCATCCGGATCGAGGCCCTCGACAGCAGCGGCTCGGTGG
>JAYUBO010000033.1:0-1803 GCA_043740815.1 Frankiales bacterium | reverse complement strand
TGCAGCTTTTGTTGCTCGTCGAGATGCCTCCGACAGCGTGCGCCGCCGCAGGCTGGTCATAGAACAGGTCGAGGGCGGTGCGGCCAGCGGCAGCGTCGTAGGAGAACTGGACTCCACTGCCGCTCGCGGCGTCGTTCTGCCGGTTGTACATGCAACCGCCGGTGAAGATGCTCTCGTAGTGCAGACCGACGTTGCCGTTGCCGCTGAAGCTGGTCTCGGAGAACACACCGAGCGGGTAGGACAAGGGCTGCATCTGCACATCGACCGCGAGGCGGCGCGCTCCCGGGCCACTGCCCGCGACACCCGTCGAGTGGATCCGGTACTTCCCGTAGCACTGCCCGGGCGGCGATGCGTGCCGGGCCGCGCAGTTGGGGACGTAGGGCTTCACCGTGCTGATCCAGACCTTGAAGCAGTCGCTCGACAGGACGCATGCGCCGGTGCCGCCATCGACCCGGATCTGCTTGGGACTGGTCGAGTTGACCCAGGGGTTGGGCGACGTCGTGCACCCTGACACCGGTCCGCCGGGAGGCTCCAGGCACGTCAAGCTGCCCAAGGTCGTCCCCCGCAGGTACTGAAGAGCCTGCGCCACGCCCGCCTCTGAGGACGAGAGCGCCCCGAGGGACTGACGATCCCGGCCGCTGTTGCCAAGGTTGTTGACGGTGAGAGCCGTGGCCGTGAGGGTGAGGGCCCCGACGACGGCGATGACCAGGATCACCGCGAGCATGGCAATGCCCCGGTCGTCGCGAGGGTTCCGGCAGCGCATCGCATTCTCCGTCATGAGGTGTTCCTGAGGTCGACCTGGGTCCGGTAGACCTGGAGGTGGTTGTCGATGTTCATGGTCACGTTCAGGACCACTGAGTCGATGTTCGCGAGCTCCACGTCCAGCAGGCCGTTGACGTTGCCGACCGGGTTGCCCGCTTCATCGAGCTCACGCCAGGTCGTGACGCCGTCGCTGGGGTTGATGTCATAGCGATAGTTGTTGCTCCGGTACTCGACCTTGAAGGCGGACACGTTCCCTGCCAGCAGCGGCTGCCCGCCCGAGCAGTTGGTGCTGGTAGCGCTGATCGGGGTGACAGCCGGCGTGACCTGGTTGTCGATCACGTAGAGCTGCCTGGTGGTCGGCTCGAAGCAGTAGGTGATGTCCTCGGGATTCCCGCTGTTGTGGGTGAAGCACGGCGGCAAGGTCGTGTCCCGACCGGGGAGGGCCACGCCGCCGATGCAGCTGTCACCGTCGAAGTCGGCCTGAATCCGGATTCCGACCACGCCGTTGCTGTTGAACGTCGGTCCGTCAGGGTTGACCGCCGTGACCACAGAGCTCGCCTGCCGCAGGTCCCGCGCCATTCGGTTCAGCGCCTGGCGGGCTTCCTCGTTCAGGTCATGGAGCTCGTTGGAGGTCTTGACGACCCCGCTGCTGACCTTCAGCGCCGAAAAGGTCACGGCGAGGAGCACGAAAACCACGACCATGGAGATAAGCATCTCGACGAGGGTGAATCCCGCGTCCTTGTCGGTCTGGACCTCTGTGAGCCGCTTCATCGCTGGTCGTCCGCAACGCAGGTCAATTGGCCGAGCTGCACCTTGATGGAGGAGTAGCCCGCTCCGGCCTCGTTGGTCAACGTCGATGCCGTCGACAGCGACATGATGCCGTTCGTGAACCCTCGCACTCCGGAGGTGGCACCGGTGTTCACGACGTTCGGGAGATTGCTGGTCAACGACGAGACGATCACCTGACTCAAGAGGCTGAAGTTGCCCAGTCGGGTCGTCGTGGGGTCCCACACGTCACTGCCCGAAGCCAGCACCGGCGCC
>JAYUBO010000032.1:0-2760 GCA_043740815.1 Frankiales bacterium | reverse complement strand
TCGAGCAGCTCGCCTGCCTGCAAATCCATGAGCTCGCCGATGATGGAGGTGCGCGCCATGGTCAGGTCGTGTGTCCGCAGGCCAGCGGAGATGGTGGGGTGATGTTCGGCGGTCTCGGCATCCACGAGGTAGGCGGAGAAGGACCCGGCGTCACGTCGGAACAGCGTGTTCGACAGTGAGCAGTCCCCCCACCAGAAACCGGCCAGGTGCAGGCGCACCAGCAGCACGGACAGCGCGTCGAGCAGCCGGACGGCGGTCTCCGGGCGGACCGTCTGCGAGAACAGAGCGCGGTAGGGCAGCGAGAACTCCAGGTGCTGCGTGACGAGGGCCGTCTCGAGCCGGGTGCCGTCCGGCGCCTGACGCCCGTCCACGATCCCCACCGCATGCACGCACGGGACGCCGTCACGTTCGAGGGCCCGCAGCAGCCGGTACTCACGCTCGGCTGACCATTGCCCGATCTCCTTGACGGCGAAGACGACGCCGTCGAGGCGGACGAAGCGCACGACGTGCCGGGAGATCCCCCGTGGCAGGCCGATCAGCCACTGCGCCGGCCACTGCTCGAGCGGGGTGTCCCAGGGCAGGTCGAAGATGTCGGGGTGTGTCGGCTCTCCGCGCAGATACACCCCTGAAGTGTCTCATCGCTGGACCGGCCGGGTCACAACTAAGGTGCCGAGAGGCCACGGCACCTGGCACGATGCGGCCACCGTCACCCGACGCCGACACCCACGGGGAGCAGCCGTCAGCGCGCCCAGCACCACCTCCTCCGACCCCGAGCCGCTGCTCGGGCCCGGGAGGCGCTCGGTGCTGCGGCACCGTGAGTTCGCGCTGCTGTGGGCCGGCCAGGCGGTGTCGTCCGTGGGTGACCGGCTCGTCATGGTGGCCATGCCGTTCGCCGTGCTGTCCGTCCCGGGGGCGGGGGCCGCAGCCGTCGGTCTCGTGCTGGGCGCCAGCGCGCTGACGATGGCGCTGTTCGTTCTGGTGGGCGGGGTCGTCGCCGACCGGGTGCCGAGACAGCTGACTATGCTGAGCTCCGATGTCGTGCGGGCGGTGGCTCAGGGTGGCAGTGCCTGGCTCCTGCTGACCGGGGCGGCAACCGTCTGGGAGCTGGTGGTCCTGCAAGCTGTCTACGGAGCGGCGGAGGCCTTCTTTCGCCCGGCCGTCCTCGGCCTGGTGCCGCAGGTGGTCACCCCGGGGGACGAGCAGCCGGCCAATGCGATGCTCGCGCTCAGCACCAACGTAAGCATGGTCCTCGGGCCCGCCCTGGCCGGGGTCCTCGTTGCCGTGCTGGGAGCGGGAGGGGCGCTCGCCGTCGACGCCGGGACCTTCGTCGTCAGCGCCATCACCCTGACCGGTCTGCGCCCACGACCCGCACCGCCGTCGTCCGCTACACCGTTCTTCAGCCAGCTCTCCGGGGGCTGGCAGGAGGTGCGCACACGGTCCTGGGTGTGGTCGACGTTGCTGGCGTTCTCGGCGTACCACGCGCTGGTCCTGCCCGCGGTGTTCGTCCTCGGGCCCAAGGTGGCGCTGGAGCTGCGCGGTGGCTCGGCCGCGTGGGGCGTGATCAGCGCCGGCTTCGGCGTCGGAGCCGTGGTGGGCAGCCTGCTGGCCCTGCGCTGGCGTCCGCGACGGCCGGGCCTGTTGATCGGGGGTTCGCTCTGCCTGGCGTCGTCGCAGGCAGCGATCTGCGCCTCGGCGCTGCCGACGTGGGCGGTTGCCGGGCTCGAGGCCCTGACCGGGGTGTGCGTGGCGCTGTGCTTCACCGTCTGGGAGACGGCGTTGCAAGAGCGCATCCCGGCGGCGGCCCAGTCGCGGGTGTCCTCGTTCGACTACCTCGGCTCGCTGACCCTGATGCCCCTCGGCTTCGTCCTGGTAGGACCGACGGCGCAAGCGCTGGGGACGCGTACGACGGCGATCGGCGCGTCCGTGGTGGGCGCCGTGGTCTGCCTGCTGGTGGCCGCGGCCAAGGGCCTGCGCACGCTTCCAGGGAACGCCGAGCACGACACCGCACCGTCGCGTTCGTGATGGGTGGGCAAGTGCGACCGCTGCACAACCAAGCGGAGTCAGCCCGCTGTGCCTCGGAGCTATCTTCATCTCGGACCCGCTGACCGCGGTCGTCACCGGGCTGCTGGGGACCGGCAGGAACCCACCTCGTAGAAGGGCTCCCTCCCATGGTGGTCACCGTCGTCGGCGAGGCCCTCATCGACCTCGTCCTGGACCCGGTGAGCCAGACCTACGACCCTCGCCCAGGCGGAAGTCCGTTCAACGTCGCGGTCGGCCTGGCCCGGCTCGGCACCCCCACCGCTCTGATGGCGCGGCTGGCAGACAACGCCTTCGGCCGCCAGCTGCGTGCCCACGCAGCCGCTGAAGGCGTCGACCTGAGCGCCGCACCGCTGGCCGTGGAGCCGACGACGCTTGCCGTCGTCGCCATCGACGAGAACGCCCAGCCCACCTACGACTTCTACATCAACGGGACCGCGGACTGGCAGTGGACCGAGTCTGAGATGGCGCTGCTGCCGGTGTCCACCCAGGTTCTGCACACGGGGTCGATCGCAGCCTGGACTGCCCCCGGGAGCGCCCTGCTCCACGCTTTGGCAGCGGACGCTCGGGCCGGTGGCACCGTCCTGGTGAGCTACGACCCGAACGTGCGGCCGCTGCTGCTCGGTGACGTGCTCGCAGCACGCCGGGTCATCGAGCGCAGCGTCGCGACGGCCCACGTCGTCAAGGCAAGCAGCGAGGACCTCGTGTGGCTCTACCCCGACC
>JAYUBO010000031.1:0-3831 GCA_043740815.1 Frankiales bacterium | reverse complement strand
CCGACGGCGTAGCAGATCAGGCCATGGCGGCCCCATGCGCCGTAGATGCCGCGGGGGGTGAACAGGTCGGTGATCGCGTAGTGCCCGCGGCGGACGGCGAAGTAGTCGACCAGGTTGATCGCCGTCCAGGGCACCAGTAGATAAAGCATGTATTGCAGTGCGCTGAACAGTGCGGACAGAAAGTTGCCGCCGAAGCCGATGCCGACAATGGCCCAGGCCACGGACAGGATGACGATTGTGACGACCCGGATGCCCCGGGTGGGGGTGATCGAGTGGACCGAGTCGATGCCCGTCACGGCCGAGAGCATCCCGCTGTAGGCGTTCAGCCCCATCGTCGCGACCAGAGCGAGGACGGAGAGGACGGCCAGCAGTGAACCGAGGCCGTGCAAAATGTTGTCCCCCGCATCGCGCAGGGCGACGAGGCCGTCCGTCGCTCCCAGTCGGGAGGCGAGCCAGGCGCCGACCGCGATCAGCCAGATGGCCGACAGCGAGGCTCCGAGGAACACTGCGACCACGATGGGGGTCGAGCGCGTCGTCCTCGGCAGGTAGCGGGAGTAGTCGGACACGTAGGGCGCGTAGGTGATGTTGTAGGCCGCGCTGGCGGTGAACATCGAGGTGAAGCCCACCAGCGTGAAGCCGCCGGCGATCGGCGCGTGGCCGCCGGCCTGTCCGGTGAGGATCCCCAGCGAAAGAATTACATAGAACGGGAATGACACGAAGAAGAGCAGCCGGAAGACTTTGTGCAGCCAGTCGTGCCCGTAGATGGCCAGCACCGCTGCCACAGTGGTGATCGAGATGCCAACCGCGGTCGGGTTCCAGCCGAAGATCCCGTGCAGCCCTGCATCGACCAGGATGGTGTCGACGACGTTGAAGGCGAAAAAGGTGAACAGGGAGGCGAACAGGACGACGACGACCCCCCGGTAGCCAAATTGTGCGCGCGACTGGATCATCTGCGGCAGGCCCAGGCGGGCGCCCTGGGTGGCGTGAAAAGCCATGAAAAACGTGCCGAAGACGATGCCCAGGGCACCAGCCAGCACGGAGTAGCCGAGGCTGAGGCCGAAGCTCGGGCCGAGGAAGCCGATGGCGATGGTGAAGAATTGGAAGTTGCCGAGGAACCAGAAAGGACCTTGGTCGCGAACGTGCCCGTGGCGTTCCGAAGCTGGGACGTAGTCGATCGAACGGATCTCGATGGCGGTCGCCGGCCGCTCGTCGCGGACGGTGGTCCGTTCCAGCCGGTGGCTTGTCATGAGGCTCCTTGTTTCGCAGGCTCGTCGCCTGGCCTCGCCGAGTGTGTGACGTACACGACATCGCTGCAACGGTGGTGGGCATGAACTGGACCAGCTTCCTTTGTGTGCAACCACAAGGCAGGATGGCCGCGTGTCTGCCTCCACGCACTGCACCGTTGAGGACGTCGTTCGCTCTCCTGCCCTGCAGCTGAGCGTGCTGGCAGGAGCTGCGGGGCTCGGCCGGTCGGTGTCCTGGGCGCACGTGAGCGAGCTGGCGGACCCCCGCCCGTGGCTGCTGGGCTCGGAGATCATCATGACCACGGGGTTGGCGATCCCCAAGAGCGGAGCAGGGCAGCGCGCCTACCTCGAACGGCTTGACGACGCAGGAGTGGCGGCGCTCGCGCTGTCGGAGCAGCTCCACGTTCCCGTCCTGCGCAAGGAGTTCCTGGCCGCGGCCGACCGGCGCGGGATGCCCGTCCTGGAGGTCCCCCTCCCCGTCCCTTTCATCGCCATCGCGCAGGAGGTCGCCGCCGCTGTCCAGGCCGACATGGGCCAGCGGCTGGGTGCGCAACTGCAGGTTTTCGGAGCCCTGCGGTGGATCACCGTCGAGAACCTCGAGATCGCGGAGATCTTCAGCCGGCTGGAACGGCTGTCCGGCTACGACCTCTACCTGTGCACCCCGCAGAGCCGCCCCCTGCTGCCCGGGGTTCGCACTCCCGGTCCGTCCGAGGCGAGCCTGCTGCCCTTGTCCCCGGCCGCTCCACCTACGGTCCCAGGAGGATTCGTGCTGCCGGTGCAGGCCCCCGGTGGCACCGCCGGCTACCTGCTCGCGCAAGGCCGGTACGGCGCGCAACCCGCAGGCCTGGCCGTGGTGCAGCACATCGCCACGGTCGCCTCGCTCCTGCTCACGATTGTGCGCCACGAACGGGAAACGCTGCGCCGGGAGGGAGCTGAGACGCTCTCCGAACTGCTGTCGCACGCCCTCCCACCACAGACGAGACGCCGCCGACTGCTTCGGGCCGGCTTTGCCGCCGAAGGTCGCGTCGTCCTCGTCGTGCTGAGGGCGCGAAAAGGGCCCCCGGACGAGTCCGACTTGTTGGGTCGGCTCCACGAGGCGCAGCTGCCGTATCTGCTGCTGCGGCAGCAGGAGGGCTTCCTACTTCTGCTACCGGCCGACCCGATTGCTGCACAGGTGCTTGCCGACCACTCGGGCCCGAACGACGTATCCGGGTCGAGCCGGCCCTTTGACCAAGGTGATTCCCTGGACATCGCACGGCGGGAGGCGCGGTGGGCTGCGGCCCGCGCAGTCGACGCCGGTCAGACTCACGTCACCTACGGCGACCACGACACCGCGGCATGGTGGCTCCCTGAGGACCGGCACGTCCTGGCGGCCGTGACTGAAAGGGTGTTGGGGCCTGCCTTGGCCTACGACCAGGCGAATGGGACCAATCTGGTCGCGAGTGTCCGGTCATGGCTGGAGTGCGGTCGGCGTACCGATGAGGCTGCCGGGATCCTGCACATTCATGCGAATACGCTGAGCTACCGGCTGCGTCGGTTCTCGCAGATCAGCGAACGGGATCTGGCGGCCACCGGGGACCTCGCGGAGGTGTGGCTGGCCCTCAAGGCACACCGACACCTTGACGGCGAGACCTGAACGAAGACGCACGTGGGGCTTGCCTTGGCACTGTTGCCACAAGAGATCAGGGCCTCGATGGTGATGCCCAAAGCGCTAGAACGGACAACCTCACCCCGACTCAAATCTGGCCGGTTCCTGGCGCGCGGCAGCGCCGGTTGTTGTTGCGTGCCGAGGCCCGTGAGTCGGCCATCGCGAGAGTGTGGAGCTCCCGGCATCAGCTGCGTGACGGCGGGTTTGGAGCACTGAACCACTAGCCGGGTGACCTGATCAACGAACGCACGGGCGTGCCCGATGTCGAACCGCGCCCACGGCACCGCCGCAACCGCCAACCGTGTTCGGGCCGCGCACCCAGGCAGACCCCGCCTCAAGGCCGCCAGCACCACGCCCAGGCCCAGCGTCCGCCACCCAGTCCGACGCTCAGAAGAGCCAACGAAGTACGACGGAATCATGCCGGTGGGACTGCCGGCGGCCTGGCGGTTGCTCCTCGACGCTGCCGTCATCGTGGCGCCGCTCGTCGTTCTCGGGGGAGGGCTGCGAGGCGAAACTCGTCGTGCACGGTCCGGCTCTGGTCGAGATGTCCGGTGCCCAGGTGCTACTGGACATCGATCAACCGGTCTCGCACCGGACGACTTCCGATTCTAGTTGACACTTTTTGCGCCAGCACAGAAAAAGGGCTCTTGCGTGGTGTGCGGTGTTCGCGACACCACCGCAGGGTGTCTGTCCCGGGCGCGCTGCGCCCCAGTCGTCCACCCCCCCTGCACCGTGCGGCCGACGAGGTCTTATCCCGCGTCGTACCGGTCGATCTCCGCGTTGCGCTGCGGCAGCCGGCTGTCGAAGAACTGCACGACGGTGTGCGGGTCGTCGCCTACTCGTCCGTAGGCAATCAGCCGACCGCCGCTTCGCTGTTCGGCCCGGGTGACCACCAGACCGGTCGGGAGCGGCACGGCGGGAGGCCAGCCGGTGGGCAGC
>JAYUBO010000030.1:0-8900 GCA_043740815.1 Frankiales bacterium | reverse complement strand
CCGCTGCGACAGTCAGCCGGGGGAGGGCGAGTCAGGCGACTCCGGGGCGGACGGCGCCGAGGTAGCCGTCGAGGTACACCGGCTCGATCTTGACGACGTCCCCGGTGTGCGGGGCGGCCAGCATCATGCTGTCGCCGAGGTACAGGGCCACGTGGTGGATGCTGTTGGTGTCATTGGGGTTGCTCGCCCAGAACATCAGGTCGCCGGGCTGGAGGTCGGCCAGGGCGACGTGCGGTCCGGAGAACCACTGCTGGCTGGCGACACGGGGCAGGTGCACCCCGGCCGCCGCGTACGCCGCACCGGTCAGGCCGGAGCAGTCGTAGGAGTTCGGGCCGACGGCCCCCCAGACGTAGGGCTTGCCGAGCTGGGCCCGCGCGAAGGCGAGGACTGCGGCGCCGACCGGGCTGGTCGGGACGTTCGGCAGTGTGGCCAGGGCACCCTGGCCAGCGGCTGAAGCCGTGGCCGTGGCAGCAGTCAGGGTGGCGGCGGCTCGGATGGCCGCGGCGGCCTCCGCCGCGCGGCGCTGCTGCTCGGCGAGCACCCGCACCCGGGCGTCGGCGGCAGCCAGCAGCGCGTCGGTCTGGGCTAGCAGGCCGCGCACGGCGTCCGCCCGGTCTGCCACCTGCTTCTGCAGGCGGACCGAGGTGTCGGCGGTGTCGGCGAGGCGCTTCTCCGCGGCCTGTCGTCCGGCGACGACCTGGCCGGCTGCCCGGGTAGCGGTGTGGTCCTCGCGCAGGACCGCCTGCACCTGCTGGACCCGGTCTGCCATCTCGGCGACGGAGGAGCTCGCCAGCACGCGGGCGTAGAGGGCGGACGTGCCACCGGACATGTAGAGGGCGCGCACCCGCAGGGACGTGCGGTTGTTGGACGTCTCGGACGCCTGCTGGGCGACCTGGAGGGCGCGTTCGGCGCTCAGATGCTCGGTGACGGCCGCCCCGAGCTGGGCGTAGGCCGCGTCGTAGTCCTCTGTCGCGATCTCGGCCTGGGTACGCAGCGCGTCGATACGGACCCGGAGCGCCGCGGCCTGCTGCTTCGCGTCACCGACGGGACTGGCGTGCGCGGCCCCGGGCAGCCCGGAGGCCAGCAGTGCGCCGAGGGCTAGCACCGCAGCGAGCCGCGCCACAGACGGTTCGGCGCTCACGAGGGGGGACCACCTTCGCCGAGGGCGCTCTGGATGAGGTACTTCTTCAGCGGCCCGATGCGGTACAGCCATAGGGTCTGCGCCTCGCGACGCAGCGTCAGCAACACGTGCCCATCGGTCGGCCGGACCGTGAAGGTTTTCGGATCGATCGTCTCGCTCTGCGGGATGGCCAAGGCCAGCGCGGCGTCGTACGCCTTCTGGACATCGTGCGTCTGGGCGTAGGCGTCGGCCGCAGCGGCGGCGGCGGTGTTGGCGTGGTCGGCCACGACGAACTCGGTGCGCACCAGGGAGATGCCGTCGAAGGCGAGCATCCCGAGGACGCCCAGGATCAGGACGATCTTGGTCAGCCAGGCCAGCATGACCGAGCCACGGTCTTCCCGCATGCGCTTCACCTGTTGAGGTTCGGCGCTCGGAGGCGTTCTCTTGAGCGTTCCGGGCGCTAGCCCAGCCGTAGGCGGCTCAGCAGCGGCCCGGTGAGAGCCGCTACCTCCGGGACCCGGACCCGGGCAGCCCCGCGGACGTAGCCCAGCCCGAGCAGGCTGCCGGCCATGACGCAGGCGGCCACGGCCCCGAGCAGGCCGGTTCCGAGGACGGCCTCGACGGCAGTGACCAGCAGCAGCGCGAGGGTCCCGGGGATGGCGGCGGCCAGCAGGCACCGGACCGTCGTACGCAGGACGAAGCCACCTGGGTCGGACGGAAGCCGGCGGGAAAGCACGGCTGTGCAGACCACCACCCCCACGAGGTACGCCGCGGCCTGGCCGGCCGCGAGTCCCACGATCTTCAGGTCGTCCGGCAGGACCGCGTAGAGCACCAGGTCCACCACCACGGTCGTGACGTTGACGGCCAGGTTGACCAGCGCGGGCGTGCGGGTGTCCTGCAGCGCGTAGAAGGCCCGCAGCTGCAGCTGGTAGGTGCTGAACGCGACCAGCCCGCTTGCGAAGACCGCGAGCAGCGTCCCGACGAAGCGCCCGTCGGCCCCGGAAGCCCGGCCGTGCCCGAAGACCAGCGACGCGATCGGGTGGCCCAGGACGACGTAGGCGACGGCCGCCGGCACCAGGATGCTGACGGTCAGCCGCAGCCCGCCGTCGAGCTGGGTCCGCAGCTCATCCAGCCGCCCTGCCACGACCGAGCGGCTCATCGCGGGCAGCAGGGCGGTGATGATGCTGACGGCGACCACCGCGTGTGGCAGCTGCCAGAGCAAGTAGGCGTAGGTATACGACGGGTAGTCGCGGGCGTGGCCGGTGCCGGTGGCAAGCTGCACCACGACGACGAATACGAGCTGGTTGCACACGACGTAGAAGAACGTCCAGCGGGCCAGCCGGGCGGTGGGGCCGAGGCCGGTGCCCCGCAGGTCGAACCGGGGCCGCAAGGTGAGCCCGGTGGCGCGCAGGGCAGGTAGCAGGGCGACCGTCTGGGCCACGATCCCGAGGGTGACGCCGATCCCGAGCACATAGACCTGGGTGTCAGTGATGCTGGCGCTCGTCAGCGCTGACGGTCCTGGCAGGAACGCGAAGGCGATCAGCGTGACGATGACGATGACGTTGTTGAGGACGGGCGCCCACATCGGTGGGCCGAACCGTCCGTGCGTATTGAGGTAGGCACCGAGGACGGCCCCGAGACCGTAGAACAGCACCTGCGGCAGGAAGAACCGGGCGAACAGGACCGCAAGGCGACGGGTGTCGTCGTCGACCTTGGAGTTGGCGTAGAGGTCGACGATCTGTGGGGCAAGGATGACGAGCAGCACCGACGCGGCGCCAAGGACGAGCAGCGTCAGGGTGAGCAGCCGCTGGGCGTACTCCGCGCCGTCACCGCTGGCGTGGGCCTGCACGAGCATCGGGACCACGACGCTGGTGAGGATCCCGCCCAGGAGCAGGTCGTAAACGATGTTGGGGGCGGTGTTGGCCACGTTGAAGGCGACCGCCACGCCTTTGAGGCCGAGTACGGCGGCCAGCACTGCCGTGCGCAGGAAGCCGGTTCCCCGGGAGGCCACGGTGCCCAGCGCCATGGTGCGGGTAGAGCGCAGCAGGCTCATCTGTGGGCGCGCAGTGCGCGACGGGCCAGACGGACGCCGGCGGCGATGAGCAGGACCCCGAACCCTCCGGCGGTCACGGCGAGCGCGAGCCGGCCGAAGCGGGTGGAGCGCACGATCACCTCGGCCTCCTGGCCGAAGGGCTTGCCGTTGCGGTCGACGATCTGCGCGAAGACCACGAACTGGCCGGACCGTTGCGCCTGCGCCTTGACACCGGCCTGTACGGCGTGACCGGCGGGGACCTGAACCAGTCCGGTCTCGGCGTTGGACAGCGTCGCGGTCTTGGAGGAGAACCGGACCCGGACGTCGACCGGCACGTCGAGGGTGTTCTCGATGCTGACCTGCAGCGTGCCCTTGCTCGAGGTCAGCAGGGCCTTGCCACCCCGGACGACGAGGTGGTCGACGAGCCGGGCCACCTCGTGGTGCAAGGCGCTGGCGCTGGCCTGGCCGCCGGCGGCGTCGGTGCGCCAGGCACTCGACTCGGCCCGCGCGACGGCCTGCCGGAGGCGGAGCTTGGTTGCGGCAACGGCATTGCGGACGGCCGTGGCCTGCGCGTCGCTCAGCACCGCGTCGGTGAGCTGCGCGACGACGTCCCGGTCGGCGGCGATCCCCGCCAGATAGGAGGCGGGCAGCTCGTTGGCGCGGTCAGAGCGCAGCGTCCCCCGGTCGGCTGGCCCGACCGACTTCACGGTGGGCTGCTCGACGCAGTGCTCGGTCCCGGCCGCGACCGCAGCGAGGGTGACGGGGCACAGCCACGGGACCCGTCCGAGGTCGCGCAGCGCGGCGGTGCTGGCGGCGACCGACACGTCGCTGCGTCGGTCGGGGGCGATCAGGAAGGTCCGGGCCTCGCCTGGGCGCTGCGTGGCGAGGATCGCGGTCTCGGCGAGGAAGCGCTGCTCGGCCAGCCGCGGCCCCAGGATGGTGGACTCGGGTCCGAGGACGAGCGTGGACAGGTCGCTGTCGACGACCAGTCCGTCTAGCTCGGTGCCGGTGGCTGACGAGGACAAGATTGTCCGGGTCGTCGGGGTGAAGCTGGGTTCGCTGTCAGGCTGGGCGTACGCGGACTCATCGAGCACGAACGCCGTGGCGCCGTTGCGGGCCAGGGCGTCCGTCGCGCCCTGGCTGATGGGGCCGGCCGGTGGCCAGGCCACCGCGGTCAGGGCCGTCGCCTGCAGCACGTCGCCCACCGTGCTGCTGCCCAGGACGGTCGCGAGGGCTACGTCGTCGCGTCCGCCGCTCGTGCGCGTCAGGGCCGTCACATCCGGGTCGGCGTAGGGCAGGGCGAGGACGGCATTGGCGGCAGTGCCCGCGGACAGCCCCTCGCGCAGGGAGTCCAGCCAGCCCTCGGCCACGGCGCCTCCGGTGCCGGGGACGGCCTTCGGGGACGCTGTGACGCGGTAGCCGGAGGTCATCGTCGCGGCGGCCGCGAGCAGATCCGGGTCGACCCCGTAGGTGATCGGTACCGCTTCGCAGCGCGTCGGCGGCTTCTGGCGAAGCCCGGCGGCCGTGATCACCCCCCGGCCGCAGTCGCGGCGGCCCGCCCCCCTGGCGACGGCCAGCATCCGGCCGAGCCGCCCAGTGGGCGCCAGGCGCGTGGCAAGGCGGTCGTCGGCGAAGGTGGACGTCACCATCTGGTGCGGCTGGTCCACCAGGGGCCACAGCACCGCGACCTGGTTCTGCCGGGGGCCGGCGTCGGCGAAGAACGGCACCCAGGTCGGCGCCAGGCCCAGGCTCTGGAATCCCGCACCGGCGTCACCGCGGGCCTCCACGTCCAGCGGGTAGACGCCCAGTGAGCGGATCCGGAGGGCGTCGAGGTCGGTGCGGATGTCGAACGGCGCCGACGCACCCGGTGCCAGCGGGTTTGCCAGCAGGACCCGGGCGCCTTCCCGGCTGTAGGTGACCGGCCGGTCGGTGTCGGCCGCATGCAAGTCGCTGCGGAGCGTCACTATCTCGCCGACCTTCAGACGCACCTGGACGTCCGTCACCGCTGTGGTGCCGATGTTCTTCACGGTGCCGGACACCTCGAAGGCGCCGTGCGCGACCGGCGCTCGGGGCAGCAGCTCGGTCACGTTGACCTTCAGCGGGGCTTCCGGAGCCGGCGAGCTCGGCGACGGCGAGGGCGACGGCGTGGGGTCGGCGACGGCCGGGACGGCTGTCACCCCGGCGAGCAGCACCGCCGCCGCCCACCACCGGAGCCTCACGCGGTGTCGGCCAGCAGCTCGGGGACCTTTGCCAAGAGCCGTCGTTCGTCGGAGTAGGCCAACTTGGCGGCGAGCTCGTCGACCGGCACCCAGGCCACCTCGCTGACCTCGACGTCCTCGTCGGACAGCTCCAGCCCGTCCCGAGGGTCGCTGGCCAGCAGCAGGAAGTGGTGCACCGTCTTGTGCACCCGGCGGCCGTCGGCGACGAACCAGAAGTCGATGGTGCCGAGCTTGCCGACGACCTCACCGAGGACACCGGTCTCCTCCCGCACCTCACGGACCGCGGTTTGCGGCTCGGTCTCGCCCGGCTCGACGTGGCCTTTGGGGAGCGACCACAGCAGGCGTCCGCGCCGGTCGAGGCGACCGATCAGGGCTCCGCAGGCCGCAGGTCCCCGACGGTCGAGGACCAGGCCACCTGCGCTCGTCTCGTCCACCCTGCGCAGCGGGCGCCGCGGTGGCGTCGGGACGGGAGGCATGCGCTCAGCGTACGGCGGGACGACCCCGGACAACGCCCTGCGCCGTACCCTTGGTCCCCGTGTCCCAGAGCCGTCCGTTGAGCGAGCTGCAGAGCAATGCCGTCCGCGAGCTCGTCGCGCGCTCCCCGTTGCTGGTCGAGCTTGGCGAGCGCTTCGCCGCGGCGGGCCACGCGCTGCACCTGGTCGGCGGTTCGGTGCGGGACGCGCTGCTCGGACGGCTCGGTGACGACCTCGACCTGACCACAGAAGCCCGCCCCGAGGTGGTCCTTGCGCTTGTCGACGGCTGGGCCGACGCGACCTGGGAGGTGGGCATCGCCTTCGGGACGGTGGGGGTCCAGAAGCATGGTGCCCGCCTGGAGATCACGACCTACCGGGCTGAGGCCTACGACCGGAGCTCGCGCAAGCCCTCCGTCGTGTTCGGCGAGCAGCTCGCCGACGACCTGCTACGCCGGGACTTCGCGATGAACGCTCTTGCCCTCCAGCTGCCCGACTGGAAGTCCCCCGGCGCGTTCGTCGACCTGTACGGCGGGATGGAGGACCTCGCGGCCGGGGTGATCCGGACCCCCGGCCGACCCGAGGACTCCTTCGACGACGACCCGCTCCGGATGCTGCGCGCCGCCCGCTTCGCCTCCCAGCTGGGCTTCGCCGTTGCCCCCGACGTGGTCGCCGCGATGACCGACCGGGCCGCCCGGATCGAGATCGTGTCCGCCGAGCGGGTCCGCGGCGAGCTGGAGAAGCTGCTCCTGGGCGCCTTCCCCCGCGCCGGTCTGTCACTGCTCGTCGACACCGGCCTGGCCGCCCACGTCCTGCCTGAGCTACCCGCGCTGCGCCTGGAGATCGACGAGCACCACCAGCACAAGGACGTCTACGAGCACACGCTGCAGGTGCTCGAGCGGGCCATCGCGCTCGAGCCTGACGGGCCGGACCTGATCTTGCGGATGGCGGCGCTGCTGCACGACATCGGCAAGCCGGCGACCCGGCGGCACGAGCCGGGCGGTGGCGTGTCCTTCCACCATCACGAGGTCAAGGGCGCGCACCTGGCCCGCAAGCGGCTCCGTGCGCTGACGTTCGGCAAGGACGTCGTCGAGGCGGTTTTCCAGCTCACCGAGCTGCACCTGCGCTTTCACGGTTACGGCCAGCCAGGCACCTCTCCCTGGACCGACTCGGCGGTACGCCGCTATGTCCACGACGCCGGCGACCAGCTCGACCGGCTCCACCGGCTCACCCGATCGGACTGCACGACGCGCAACCGCCGCCGGGCCACGGCCCTGTCGTCGGCCTACGACGACCTCGAGCGGCGGATCGCGGTCCTCGCCGAACAGGAGGAGCTCCGGGCCATCCGCCCAGACCTTGACGGAGTGGCCATCATGGAAATCCTCGGCGTACCACCGGGGCGGGTCGTCGGGGACGCCTACCAGCACCTGCTCGCCCTGCGGATGGAGCGCGGGCCGCTCGGACCTGACGTGGCAGCCGCCGAATTGCGGGCCTGGTGGGCGGCCCGACCTGTGGGCTAGCTCCCTGCGCTGGCCACTTCAGGCGGACATGACGACCGGTTCCGCGGGCTCGAGGGGAGCGCGGAGGCGGACGAAGACGCCGTAGATCAGCGCAGTCACCGCATATCCCCCGGCGATGAGGAACAGGACCGGATAGCTCTTGCCGTCGTTCGGCACCAGCACCGCCGCGAGCGCTGCCGCCGAGACGAAACCGACGTTGAACAGCGTGTCGTAGAGCGCGAAGACCCGGCCGCGAAAATCGTCGTCGATGGCTTCCTGGATCAGGGTGTCGACGCAGATCTTCGCGGCCTGCGCGGCGAACCCGAGCCCTACCGCCGCCACCAGGAACGACGCGTGCGTGTACGGCGTACCGAAGGCGAGCTCGAACCCGGCCGCGCCGGCGAAGACCACCACGATCCAGGTCTGCGTCCCGAGGCGCCGGGTCGCCCGGGGGGTGACCGCTGCCGCACCGAGGCCGCCGACGATCGAGGCGGTGACGACCTGACCGAGGCCCGCGAGACCGCGGTGGAGGTAGCCGGTCTTGGTGTAGAGCAGCAGGGTCACGATGAAGGACAGGCCGTAGAAGAAGCGGTGGGCGGTGATGGCGGCGAGGCCCCGGGCGGCGGGCGGGTGCCTGCGCAGGTGCCGGGCGCCCTCGCCGAATCCGCGCGCCACCGCTTTGAGCGCCGCGCCGACTGCCTCTCGCGCGATGAGGTCTGGCCCGAGCCGGTCCCTGGCGATGCGGGCAGCGAGGGCGCCGGCCACCAGGTAGATCCCTGCCGCGCAGACCGCGATCCAGGCGGCACCCGCGTCGTCGCGCCCGAACAGCTCTCGCAGCCCGAGGGCGCTGACCCCCCCGACCGCCGCCGCGCCGCTGCCCAGGGTCGTGGTGAGGGAGTTCGCGGTGACCAGCCGCTTCGCAGCGACGACGTGGGGCAGCGCCGCCGACAGGCCCGACAGGACGAACCGGTTGAGCGACACCAGGACCAGCGCCAACCCGACCGTCCCGACGCTGGTCGAGCCGGTCTGCGCGAGTGACCCGGCCAGGGCGACCAGGAGCAGCGCGCGGGCGACGTTGGCCACCACCAGGACCCGCTGCCGGGACCAACGGTCCAGGAGCACCCCGGCGAACGGGCCGACCAGGCTGTAGGGCAGCAGCAGCGTCGCAAACGCCGCGGCGGCCTCGGTGGCGCTGGTGGCCTTCTCGGGGTTGAAGAAGGTCGCCCCGAACAGCGCGCCCTGGAATAACCCGTCCCCGCACTGGCCGGCCAGCCGTACCCGGAACAGCCGCGCGAAGTCGGGCTCGGAGAGCAGCTCGCGCACCGCGTGCGTCCTCGGCTGTTCCATTGCTCCACCCTAAGCGGCACTAGTACCTACCCCTGCGTCCTAGCCTTCACGCTCACGGCCCCCTGAGTTGTTAGGACACCTGGTGTCGTGGGCTACCTCCCCTGACGTTGCGTCCTAGCTGTACTGCCCGGGGACGTTGGTTAAGCGTGTGATGGGTGGGACCTTGCCTATCGCGGTGTGGGGCCTGTGATGGTTGTACTCGTGCAGGTAGGC
>JAYUBO010000029.1:0-3916 GCA_043740815.1 Frankiales bacterium | reverse complement strand
AAGGCTCCGGGCTTCGGCGATCGTCGCAAGGCGATGATGCAGGACATGGCCATCCTCACCGGCGGCCAGGTCATCAGCGAAGAGGTTGGCCTCAAGCTGGAGAACGTCACGCTCGACCTGCTCGGTCGGGCCGCCAAGGTGATCATCACCAAGGACGAGACCACCATCGTCGATGGTGCCGGCAACGAGGACGACGTCAAGGGTCGCATCGCCCAGCTGAAGACCGAGATCGACAACACCGATTCGGACTGGGACCGCGAGAAGCTCCAGGAGCGCCTCGCCAAGCTGGCCGGCGGCGTCGCCGTCATCAAGGCCGGCGCGGCGACCGAGGTCGAGCTCAAGGAGCGCAAGCACCGCATCGAGGACGCCGTCCGCAACGCGAAGGCTGCTGTCGAGGAGGGCATCGTCGCCGGCGGTGGCGTCGCGCTGTTGCAGGCGGCGGTCACCGCGTTCGACAAGCTCGACCTGGTCGGTGACGAGGCGACCGGTGCCAACATCGTGCGCCTGGCGCTCGAGGCCCCGATCAAGCAGATCGCGATCAACGCCGGCCTTGAAGGTGGAGTCGTCGTGGAGAAGGTCCGCAACCTGCCTGCCGGTCAGGGCCTCAACGCCGCGACCGGCGAGTACGTCGACATGATCGCTGCCGGCATCCTCGACCCGGCCAAGGTCACCCGCTCCGCCCTGCAGAACGCTGCGTCCATCGCTGCGCTGTTCCTCACCACCGAGTGCGTCATTGCCGACAAGCCCGAGAAGGCCTCTGCTGGCATGCCCGGTGGCGGCGGCGGCATGGGAGACATGGACTTCTGACGAAGTCCTTCCTCCGCACCTGACCGGTGAGGAACTCAGACAGGCACGCACGACCAGTAAGCCGAACGGGCGGTCCTCCCTCGGGAGGGCCGCCCGTTCGGCTTACTGCGGGTGTTCGGTCGCACACCCACGCCTGGCGGCCAGGACACCTGGGGGTGGCCTCAGGGGCCTATCGTGACCGCCAGCTCGGGGCCCAACGAGAAGCCGGGGGCGAGCGCGAGGTCGTCACCGCTCCAGAAGCTGCCTGGGTCGTAGAAGGCCGAAGGCCGGCTCGTGCTCAAGACGCCCATCGCCTGGTAGGTCCGGGCGAGGACGTCGGCGCAGAAGGCCGTCTCGACGGCGGTGTGCCGGCCGGCGGGAGCGCTGGGCAGGCGCGCGCGCAGCCAGCCTCCGGCGAGCTGGGCGGTGGACGGGAAGGGTGTGCCGTCGAGCCGGGCGACAGTCGTCAGGACCGCATCCTCGACCTCGGGGGTGACCGGACCGGCCAGCTGCCGAAGCCACGCTCGCTGGTGGTAGCGCTCGCACCAGGTGACGACGGCGTCGTGCAGGTCGTGCAACTGGACGCCGCGGTGGTGCCTACCCGCCCAGACGTCCGGCAGCGACTGGCCCAGCTCGGCGTGCCACATCAAGGGTGGCAGGTCCTCGAGGACCACGGCCATCCCGACGTGGTTGACCGGCGCGTTGGTAAGGGTGCGGATCACCTTGTCCGCCCTGGACGTCCCGCGGAACAGCCACACGTCGCCAGTACGCGTCAGGGACACGGCCTCGTCCAGGGACAGCTGCATGGCCGTATCGTCGCGCACATGAGGGTGTGGAAGTGGCTGGGGCTGGCCGGGCTCGCGGGCGTCGCCGCCACGGGGGCGGTCGTGGCGCGGCAGGAGCGCCAGCGACGTAGCTACACCCCCCAGGAAGTCCGGGACCGCCTCACGACCCGATACGACGAGTCGCGGTGACCCCGGAGCGGGCGCGGCTGGCGCAGGCGAGGAGCGGGGAGCTTGCCTGGAAGCACTGGGGTCCCTACGTCGCGCTCCGGCAGTGGGGGACGGTGCGCGAGGACTACAGCGCCGACGGCGACGCCTGGAGCTCCTTCCCGTTCGACCAGGCGCGGTCGCGGACCTACCGCTGGGGTGAGGACGGGCTGGGTGCGGTGTGCGACCGGTGGCAGCACCTGTGCTTTGGGCTCGCACTCTGGAACGGAAAGGATCCATTCCTGAAGGAGCGGCTGTTCGGCTTGTCCAATGGGGAGGGCAACCACGGGGAGGACGTCAAGGAGCACTGGTGGCCGCTGGACTCCACCCCCACGCACTCCTACCTGCGCTGGCTCTACCGCTACCCGCAGGCCGCGTTCCCCTACGCGCAGTTGCGTGAGGAGAACGCACGCAGGACCAAGCAGGAGCCAGAGTATGAGCTCGTCGACACCGGCGTCCTGGACGAGGACCGCTTCTTCGACGTCGAGATCGCCTATGCCAAGGCCGGTCCTGAGGACCTGTGCATACGGGTGACGGTCACCAACCGCGGACCGGAGACGGCCACGCTGCACCTGCTGCCCACCCTGTGGTTCCGCAACACCTGGGCCTGGGGACGCGACGAGCGCCGCGCGTCGATGGCCGCCGCCGACGACCGGACCATCACGCTGCAGCACGGCCTGCTGGGCAGGCGACGGCTCACCTGCGGCGGTGACCCGACCCTGGTGTTCACCGACAACGAGACCAACAGCCAGGTGCTCTGGGGAACGCCCAACCGCACGCCGTGGGTGAAGGACGGCATCAACGACCACGTGGTGCACGGGCTGCCGACGGTCAACCCCGAGCGGACCGGAACCAAGGCAAGTGCCTGGTACATCAAGGAACTGGCCGCCGGCGAGGTCTGGACCGTCGACCTGAGGCTGGCCCCCGATGAGCCCGACCAGCCAGGCGAGCCCACCCAGGACCCGCTCGGTCCCTCCTTTGCGGCGACACTGGCGACCAGGGAACAGGAGTGCAACCAGTTCTACGCCTCGCTGCTACCCACGGGCACACCCGCCGAGGAGGTGCTCGTGCACCGGCGGGCGCTCGCAGGGCTGCTCTGGACCAAGCAGTACTACGGCTACCGCGTCGACGAATGGCTCCAGGGCGACCCCACCTACCCGCCACCCGACCCCGGTCGCGGAGCGATCCGCAACGGCGACTGGAAGCACCTGGGCAACGCCGACATCATCTCGATGCCCGACGCCTGGGAGTACCCCTGGTATGCCGCGTGGGACCTCGCGTTCCACATGGTGCCGATGGCCCAGGTCGACCCTGACTTTGCCAAGGAGCAGCTCGTCCTGCTCTGTCGCGAGTGGTACATGCACCCGAACGGCCAGCTACCGGCGTACGAGTGGAAGCTCGATGACACGAACCCGCCGGTGCATGCGTGGGCGGCACATCGGGTGTTCCGGATCGACGCGGAGCAGACTGGACGCAAGGACTACGACTTCCTCGAGCGGGTCTTCCACAAGCTGCTGATGAACTTCACCTGGTGGGTCAACCGCAAGGACACCGACGGTCGCAACGTGTTCGCGGGCGGGTTCCTCGGGCTGGACAACATCGGGCTGTTCGACCGCTCGAAGCCGCTACCCGGCGGGGCCTGGCTCGACCAGGCCGATGGCACCAGCTGGATGGCGATGTACGCGCTGAACCTGCTGGGGATAGCCCTGGAGCTCGCGGGCCACGACCCGACGTATGAGGACGTGGCGACCAAGTTCTTCGAGCACTTCCTCGGCATCGCGCAGGCGCTCAACACCCTCGACCTGTGGGACGACGACGACGGCTTCTTCTACGACGTCCTGCGCACGAGTGGAGCGGAGCCGACACCGCTGCGGGTACGGTCCGCGGTCGGCATCATCCCGGTGTTTGCGGTCGAGCTGGCCGAGCTGGAGCTGCTCGAGATGCTGCCCGACTTCGCCTCACGGGTGCAGTGGCTGGAGCGGCACCGGCCCGAGCAGTGCCGCAGCCTGTTCACGGACAGCAGCGGTTGCAGGATGCTGTCCGTGCTCAGCCCGGACCGGCTCCGGCGGGTGCTCGGTTACCTGCTGGACGAGGCGGAGTTCCTGTCACCCCAGGGGATCCGCTCGCTGTCCAAGCACCAC